>NZ_RCBY01000081.1 GCF_003838195.1 Okeania hirsuta
ACATGATATTACACCTACGACCTACCACCTATTTTTAGTTTTGAGAGTTTTTACTACTAGGAGTTGGTACCATTTCTGGTAAATATTCTGGTAAAAAATTATCTCTACCAACTTCAGAGCTAATAGAATTCAGCTCTAATACTGATAGAGAATTAATATTTTCATTTTCCTCCATTTGAGCATTAGCTGCTGGTAACCAATTTAGTAAAAATAATGGCAATAAGGTAGATAGGTTAGTGATAACTATTAACAACCACAAATTATCAAAATTTGTCTCTGTAACTTCTAACCAATGCATTAACAATGCACCTCCTTCATGGGAGATAAGTCCAGCTAAATTATAGATAGACATTAATAAAGCAAATAGAGTTGCTTCTACTCCTGGTGGGCAAAGTCTAGCAGCTAAAACTAATACAGGCATGAAAGCAATTTCTCCCATTACTGTTAGCACTAAACTATCTCCTAAACTAAACCAATGGTCATCGATACCTAGACTGCGGTTAGCATGAGTAACTAGCAATAAAGTAGTCATTCCTAAAACAGCAGAAATAACTATAGACCATCCGAAAATTTTCCGAAAAGGAACAGATTTAAAAAAGCGTTGAAATAGCCAAACACCTATTAAAGCTGCAATACTTGTTACTAACCGTACCCTACCTAAAAATTCTGGTTGAAATCCTAATTCATTTGTGGAAAAGAAAAAGAAAGCTGACTCAGAATTAGGGGTTGCTTGCCAAATAAATAGGAAAGCAGTTGGTAATAAAATTGATTTTTTAGTAACAGCTATTTTCACCAGTTTAATTTGCTGTTTTACATTGTCAAAATTAATCCCAATAGTAACTTTTTCTTCATTAATTAACCAGGCTACAACAGAAACAATCAAAGGAAAAATAGCTGTCATTAAAAATACAGTTTGATTACTAAAATGCTCTAGTAAATAACCACTCAAATAAGCAGTTATTAGTCCTCCTAATGCTGAAGCTGCCCAACATAAAGATTGTAGAGAACCCGTACTACTAACAGATTCTTTTTGCACTTTTTGTACAACTAAAGAATCAACAATTACATCACTAATAGCCACCGATAAAGAACTCAGAGCGATCGCTCCCGTCGCTGCTAGTGGAGTATGTACCCATTTTGCCAATGCTATCCAAGAAAATGCCCCCAGTACCCCAGAAAAAATCATGTAAGGTCGTCGTCTATAACCTAATATTGGCACTCCATCTGAAATAAACCCAAAAACAGGTTTAATCATCCACGGTATGATGACAACGCCCAACATTGCCGATACTTCAGCGGGACTCATGGCCAATTCATCCTTGAGAAAGAAACTGACAGCAAGACGTCCCAACCCTAAAATTCCTTGGACGAAGTAAACAAGCAATATAGCTATGAGTTCCGGTGTCGGTTCATTGCCAAAAAATACTCTCTGTTTGAGGGATTTTTTGAGCTTGATTATCCCTTGAGAAGATATGAACATAAGTTAACACTTATTAACATTTTTTAACCAATATCATCTTATCTTAACTAGCCATCAGCTATCAGCTAGCCTCCTAGGTCGGAACTACGTTAACAGCTATCAGCCAATTTGTGCATATATTAGACACCTGTTTGCGCAGTATTTCCTCAGGAAAGGCTTTTAAATACTACTTTTTCGTAGATTTTTCGCCAATCACAGGACAATTTATCAGGACTTACGTAAAGGCACTATTTATAGAGTATAAAGACTATTGGACAATAGTTGTGAGCGCTACATATAGCGTATCTGCGTAAATCCTATTTATATCAAAAGTATGAAATTAAAGTTATAGCGATCGCCACAAAGAAAACTAATCTAAAATCTAAAAACCCAGGCGCTATAGTTAAAAAAACATCAATCTATGATTCACACTATCTATATCTATAGCGATCGCCACAACAAAAACCAATAGAACTTACGCAGATACACTATATATAGTACTCATAACTATTGGACAATAGTTACTGGACTCTATACACAGTGTCTTTGCGTAAGTCCTGACTTTTTTACTTTTTTCGTCGATCAAATTCCGAGTAAATAATTAAGTATAAATACTTGCTATACATGATTACTCAATCGCGGCAGCTATGATTTTGTTCTAAAATTCTGTCTCCTGTCTCTTGACTCCTTCTTAGGTTGCTACATTTTGTCGTGCGGAATGTAGGCTTAAATATCACTTTTTCGTAGAGTCATATCATGTCCGGTAGCATCGTTTGTGTATAAAATTAAGGTGACACTCTTGAGAAAACCTTCTGCCTCCTGCCTCTCTTGGTGCGCATTCCCTTGCGTCTAACGCCGACGCGGGGTCGCACCGCTCCTGCCTTCTGCCTTCCTTCCACCAAAGTCTAATTATTCAACCGGACATGATATCATGGCCTACAATAAGACAATTCATATCAAAAGTATGAAATTTATTTTGATTATCTCTATGTATTGCTGATTTTTGGGAATTTTTGCAATATTTACGATTTGAAATTGAGTCTCTTTAAAAGCATCAACTGTAGTTTGAATTGAACTTTGAAGAAGGAGACAGGAGACAGGAGACAGGAGACAGGAGACAGGAGGAAAATTACTTGGGGTTAGAATCCCCATGTAATTTTGAACACCCTGTAGACGGTGGGGTATTAAACCCACAAAGAAAATGATAATAAAATATTATAAATTATCGAAAATTTTGCATAAATTATCATCAATGACTAAGTTTTTAATTCCTTTTCAGAGTGATGGGAAATGGGGGTATAAAGATCGAGCTGGAAAGGTTGTAATTCCGCCAAAATTAGAAACAGCAAGTGAGTTTTCTTTAGGAGTAGCAAAAGTCAAGATTAATAATCAAACTCAATATATTGACTCTAATGGAAAATTTTTGGATGTTAATCAACCACAAGAACCAAAAAATTATCATGATGAAGTAACCGATCGTACTGAAGAATTAATACGGTTTAAAGTCAACGATCTGCATGGTTATAAAAATAGAGAAGGAAAAGAGATAATACCTCCTACTTATGTATCAGCTTGGCAATTTTCTGAAGGTTTAGCACTTGTAAAACGAGATAAAAAGTGGGGTTATATAAACTATAAGGGAAAAATTGTGGCGTTTCTGAAATGTAATGGTAAGTAGCTGAAGGTAAAATTGAAAAACTTATGTTTTGCGTTGATACTTAATCTAAAAATCATTACCACTCAGCAATGCCAAAATTGTTATTGATTTTATCTATGATTTTGCCGATAGTTTTAGTCAAGAAATAGCAAGGGGAATGCTAGAAAAAAATATGGTTATATCAATAATTGTGGAGAGGAAGTTATGCCAATTTGTTATGACGAATTAGGAAGGTTTAATGGAGAACTAGCATTTTTTAAGCAAGGAAAAAAGAGGGGATTTATTAATAAAAGGGGAGAAGTAGTTGAAACACCTACTAATCAAGATTTACCAAAGCAAAAACAAGTCAATCTAAAATGTCAATATGCCAAAGCAGAGCAAAGTACAATAACAAAAAAACAACTGGAAAATACAAACTATTCACGCAGCAGAAGAACACGCAAAAGAAGTAGCAGCAAAGTCAAGAATTAAAATATAGTGCTTCTCAGATTCATGAGTTACACTTGTTTTTCTTCTTTTCTATTTCCTATTCCCAGTTAAAATATTCCCAGTTAAGGTTTTCCCTAAAACCCATAACTTTGTACCTCACAAATATAATAATTGCTATATTCCCTAGATACACTGACCTTTTTACAGCAAAATTAAAATTATGATTTTTTTTGATTCAGGAGATGGTATTTATACTCCCAGATTTATTTCTGCTTCCTGCCTGATAAATCACATTCCCCATATCAATTTGCCATATAGAAACCCCGATTATATGTTCATAAATATGCGCGTTTTTTTAGCTAGAAGTCAGGAGTCAGGAGACAGGAGACAACCCACCCCTCGCCCCTCCCCCTCCCAAGAGGGGAAGGTAAGAGGAAAGAGGGAAGATGTGGGGAGAAACAATACAAAAAACAGTGTTGCACAGTGACGAATGATTTGATATTTTTGATAGAATTGGATTGTGGATTAATCAATTGCTAGAATGATTAATATGAGGTTTTTCTTAGTCAAAATCTAAAGCAATTTTTGGCAACATCATTCCATAATGTGCAACCCCCAAAAAACACTCCTTCTTCAGATTTTTCCTCAAAATTGATGCGCGAAAAGACTTGACTACCATAATTATATAGATATCAAATGGGTTCTATACAAAAAATAGTATAAAAATCGGTGAATTACCAAATATTTAGACTCTACCAATCATGATAATAAATCAATAATAAACACTTGATTTATCCTGGCAATTAGCAATAAATATTCGCCTCTCAATACTGACTACTAAGTAGGTGAAAATAAATAAATGCAATATTAGAGAGGGCTGATTTTTAGAACTCATCACGCTTAATTCAAAGCTTTCGGTTAAACCTGCCCCTACAATTTTTTTAACGTTTAATTAGACCTACCTACTTACTGACTACTTATCCTTTATACTATGTTTTGAACTGCGAAATGTAGGTGATAAATATGTTTCAAAAAAGTCGTCGTCGTTTAGCAATTTGGTACACTACAGTCACAGCTATTTTATTACTTATATTTGTCACAGGATTTTATATCTATTTCCGAAATACCTTGATCGAACGTATCGACGATACTTTACTTCATGTCGTAGAAGTAGTAGAGCGATCGCTAGTCATCGAATCTTTTCCCACTAAAAATAGTAAAAAATTTCGTGTTAACCTCGAAGCTAGCTTTCGAGATAATGCCAAAACAGTAGAAGATGACCATATCGACCTTGAATGGTTTAGCTCCACAGGAGAACTAATTTGGTCAACCTTTTCCGCTCCCCTAAATATTCCCATACATTCCAACCGCACTGGAGAAACAATACGAATAACCCCTCACTTGGAAAAAGTTGAAACATTACAACAACCCATAGATAATAATTTACTACTACGACAGATAACAGACAGAGTAGAAGTCGATCGCCAAGTCTTGGGATATTTGCGAGTCAGTCATCCTTGGTTTGAAGTAACAAAACCAATTCGCCAGTTAATGCTAGACCTAAGTATCATTACCTGTTTAGTCATAATTTCAGTAGGAGCAATTGGTTGGTTACTTTCTGGGTTAGCAATACAACCAGTACGGGAATCTTATCAACATCTGAAAAAATTTACTGCTGATGCTTCCCACGAACTCCGCAACCCCATCGCAATGATTCAAACTAATGTACAAGTTGCTTTAGCAGACCGAGATTTGGCATCATCCGAACATCAGCAACAACTACAAGTTATCGAACGTTTGACTCGTCGGTTAGGAAAACTGGTAGATGATTTACTATTTTTGGCACGTCAAGATAGTGGGATAGTGCAGTCCCAGTTTTCATCAGTACCTTTAGATGCTTTATTGATAGAAGTAGTAGAAGAACAACAAGCGATCGCTACTGCCCAAGAGATAAATCTAGAATTAAAAATCTCCCTACCCGACCTTATTGAAAAGGTAGTTGAAGAAGGAGTCAGGAGTAAACCCACCCCTAACCCCTCCCAAGAGGGGAACTCAGGAGTCAGGAGGGAAAGTTGCATGGAGTATCTCACCCCAAACAATTTTGAACACCGTGTAGACGGTGGGGTATTAAACCCGCAAAAAAAAGATAAAAATCAAGACACATCTCCAAGCATCAAAAATCTTACATCTGAGGAAGATATTACACTCATAGGAGATTGGGATCAACTAGCTAGGTTATTTACAAATCTGATTAGTAATGCAATTCAGTATACCCCATCTGGTGGTCAGATAGTAGTAGAGTTGCAGCGCTTTCCCAAAGTCAAAAAAGCAACTTTGAGGACTCACAAAGGGAAACTAGGCAATAGCTCTGAGAGTAGTGGAGTAATTTTCAGAGGTTATCAAAACCTTAAATATAAATATGACTCTCTTCAAGTAACAGTCAAAGATAATGGTATTGGTATTCCTATTGATACATTATCACGTTTATTCGATCGCTTTTATCGAGTAGACCCTGCTCATTCACATCATGGTACAGTTGGGTCAGGTTTAGGGTTAGCGATCGCTCTAGCTATTATAGAAAATCATTATGGCCAAATATCCATAGAGAGTCATCCTCAAGTTGGTACTATGGCCACAGTTACTTTGCCGATAAATCAGAGTCATATCAAATCCGGTTGAATACTTATTATATAGTTGTGGGAGATGGGGAGATGGGGAGTAGAAAGTGTGGATAGAATCATAAACATATACTGTATAACCGGATTATATATTAGAAGTTAGATTTGATCGGCTAAAAACTAAAAAAATTGACAATACAATAGTTTCAGGCAATTATTTGACATTTATAAATGCTCAAAGTTAGTCAGAGATTACTTCTGACTTCTGTACGGGTGAATGGCCATTTGCTAACGCAGAAGCTCTCCGCTTTATATGTTGCGGAGCAAAACGCCCCTACTAACTTCTGACTTGCGCGTAGCGCTATAAAACCTGCCCACAAGTCGTTTCCATCCACCGCTTAAAAGACGGTGGTTTCCCACTTACCGATTTTTTATGATGATTCAATATCTTTCTAAACTTGTTGAAAAAACTCCGATCATTAGTACCATTTGTAGCAGTTTAATGATGGGACTAATTACAGTTGCTCTAGCTGGAGGGCCTCCACCTGGTACTACTAAGCCACCTACTCAACCTTCAAGAAAAGAACCTGCTGAAGTTGAAGAGAATACAGAACCTCGTCGTCGTCAACCTCCTGCTAGTAAACCATCTGGTCGTCAAGGAAAACCAGTAGAGGCAGAACGAAAGAGAAGTGAGCCTCCTCGCCGTCAACCCCCTAATGTAGGAAACCCTGCTGGCCAGCAGCAAGAGATTAATGAAATACCACCACAATTTCCTGAACCAGCAGGTAGAGTTACCCCTGTGGAAGGTCTCGTTACTCTAAGATTGATTAATCAAACGGATGCCGTAATTAAATATCAGGTAATTGGTGGCCGACATAGGACTCTAGGAGAAAGGTCAGTAGCAGAAATATATGAATTGCCAGTCCCATTAACGTTAACCTACCAACGTCCTGATGGAGGGTTATTATTAGTAAGTCCTCGGGGTATTTCTCCTAGAGTATTAGAGGTGAGGTTTAATTCCACAGAAAATTTTGATTTAGATACTAAGTCACTAAATATTACTGGGGGAGGAGGAGTATTTTTGAACTAGGTTAATTTAAAGACAAATTTGAGGTCTGAAGTTTTTAAGTTACCATCTACATAACTTTCAATCCTAAGTTAAATTTAAAAAATTTCGGCAGAAGACCTACTTCATAGGGGACGTTTTGCTAATGCAAAGCTTTCCTAAGTAATTCTATGGAAACGCAAACAGCATGAATACCGAACAATGTTGTGCAATAGCTAAAGAAAGAGTTGCTTGGTAGATAAATTAACGATCGACCTTAGACAGAGAAATGTTTTTTGTGACTTTTGCCTGTTCCCTATTTGGTAAATATCTGTCTTTGAAATATCAGGACTTCTACCATAGCGCAGTCTTGACCTTAACTAAATCAGGATTCTGGTTATTTTGAAACTTTGAGAAACTGATTTATACTCGTACTAACTTGTTTCATATCATCATTAAAATAGATAGCTTTAATATCCTCTGGTAAATTATTATCTAGATGATGGTATCCCTGCTGCAACAAAGATTTTATCTCCTGAGATGAAATAGTTTCTCCCTCAGCTTGGAGATATGCTGCAATTCTTGTTTCACTCCAGTGAAAAGTCTGAGACATTAACAGAATCAAGCGCAGTAGTGCCTCTAACTGGTCTAATACTTGCTTAACATAGCACCATAAAGGTGGTGGAGCTACCTGTAAAGAATAACGAATTGATTCAACAGGAGGAATTTCTGCTTGGTTAAGACTAATAGCTGTAACATTTATTAACCAATTCTGGAGAGTAGTATTTTCGTTGGTTGGATCTGCCCCCTCTCGTAAATCTAGGCCACGCAGTTCATAAAATATATGTTGCCAAGTTTGGGCAAATAGATAATCTGCTTGAACAGGGGATCGCACGGAATGTTGAATTAAAGTTTGGACTATCATACCATAGCGACAAAAAATCGCTACGAAGTATTTTCCTTGGTCTGGATAGTTTTGATATAAGGTTAATAGTTCCTGGTCACTATGATGGAATAGTGACTTAACTATAGGGTGATTAGATTCAGGAAATGTGTAAGTAGGGTCTGTTTTTAGCATAAAGTATGAAAAATTTAGATTAATGAATATTCGGTCGAACCACTATTAATTCTAAAATAAGGCAATTAAAATTATTAAAAAGCTTTCAATACCTAATTCTATGCACTGCTTTTTTAGGCTGAAATGCTAATAGCTGAAGTGCTAATAGCTGATAGCTAGTGAAGCTGTTCAGAATTTAGGCATTGCTAAATAAATGTATGATATTACATAAGTCAGATGTTAGGAGATGAAAAGGAGTTTTTTCCTAACTATTAGAGTGGAGAGAGGTCTAATAAACATCTCCAATCATAAAAAATAAAATCAATTATCGCACATAAATTACTAATTCTTTCCGCCTACTCCCTCTTTTCTGGCTATGCTTTATAAACATCTTTCTTAAGAGTAAACTTGACAAAATATACAAGTTATGTATAAGTACTTGAGAGACTTTTTCCTCAAAAATAATGTATTGAAAAGTACATTTTTTTGAGAACTTAAGCAGCGATCGCTACTGCTAAATTGACTTTTTCTCTCTTCTCCCCTGCTCCCTCTCTTGGTGCGCTACCAGATGCGTCTGTCGCACCCCGCGGGGTTGCACCGCTGCTCCCCTGCTCTCCACAAAGTTTTCAGAAGTTCCTGATAATGGATAGCTTTTCTGGAGATGTCTAATATATTCTGTCCATGGCCCTATGCCCTCCCCACTGTTCAACAATTTTATCGTCGTATTCATCAGAAATTGCTAAAACTGCTTTTACAGATGCTTCTAATTCTGGTTTATCGCAAGTAGAACCAACTATTGTATGTTCAAATATAATACTATTATTTTCATCTATACCAAAAGCACCAAAGCGCATTTTACTATTTTCTTGCAGTAAAAATTTCATCAAATCTGCTTTTAAATCTACATTTGTCACCACATAGGAGCGAGTATTAATTATTGCCTCATTATCTCCCCAAGCAAAAACAGATATTTCAACTAAAGCAGAACCCATAAACAAAGTAACACCTGGTAAATCTTGTCTCACACAGGGAAATTTATCAAATAATTCTCTCATCCAGAGAGAAATTTTGTTGTAGCAAGCTTCTTGTACATTCGTCTCAAATTGCATTATTTTTCTCCAAAAGCTTTACTAGAAACTAGCCATTACAAAAAAATATAATAACTATAATATATCAATTTTTGCACTTTGAGATAAAATAGACTGTAAGTTTATGATTTTCTTAGGATACAATTATGAGTGAAATATTAACACCTAGTTTAGTAGCCCAAATTCTCACTGCATTAGGATCGGTGGGTTTTTTATTCCTGGCAATTCAAGCATTGCGACTACTAAAACAATAACTATTAAAACAACAATGATGTTGATACATTGATTTCTATCGGGTGGTTGCAGTAATATTCGATCAAAAGCCAGTTATTTTGAGATTATTTAAACATCTCCAAAAATCAAAAATAAAATCAATTATTATCCATAGATTCTTAATTATTTATCCGGTTTTCCCTCTTTTATAGAGATGTCTATTAAGCGATCGCTCTGTAATATCATGTCCAGTTAATCTCATCCTCGACAAACTTTCTCTTCTATCCTTCTTTGCCTGATTTTCCCCCTATTGCCTACTCCCTCTAATACCAATTTAAAAAAAGAATGTTACGAATAATTGGGGGTGATTAAAAGATTTATTTTATCAAAGATATCCCTTTGATGAAAAAGATAAGTTTTAACCTAAAAAATGGTATAGAAGCCATTCATTCTGTACGTCGCCAATCCGACTTCTCCCCTACCTGTACAGACAAACGGCCGTTTGCCCTACCACTGACTCCTAAGAAATAGCCTAGCTATTTGTAACAAAAATTTATCAAATTTGTATAATGCCATGACCATGTCCGGATGATTAACTATAATCAAAATGTTATATTGAAGCGCTCTTGAAGGAAGATCCCAAATTTATGCTCCGTTTCCAGTGTTCGATCTTGAGCTTACACCTACGACCTACGACCTAAGAACTTTCTAATGTTAAAAAATGTACCCTTCCAGAGGCTTCACCAACAATAATTTTTACTCCATCTTCTGCCACAGCGCAACATTCTAAGGAACTCTCTCCTGTAAAATGGGCGATCGCCAGTCGCTTTTCTAAGTCCCAAACTTTGAGAGTATGATCGTCAGATGCAGAAATTACTTGCTGACCATTTGGTGTGACTGCAACTGAACTTACCCAGTCAGTATGACCACTCAAACTAAATAGTTCCTCTGCGGTTTCTAAACACCAAACTTTAATAGTTTTGTCAAAAGACCCAGAAATTACTCGCTTACCATCTGGTGTTACTGCCAAAGCTTTCACCCACCCATTATGACCGACTAAAGTAGAAACTTCTTCTCCAGTTTCCAAGCTCCAAACTTTAATAGTCTTGTCAAAAGACCCAGAAATTACTCGCTTACCATCTGGCGTTACTGTCACTGAACTTACCCAGTCAGTATGTCCTATAAAAGTAGCAACCTCCTTTAAAGTTTCTAAATTCCAGACTTTTAGAGTTTGGTCAGATAAACAGGCGATCGCTCGTTTACCATCTGGTGTAACTGCCACAGCAAAAATACATCTAGTATTACCTTCTAAACTCAACAATTCCTGTGCTGTTTCCCAACTCCAAACTTTGAGAGTGTTATCATCAGAAGCTGAAATAATACGTTTGTCTGGTAATGCTGCTACGGAATTAACTCGATCAGTATGACCTTTAAGAGTACAAACTGATTTTGTTGTGTTTAAATTCCAAACCTTAATTGTATTATCCCAAGACGCTGATGCTGCTTGTCGAGCTGGTAGCGCTACTGCTGCATTTACCCTATTAGTATGTCCGATCGGAGGTGGTAATTCTACAGAAGTATCAAGACTCCACACTTTGAGAGTAAAATCATCAGAACCAGAAATTATGCGTCCATCTGGTAAAACTGCAACTGCATATACTGAATCAGCATGACCTTTGAGAGCAAATAACTCTTCTTCTGTCTGGAGACTCCAAACTTTGAGAGTATTGTCGGAAGCAGCAGAAATAATTCCCTTATTGTCTGGAGCTACTGCTACTGCATTTATCCCTTTGGTATGACCTTTGAATGTCAAAATAGTTTTTTGACTGTGCAGATTCCAAACTTTAATTGTGTTGTCAGAAGAACCGGAAATTACTTGTCCTTCTGGAAGTGTTGTTACACTTCTCACACCACCCGTATGACCTTTTAGTGTCAATACTTCTTCTTTTGTCTGGAGATTCCAAATTTTGAGAGTGCGATCAGATGAGCCTGAAATAATTTCTTGATCAGATAATACTGCTAACGAATTGACCCAACCTTTATGACCAGTGAGGGTAATTTCTTCTTTTTGTGTTTCAATATTCCAGACTTTAATCGTATGATCTGAAGAACCGGAAACTACTCTACCATCTGGTAATACTGCCACTGCTCTTACTCCTCTTGTATGACCAGTGAGTGCGATCAATTCTTTGGTTGTTTCTAGGTTCCAAATTTTGATGCTGAAGTCATCAGACCCAGAAACCACCCATTTATCATTTAATAATGCTATAGCTCTAATTCTCGCCTTGTGACCAGTTAAGGTTGCTATTTCTTTCCCTGTTTCCAGGTTCCAAACTTTGAGAGTATTGTCAGCAGAACCAGAAATTACCAATCCTTCTGGGGTAACAACTACTGCATTTACCCACCCAGTGTGACCGATGAAAGTGCGTAACAGTCTACCTCCAGGAGGTGTGAGACTTGGTGCCATTGGTTTTAACCAGGGCGATCGGTTCCAGGATTTTGCTTGTTGTAGCATTTTCTGAATTTCTGGTATTTCAAAAGATAGCAGTCGCCCCCACAATTGTCCTGGTAGTTGCGTTTTATCTTCCACAAGGATATGAGATGATAGTTCAATTGCCCCTTGAATTAATTTTAGAGTTTTAACTTTTTCACTTGAAGTCCATACATTAGAATGCATGGCTTCCTCATAATCATTTAATAGATATTCTACTCCGAATAAATATAGTCTTGATTCGATAAAATCAAAATCTGTGAGTAAGCGATGCAATTGCTCTGTATCAGATTCACTCACGAGAAAACCTGGTAAAGTTTCTAAAAGATAGTATTGATCTTCTAGGGGCATTTGAGCTAAATTTTCTCTAAACTCACCCATTTCAATTTCCTTGTTATACTGATGTAAACTAATAGATATCTGTGCAAAATTAATTTAACATCTTTAAGCAGGGAGTAGGGAAAAAAATATACTTGTATGCTTGAGCAGTAGATATAAAAATAATTTTGCCCACCTATTTAATATGACCATCAAATATACAATTAATTTAGCTTTAGTACTTATACATTTTATACATTTATAATATGGGGAATGAAGATTAAGGTAGAAGAGCAGTGCTTAGAGTAACGTACAGGAGTCAGGAAGGAAGAGAAGAAAAAGTCAAGATAATTTCAGTATTTCTTCGGTACTATAACGTATCTTCCTCATTGCGACCGATAGGGTTTGCGGAGTATTCCGGAACGGAAAGCAATCTCAAGTCCTAGTTTTTCGTACCTCATGGGTAATATCATGTCCGCTGGGGCGCGTTTGTGTAAAACCAAGGGTGAATATCTACAGGAAATTTACGTTTTTTTCAAGCTTTTAAGCCTTCTTCCGTCTTCCTTCTTCCTTCTTTTTTACCTTCAAGCTTACAATACCGATACTACCGGACATGATATAATATCAAATCCGT
Source organism: Okeania hirsuta (assembly GCF_003838195.1). GTDB lineage: Bacteria > Cyanobacteriota > Cyanobacteriia > Cyanobacteriales > Microcoleaceae > Okeania > Okeania hirsuta. The sequence continues at coordinate 13,010 of NZ_RCBY01000081.1, forward strand.
TTTATTGAATATAAAAAAAATCTTCAATCGTCATAACTACGCTCATCTTTGTAATTCTCTCTCCTCCTGACTCCTAACTCCTAACTTCCCCTCCCCTCCTGGGAGGGGCGAGGGGTGGGTTGACTCCTCCTGACTTAACTATTCTATAACTGTTTAACCGGATTTGATATAATTCCTGATTTACAGCGCTTTTGCTGATTTATAAACCACATCGTCACAATCAAAACCTTGTAGGGACGTTGCATGGAACATCCCTACAGTGGTCTACCCAAATGAAAACTGCTGTAATTACCATTATTTAGGCACTTCCTCTGCTTGAGTTATATCATGTCCGGATAAGAGTATGATAAAAAAAATTTCTCTTTCTTCTTCTTTATTCCCTCCTGACTCCTGACTTATTACTCCTGACTCCTGACTCCTGACTCCTTAGTCGTTTATTTGTAACTGTTCAACCGGACATGATATTGACGTTCCAACTTCTACTTCAGTATCTTCGCCACAAAAGGTGGAGGATGACGGTCAAATTCAGCTTGAGCTTTATTCGTATAGTCCAAGGAATTTTCTAAATATTGTCCTACCGCTTCGCGATCGCGCAAATAATACAAAATTGTTGGATAAACTTGCTCCAAACTAATATCAAGTTGCACTGATTAACCACAATATAAAAAGATGAAAAAGATAGCATACTCCTCAAGAGTCATCTTATAGATGACTTAAGCTATTAGCCAATGATTTCAATCCTTGGCGAGCCATTTCATCCGCTTTTTGTGTATCCTAACTTCCAGTTCCAAATCATAATTTGTTAGGCATTTTTGTAAACCATTCCTAACAAATTATTTTTGATTTGTTTTTCCATACTTTCGATTTCAATTAATGATTCTACTTCTTGGACGATATCTTTTCGGTAAAGAAAGTCTTGAAATGCAGCATGATATATGCTATAAACTGGTTTTCCTTCTGTTTGATAAATTCGCAGAAATTGTGCCCACTCATCCAGAATTTCTTGAACTATTAAGGAAATTTCTCCACTAAATTTTGCTAACATTCTGCAGGATACTGGTTTACGAGTTTTTGTTAAGAAATATATGACTTTTAATTTAGTTACAGGCAATGGTTTGACATTCATTTTCATTCGATGCCAGTGTTGATCGTAATATTTCTCTAAACCTTGAGGTAAACTTTCTAAGTTAATATCTCTATAGTTACCTTGCTCAATATCATCAAGTACATATTTTAAGTACATGAAATTATTTTCACTATTGCTGGCTATAGATTCGACAAATTCTTCTAATGTTAAGCCTCTTTGTTCGATCCATTCTTTTACTGCTGGTCGTTTTGTGCGCAGACGAATAAATAGTTTGACATCTTCTAGACTTTCATTAGGATAAATCATTAAGTCAAAAATCTTCTGCGGTGCCGAAATGACTAACGGTAGTGGGTCAGACCTCTTAGTAAGCAGAAAATAAACTTTATTGGGTAAGTTTGCTGGTAAGTAAAGCACATTAGCCGCTCCACTTTGACTACTTAAATCGACTTCATCTAAAGCATCAACTGCAATTATGAGTTTTTCTCCTGGTGTTAGTTGGGCACTAATTTCGTTTAGTAGTTTTGATAGAAAGTTGCCATTGCTAGTGTTATCCGGATGTAATGGTAGTTCATAAGGCAAATTATAGCCTTCAATTAGCTGGGTACAGATACTCTTAAGAAAATCTTCAGCTCTAGTTCTACCTTCTGATAATAAATTGAAATAGGCAAGACAACTTGTGCGACGTACATATTCGGCTATGATTGTACTTTTGCCTACTCCTGGGTCTGCTTCGATGATAAAATATCCTTTAGATTGGTTATGGATGAAATCTTCAATGGCATCAAAAACAAAACCCCGTCCCAAAAATCCTTCAGTTTTATCTGCTATTAATGCAGCAAAGTCAGCAGGTATTACCTGACATTGTTGCATCTGTTTACGCAGCAGTAATATTAACTGTTCTAAGTGAGTATTAGCTCCACCAATACCTGCAATTATTCTGTCTATATCTTGACGGTAGTCGCCAACAAATTGATCGACTCTTCTCTCTATTTTGTTGGTCACATCAACAAGACAACTGATATCTTCACCTGCTGTTGCTAGCATATCGTGTACTAAGGCTTGAAATACTGTACTTTCTGTTCTCAGCTCGTGGCGAAATTGATGGACTGTAATTGACACTAATTTAGTTTCCACTAGCACAGATAATTCTTTTGGAGCGTGTTTGAGCCACTTATCTTTGCTTTGCAGTCTAGACATCACGACTTTCACTATTGCTTCTTCTTCTCTACCTTGAGGTAGATGAGTTATTCTTTGCTTGTGTGTTTGCACTAAATCTAGTATCATTAGTGCATCTTTCTCCATTTCTGTTAGTCTGCCTTCAATTTCAGCTTTATCTTGCCTCCACTGGGATAGTTGTTGAGATTCTTTACGAATTACCTGTAAAGCCTTACAATATGAAGTTACTAACGCTGTCTGTATTACCTGATTCTTTTCATCAGCTTTCTTTGCTGCCCACTTACTTACCCAATGCCATGTGACACTGGTTGCTTGTTCAAGTCCTGCACCCGCAAAAAGGGTTAATATCTCTATGAGCATAGTTTAGTACCCTTGACTTATACCATATTTAGTGATATATAATAATTTTAATAGCATAGCTTAAACTTAATATTTACCACAATTTGATGTTTTTGGAAAGAGTTATCGTCACAATTATGGTTTTTTAGTCCAATTGAATTCTCTTTTTTGATTCATCTACTGTTGCTGGGATCAAGCTATAGTTTGATTTTTGATTTTTTTACCTCCTAAGAAAATCAAATATATTTGGGATAATAAAAAATTCTTTGCTTGCTTATTACAGTTTTTGTTGATTAGACATCTTCAGCCAATCAATTAATTAGTTATCAGCATTTCAGCATTTCCGTACCGGAATGCTCCGCAAACAGTTTTCAGAGTGCTAAAAGCTTGGGTTTAAATCCCCTATTCTAGCTTGTCTTTTTTATCCCTATGTCTATTGTGGCTAACTTAGCTAGGAAATAATTATTTTTTACAGTTGTTTTGAAGATATGCGATCGCTATTATTTTAGTTTATGAAAATCAACCTTTAGATGAAAATTAGTAACATCAAAAAAAATACAGATTGACAATATTATACATAATTATTTAATGTTATGAGTGTTAAAATATTCAAGTTAATAATTAAGACATTACTTTCTAACTCTAATAGCCTAATACCTCATGTATTATAAATCATTCAATAGAGAAAAGCTACTAGAGGCTAAAATATATAATGTTTTTATTTTAGTAATAATAAAATTTAGCAGTTAGTAGCTCTAGATATAATAGTAACATTCGCTGCAATTCCAAAATTTGAAGCTGTTTGAGAAGCGTGCCAATTACCTATTACCCATTGACCTTCACAGATATTATTGGTATTCAATCGTTAGCGCAGCTCCCCTAGAAGGGGGCACATGATATAAGTGCCATATATGCCAATCAGTGCAACAATAGTATTGATTCAGAATTAATACTATTAGCAGGTTAATGGACATTATCGAATTTTTGCAGTTGAGTGCAGGTCAATGGTTTTCCCAACGCACGATTCACAATTTAGTTTCCGGGGAGTTGCAAGCAGGCAAATCAGAAGTAAATGTTGAAATATTAGAAAAAACAAATCCCACAGTAATCAGGTTGTGCGAACAACATCAAACTGATCCAAGTGTAGCTCAATTAGTAGGGTTGCAGATTAACTGGAATGGTACTATCAACCGAGAGCAAGTGAAAGATATAGGTGCAACAATGTTGATAGTTATTCCTAATTCTGACGACCCCCACCAAGGTAGATTATTGCAGGATAAAGGGGATGGTAAGAGTACAAATATCAGTGGTCGATATATTATGGGGAGTGATGATGTTTTAACATTTATTACTGAGTCGGAAGATTTATACGCGGAGGAACGTTTCTGGTATTTGATGCCTAATTTACGGTTACGCACCAGTGTAGTTAAAAGACCATTAGGTTTTACTCTAGCTTCTTTTTGCTCAGAAATTCGCCGAGTGAAAAATTAAACTGGATCATGTTGGTTGCTTGATCGTCAGAAAACATCTCCAAAGAAGAATCTGTAGGGGTGAGTTATTTGTATCTTACTTGATAAACTCACCCTAATATGTTATATAATGTCCGTTTAATTAGTTATATGAAATACAAAAAAATTGTGCAAATATACCAATCTCCCCATCTCCCCATCTCCCCATCTTCTCATCTTCTCATCAATCATCTGTAGCAAGAATTAACCTATTTGATTGCTCTTGTGTACTTTCTATTTTCTGCGATGCTTCTGTCTATTTAACTCGATCGGGTTTGCTCTGATTCGATCGCGATGCTTGACTTTTTTTTACAAATGCTTTTAGTTTAGTATAAAAATCAGTGTGTTTGATCTTAGACTGATTTGTTTTTACTGGAATATGCTCTACCAGGTCTTGAGCTGTATTTTTTGAGCTTGCCTTGAAGGGGTTTGAGGATGGATCGACTGATGTAGATGTAGAATACTCAGGAGGTTTGGATTCAGATAAACTAGGTAGTGTCTCTGGTTGTAAAGACTGAGTATCTATCTGAGATGTTAAATTTGTGAGAATATTTTTAGTAATAATATTTTGAAATTCAGAGTTGAAATGATAGACAGGTTGACCACGACGTTCCCATAATGTCAAGATTTGCTCAACACAGACAGCTTTGTAACGTCCAAGATATAGTGCCTCAACTACTGCTAAGAGAAGCCACTCTACTTGATACTTATTGTGCCAACGAGTAATAAGTTGCTCAGAAGTCTCATCAGCAAGGTCAAAATCATACTTATTTAATAGAGCCTCTGGTAAAGCAAATGTTGATGACTGTTCTGTCATTGGCCTTTGATTTTTTGCTAATAGATAATACCATTTTTCTTACAGCAGTTTCGGAGTTAGTGAGGTAAAATTTTTAGGACTTTAGGCAACAGCTCCGGAAGGCAACAGGCAACAGAGAATTAATAAACTGTACCTCACTATCCGGACAAAGTGCTGTAATTATTGAGGGAGATTCAATAAGAGTGGAGAATGGGGAACAAATAAAAGTTAAATGAAGTTATCAATTCACTTTCTTACATGATGAAAAAATTGATAATTAGTATCATACCATCTCCTAATCAGTGCATTATCAATAAAATATTAGATTTTTTACTTTTGACTTACATGAAACGGATACAATTCTCCTTATCCTTATAAGTAGCTGTCTTTATTTATATTTATTAGGTATTCAAGCAAACATAATATTAATTGGGGACTCCTGATCGAACTGTTAAATTACTCGCATATAATATCACAAAGGTTAAAAGTTAAAAACATTTTTTTCTTTCACTAATAATATTGCACTTTAAATCTGCCATTTTATGGGCGCTTAATTAGTGATAAAACAACTTTTTTTTCTCTTTTCCCTGTTCCATATTATTATGAAACCTTTTTTTTCTCCCTATTTCCTATTTTCTGATTATAGCAAGATTTTATGAGAGTTTATATAAGTAAGAAATAAAAAGCGAAGTTGTAAGAATAAATCAAGTTAAAACTTGCGCTCAATTTTCAAAGATTGACCAGGAGAAAGTTTTTTAATCTCAGTTGTTAAATCATACCAAGGTTGTAATTGATTGATTTGAAAAGTGCGACTCATTACAACATAAATAGAAGTTTGGTCACAACCAATAGCTGCACTAATTACATCCCACCAAGACTTAGCAAAAAGTTCGTCTGTAATATACCAAACTCCATCTTCATACTTAAAGTAACGAGTGAAGTGGAAAGGTGCATCTTGCTTACCAGTAATCAGAATTTTTTGTAATGTTTTCCGAATAAAATTGGGGAAAAAACGCCCAAAAGTTAACATGACAAACCTGAGAATGATTAACTTCAAAGGTGACATTTGAGTTTGTTTAGCCCAACCCATATTACCAGAAATAACCAATTCATCCTGAGATATTTTTATATCATAATCCCCAGTTAAATGACTAACTGCATTTAAGATTTTATTTCCTTTTTTTACTTGGAGTGATAAATGAGTATCAGAAACAACTAATTTTTGGTCGCGAAATAGCTTAAAAACACCACCTTTTTTCATACTTACATATAATTCTGTTCCAGGTCTGCGTTTAATCAAAATTTGAGCTTCTTTTAACCAAAGACTAGCAATATCACGATTCACATCAGCAGGTCTTTCTGTAATAAAATCCTGCCATGCTAAGAAATAATTCCAGGTATGATGACCGATAATATGGTCGTCTGCATAACAGGGAGCCAAACCATTTTTTAAGCCTATTAAAAATTGATCGTTAATAGACAAAGCAGCAGGCAACCATTTACCTATTAATTCAAATCCGTGGGGAAAAAAGTTATAGGTATTACGACTAGCATATTCTCCACCGAAGGAACCATCAGGATGAATAAATTGAGCAGCTAATTCTACTGCTGCGGTAATAGAATTTTTGAGTTTTTCACTGGGGTTTAATTCATAAATTCTAGCTAAACAGGATATAGTTAAAGTATGATAACCAGGGTCAAAACCAGAGTATTCTGTAAACCATCCTTCCTGACTCTGCCAACTTAATAATCTTTCCAGACGTGCTGCTTTAGTTGCCTCCCATTTTGAGGTTTCTAATAGTTTACTCAACAATTCTAAGGACAATACAATTAATGCTTCATGGTTAGCTAAATTGCCACTTTCATAATGATTTACTAACCAATCTGCTCGTTTTTCAAAAAAGCTGAGTACTTCATAGTTATTTAATCCCAATATTTGATAACTTTCAATACTAGCTAATAAAGAAAAAGCTGTTGCTCCACTAGCTCTTTCAAAAGGGAAATAATCATCACAAGAACCATCAAGATGAGCAGTGTGGGTGGCATATAAGATGCCTGCTTCTGCCCATTTATATATCATTTCTTGCAAATAAAATTGATTATTAGGAATATCTAAGTTATAAGCTAAGGCTAAAGGTAAGACGAATTCTTGAGCCATGCCACTAGGAAAATCTATAATTTTGTAATGCCAAAAATTGCGGTCGAAACAACCATAGGTAGGACTATGATAATTGCGGTCTAACAAGGTCAATATTTTAGGGATTTGAGCAAGTGCTTCTCTGGCAAATAAATCTCTCATCTGTTCTTTTTCAGTGTCAGTTATAGTATCTTTATTAGAGTCTAAATTAGACTCTGTCTTTAATAAATCAGTTTGATTGGTGATGGATGGTCGATGGTCTTGCATAGTTATATTTTTACTACTTTATGTTGTGCAGAATTTTCTCTACTTTATTTATTTGACTAAAAATTAATTTTATAGCTATGAAAAATCAGGTATTATTTTTTTTACTGTATCTTACAAGCCTAATAAAAGCTAGATAGATAAAATATTTATTCTTTTTTCTTATTCCTTTTTTTAAATGTCAGCTATGGATGAACGCTTATATTGCATTGCATATTTATATTTTCACTACTTTATATTGTGAAAATTATATTTTTTTACTAAAAATTAATTGAATAATTATTAAATTTTAGACCTCAGATATCAATTTTTTACTAAATTTAATCAACCTCATAAAATCTACATTGAGAGAGTATTTATTCTTCTTCCCTATTACCGAATAATGAATAATTAAATAATTAAATAATTAAATGATTCAGGTTGAAAGCTTCCTCTTTCAAGGGGAAAAAATTGTTTTTTTTCCCTTTAGTCAATCCTCTCCTTTTTAGGGCTATGCTTTATCAAAATCTTTCTTAACATAAAAAATTACAAAATAGACAAGTTATGTATAAGTATTTAAAAGGTTTTTGTCAGAAAAAAAGTGTATGAAAAAGTACGTTTTTTTTTGATAACTTAAGTAGTTTTTTCTATATACTATGATTCTTTCCTCCCTTCTCCCCTGCTCCCCTTCTGACCACAAGGTTTTCAGGAGTTGCTGATCAGGGATAGTTTTTAGAGAGAGGTAATTATCCATTATCCATTATCCATTATCCATTAATAAACTCTTCCCTCTTTCTTATTTTGACAATCTTGTTTTCGCATTCTTACTTGAATTTCTTCCATAATTATGCGATTTGCTGCCATTAAATCTGCTATTAAACCTAATAACCATAATTGAAATCAGACTAAGATTAAAATTGTTGCTAAAATAAAAGTTGGAACCCTAGTTTTTTTCATATCCACTAAACAAGAAAAATAACCAACGGATACCAGAAATTACTCCAAAACTAAATGGTACACTTCCTAAAATTAAGAAAAAGCGTAGGGGTTTTTCAATGATTAATAATTAATTATTGATTATTAATTATTACCTATACTTTAAAAGGAGAGGATTGACTAAAAGGAAAAATTTTTCTTTTTTATCCTTTAAAGAAAAGGCTTTAAACCTTAATTATTCGGTCAAGTAAAAAAAATCTGAGGATAGTAAAGAGCGATCGCAACACATAGGAAGGGGGACTTCTTAACAGTCGGGAAGGTCGTAATACATTATTTGTTCTGATAGGAACTGATGTTATTACCATACCTTTTTGCTCTGCTTGAATAATTGTTTCTAGGGTGTAAGTATAGGCATTAAAAACATTAAGTTGCATGGCAGTTTCTCGACTAAAAGCACAAAACACACTAGGTGCCTCAGGAATATTTGTATTACTAGCTATTCTTACTACCCAACTACCTAATTTTTGAAGTAATTTTTTAGTACGAGAAAAGTGTTTAGTTTGCCAAATTGGTCTCTCCCCAACTACAATTTCTGCCTGACCCCAAATAATAGGTTGAACTAAGTAGGGTATATCATCAGCACAATATTGATTATCAGCATCAGTATTCACAATAATATCTGTTCCTGCTTTTAGACTAGCTTCTAGACCTGCCATAAATGCTTTTGCTAAACCTTGGTTAGTGGGGAAATTCACAATATGGTCTACCCCATGTTCTTTGGCAACTTCAACTGTTCGGTCTTGACTACCATCATTGATGATTAACCATTGGATAATGTCTACTCCTGCTAACTTTCTAGGTAAAGCAGCAAGAGTTACTCCTAAAGACTCTTCTTCGTTGTAACAAGGAATTTGAATAATTAATTTTGTCATTGGACAGATATTTCTCCTAGGGGGTGTCAAAAAAATTTCAAAAAAGCAGAGGGTATTAATACCGTTTCACTAAAGTCAGAAGTCAGAACTCAGAAGTTAGAAGTGATATTTTAGGTACTTAAAACTTCTACTGTACAGTAATTTCAGTCTATTATTTGACTTCATCAGCCACCAACTATTTGTGACATTTTTTAAGTGAATTAGTATAAGGAGGTCTCCTTTCTTTTGCCTGCTTCGAGCAAAGCTGCTCTAAAAGGTTGTTAAGAGCAACTGGCCATTAAATATAGTGTTTTGGAATAGATTATCATCACTTTGTCTCTAAAGTATTAAATACTGTAGCAATAGCAATAAGTTTGATAATATTGGCCAAGTTAGGTATAAGTTAGGCCACTTGGTGCACAAAAGTTATAATTTATAACAGAAGAAATGAAGAAGGCTTTAGTTTTCTGGGAGAGAAGGAAAAATCAGACAACGCCAGATTTTTAAGCTTTTGAGATGTCTTCACCAACTTTTTCTTTGCTATAAAACAAAAATTCATCAACTTTATTAAAATTTTTTGGTTCCAAATTTTAAGTTTTACGGAAACAATTTCTGATCACAGAAAATATACATAAATAAGGTTAAATATTGAGATATAAAATTTTCTGGAAAATTGGCTATAGCAAGGAACGAGTTGGTTAGGACTTATGTTGATAATGAACCTTTAGACAGGAAAATCTTTTTCTCACAGTTCCCTGTTCCCTGCTATAATTTTGAACTTATAATTGTATTGTGGGAAATTATTTCTACTTAACCCACCCTACAGTAATCTTTAATCTTTAATTAAACACAACTTAATCAAAAAATGGTACATTCAAAATTTTGAATACTCAAATTTCTCTGAAAATGAGCAAATAAAAATGTAGCTCTTTCTCTACAGGAAATCTTTATATACTTGATTATTTGTTGCGTATTTCCTTCAAAGGTATGTTTACAAATTAAATCAGGATGCTACAATAATGATTAATATTTCAATTATTTATAGCAGAAGAAAAAATCTGGCGTTGTCTGAGTTTTAAGCTTTTGATATTTCCGCGCCCTTTCCTGCCACTGCTATAAAAGTTTTTCATCAGGGTAAGCATTTATTTCAAATAGAAAAACAATATGTCTACTAGACACCAAAGTAATTGTGCCTAGAAAAAAGCTCTGAGGAAAAAATCATGAATCAACAAAATATCTCTAGTTATGTTGGTCTCATTCAATCTTTATTAGTTTGCCCTAGTGGTGATGAAAATAAAATTTTGCAAGCTAATCAAAACTTGATAGACCATAAATTAGTTCAAGTAATGAAACAAATAGCAAAAATGAACAACAGAATTGGTAATTTGAATGCTCAATGGTTGCAAAATTTGGCGATAATGTTAGAGACTAACTTAGAATATGCTTCCCAACCTGTAAATCGGGAAATATATCGAAATTTACTCATGCAAGTTTTACAAGTAATCTCAGAGAATGAAGGAAAGCCTGAAGCGGTGTATTCTGTACTAGAATATAATCAAGATAAGCTGAATCAAAATTTCCTAACAGTGCTGCGAACTTGGCCTGGAGAAAATATCCAAAAAATGGAGCCTCAATTAGCACAAAATATTGCTCTAGATGTTGTTAATTTGAGTAACCTGATTTTACAATTTCCTTTTGGTAATCAAAGTAATAACGTAGAAATAGCAATTGTAGGCTATGAAAATGCTCTACAAGTCTTATCCCGTCAACAATTTCCGATAACTTGGGCAACTATCCAAAATAATTTGGGTACTAGCTACCATAAACGCATTGTCGGAAACCCAGAAGAAAATATCGAATTGGCGATCGCTTACTATTATCAAGCACTTCAAGTTAGGACTTACTCTACATTACCTGAAGCATGGGCAAGCACTAACAATAATCTTGGTAATGCCTATCAACAACGTAGCATGGGGAAAAGAATAGAAAACTTAGAGAATGCGATTAATTGTTATCAGAAAGCTTTAAGAGTCAGAACTCTAGAAAAGTTACCTCAAGAATGGGCGAGTATTCAAAATAATCTGGGTAGCGCTTACCACGATCGGATCGCAGGAGAGCAACAGGAAAATATTGAACAGGCGATCGCTTGTTATAATTTGGCTCTCAAAGTACGTACTCGCGAACAGTTTCCTACAGACTGGGCAACTACTCAAAATAATCTGGGAAATGCTTATCTAGATAGGATAACAGGAGATAGACAAGATAATCTCGAACAGGCTATCGCTTGTTTTGTTAGAGCGCAAGAAGTATATACTAAGGAAAGTTATCCTCTCTACTGGGAAATTATTTTCAATAATTTAGGTATCGTTTACAATGAACAGAATTTGAGAAAAGTTTGTTAGTGGTACTTAGAAATTTTACGATCAAAAAATGCTTGAGAGTTATTCTATCCTGAGCAGTTACGATGAACGCCTAATACGACTGAGTAAAATTGCTGCAACAACTGCTGTCCCTGCACTCAAATAGAAAGGTGCAGCCGGAGAAACTTGAGCATAGAGCCAGCCTGCAATCAAACTCGCAGGCAAGGCTGCTAAACCTACCAGCATATAAAACGTACCAATTTCTGCACCTCGCCGTTCTGGATGAACCAGGTCAGCTACAAATGCTTTCTGCACCCCTCGTGTCAATGTTGAATACAGCCCATAAAGAGCAAACAAACCCCAGATGGCTCCAGCCTGCTGAACCACTGCAAATCCCAGGTAGACAACTGCAAAGACTAGATAGCCGGTGATTAATAGTGGTCGCCGACCGACTCTATCTGATAAACGCCCCGCAACTAACCCCAGGCAAGTTTCAACCAAGTTAAACAGTGCATAGAGCAACAAAAGCTGTGTGCCACTGAATCCTAAACCCTGCGCCCGAATCAGCAAAAAAGCATCTGAAGAATTACCCAGGCTAAACAATCCAATAACTAATAAGTAATGTTGATAAATTGGGTTAAGTCCTCGCAGGGTAAATTGCGGTCTTTTTTTCAACTGTTCAGTTCGTGCAGTTGGTTTAGGTTCTTTAACCAGGAACAGTAGCAAGACGATTCCTAATAATGCAGGCAAAAGAGCGATCGCAAACACACTCCGATAATTTCCCGCAAACTGCTGCAAACACAGAATTCCCAGGAACGGTCCCACCACTTCTCCCACTGTTTCCAGGCTATGATGCAACCCAAAAGCTTGACCGCGTCGTTCGGGAGCGCAGTTCTCAGCAATCAAAGCATCACGGGGAGCAGCTCGTAATCCTTTCCCCACTCGATCTATTAGACGGGCTGTCAAAACATGAACCCATACTCCAGACAAAGCCAATCCTAGTTTGGACACTGCCCCCAATCCATAACCTGCAACAGCAAAGGGTTTACGTTGACCGACTCGGTCAGACATCCAGCCGGAATAGAGCTTGAGAATACTTGCCGTACTTTCTGCAATGCCTTCGACGACACCGACTGTCCAGATAGGAGATCCCAAGACGCTTGTCAGGAAGACTGGAGTCAGAGGATAGACCATCTTGCTGGCCAGATCGGTGAATAAGCTAACCAGACCAAGCACTCGAATGGTGCGATTCAGTTTGAAAGTTTGGCTGTCGATAGGATTTTGCATTATGCAATTTATTCTCAATATTACCTTTGAATCATAGCAGTTTTAGAATTGATGAGGTACACAATTCTGGAGCAATAGGGAGATTAATGTTAGAGCCAAGCCAAGCCAAAAATTTCAATCCTTGGCTAATAGCTAAAGTTATCTCAAGATGACTTAATCTGATGAAATTAGTTTGCAAATAATATCAGACATGGAGAAATTATCTTTAGAGAATAGTTGAAATTAGGTAATAAAAAATCTATTTTATCTGAGGGAAATAGGCGATCGCCAAGTCTTCCCTCCTGACTCCTGATTAATACGCTCTTTCCAATTATTGATATAATATAACAGTAAAAATAGCAGAGGGAAACTCAATGATAGCTAACCAAAATCAATTCTATGTTTCTCCAGAAGACTATTTAGCTGGAGAGCGAAAAATCCGATTAAACATGAGTATAGACAAGGCAAAATTTATGCAATGGTAGGGGCAAAGAAACCCCACGTTATTATTGCTAGTAACTTAGTCACAGAACTAAATATTCATCTGCGCGATAATGACTGTATTGTACTTACTTCCGATATTAAAGTTCGACTAGAAGAAGCTAATTGTTATTATTATCCTGATGTGGCAGTAACTTGTGATGAACGGGATTTAAGCTTAACTGAAGACTTTATTCGTTATCCGTCTTTAATCATAGAATTTTTGTCTCCAAGCACAGCTAAATTTGATAGAGGAGGCAAATTTGTTGATTATCAAACTGCTACAAGTTTACAAGAATATGTATTAGTTAGTCAGTCTGAGATGACTATAGAATGTTTTCGGAAACATGAACAAGGAATTTGGATTTCTCAAACTTATAGCAGGGGAGAAAAAGTTAATTTTGCCAGTGTAGATTTTAATTGTCAGATTGAATTAATCTATCAAAAAGTTCCTGGTATAGCCAAGATAGACAAGGATTAAAATCCTAAGCTAATTGCTAAAGTCATCTCAAGATGACTGGATTATTTATTAAGAATATTTATCTGATGAAATGAGTTTGCAAATATAGCGCTGTGCGCAGGCAACAGCTCATCTGGCAACAGCTCATCTGGGGGAATAAAAGACCGATAATACAAGACTTTTAGCTATTGGACAGTTCTTGTAATTTGTAAATATGCCAGCGCACATTGCTATAATGCAGAGATGGAGAAATCATCTTTAGAGAATAGTTGAAATTAGGTAATTTCAAATCAATTTTCTTTGAGGGAAATAGGCGATCGCTAACTCTTCCCTCCTGACGACTGATAACTGATAACTGAAATTGGCGATCGCTCCCAATTGCCACTATTCCAAATATGTGCTAAAAAATTTACATCAATCTTTATAATAGTGTATAATTAACCTATTTTTTTGTCAGCTATGGACAGAAAACTTAACATTACTATTCCAGAAGCAACAATGCAATTAATTGAGGAAACAATGCCTCAAGAAAATCTGGAGCAATTAATTAATAAAGCTCTAAATTTTTACATCAAGCAAAACTTATCAGAAAATCTCAAAGAAGAACTACGCATCGGAGCGATAAAACGAGCAAAACGTGACTTGCAATTAGCCGAAGAATGGTATGAACTAGAAGAATAAGCATGGGAAAAAATAAATCAATAAATCCTCTATTCCCCTAAAAACACATCCTCATAAATTAAATCTATAGGAAAACTAAAATTAACACTTTTCAACTCAATATTATCCCCTTCCAAATAAGAATAAAACTCCCACACTCCCTTTTCATTCAACCGAAAAGATTCAAGCATTATTTCATTAGCACTCACCAAAACATATTCTTTCAAAGTAGAAATGCGACGATAATTTTGAAATTTTTTTCCTCTGTCAAAAGATTCTGTTCCTGGAGATAAAACCTCAATAATTAAACAAGGATATTTAATCGCTTTTCTTGCCTTTTTATCTCGTTCATCACAACTAACCATTACATCAGGATAAAAAAATAGTCCTTGTTCAGATATTTCCACTTTTGCATCTGCCACTAATACTTTACAACCTTTCCCGCGCAAATGATTTTTTAATGCTGTTGTCAGATTAGCGACAATCTCACTGTGGGGAATAGTTCCCCCAGTCATAGCTATAACTTCACCGTCAATATATTCATATTTAATCGGTTGTTTTTTTTCCCATTCCAAATATTCTTGGGGAGTCATTTCAGTTATCAGTACCTCGTGGAATAAGGAGGCTTGGCATAAGGGGTATTCTCTTTTTTTCTCCTCTTAAAAGGGGAGGCTTTAGACCACAATTTTTCGGTAAGATATTGAGAGTTTTTAATTGCAATCATAATTCATGGATAATGAATAATGAAAACTATCTCTAATTATCAGTTTTTTTGATTAAACATAGCTAATATTAGACTTGTCGCTTTATAACTTCAAAAACCCCCAAAAACCTTGTTATATAAGGATTGTAGCTATTGGTGGCTAAAAAGGCCTTGAAATTATTGCTCTGTCTAGGTTGGAGCGATTTTTTCCCTCTATTTAGCGACAACTCTATTATATAATATAAAAGTCTAAATAGCAAACTAAAACTCAATGGTAGCTAACCAAAATCAATTCTATGTTTCTCCAGAAGACTATTTAGCTGAAGAGCGATAAAGTCCGATTAAAAATGAGTATAGACGGGGCAAAATTTATGCAAGGGTAGGGGCAAAGAAACCCCACATTATTATTACTCATAATTTAGACATATTATTGGGAAATCATCTTCTTGATAATGACTGTATTGTACTTACTTCCGATATTAAAGTTCGACTAGAAGAAGCTAATTGTTATTATTATCCTGATGTGGCAGTAACTTGTGATGAACGGGATTTAAGCTTAACTGAAGACTTTATTCGTTATCCGTCTTTAATCATAGAATTTTTGTCTCCAAGCACAGCTAAATTTGATAGAGGAGGCAAATTTGTTGATTATCAAACTGCTACAAGTTTACAAGAATATGTATTAGTTAGTCATATCATGTCCGGTAGCATCGGTCTTGTATAGCAAAGGTAAGGAAGAAGGAAGAAGGAAGAAGGAAGAAGAAAGAGGGAAGAGGGAAGA
>NZ_RCBY01000082.1 GCF_003838195.1 Okeania hirsuta
GTGCTGCTAGAGATTGAGCTTGAAGTTCAATTTCTGGAATAACTATTTCGATTTGGATTCTACTATAACCATCCTGGAGAGCTATCTTAGTAGCTTCTATAGCTTGAGCGAGTGCTTCATCTATGTCATTGGGTAGTTTATTCATCTATAAATAGCGATCGATATTTCTAAATTTCTCAACTATACTGTAACTGATAGAAGATTTTCAACAATCTTCAGTACTTTCCATAACATAATAAATAAAACAGGACTTACCCATGCAACTCCCTTGAAAACACCATTTGTAGGGGCGTTAACGTAGTTGTGCGTAGCAAATGGCATTGGGTAGCGCCAAGCTCAGAATTGCGCCCTCACTCGATTTAGTGTCCGCGCATAAGTCCCGATCATAAATAAAACTTGAACAAAAGGAAAATATGAGACATCCATTTGACAATGACCTAGAGACTCTTGAGTCTTTACAAAAAAGTCAAGTTGAACCTAAGCGTAATACTCCTAATGACCCTTCTCAACCTATAGCAACAACTCAAGCAATAGGAGAAGAAGGTGGTGCTACAACAGAAGCTTTTGATGATTCGGAGAATGGTGGCGAACTTATAGCAACAACCTTAGAATTAGGAGAAGAAGGCGGTACCAGTGAAGCTATAGGAACAACTCAAGCACTAGGAGAAGAAGGTGGTAATCTTTCTGTACCTACTACTCAAGCACTGGGAGAAGAAGGTGGTATTACTCCCATCGGAGTGCCACCGGGAGAAGTAACAACTCAAGCTATAGGAGGAGAAGAGGGAGGTTTTGTTACTCCTATTAATAATGAAATTCTGACTCAACCAGGTTCTGAAGAAGGTTTCGCAACCACTCAAGCAATAGGAGAAGAAGGTGGTATTACTCCCATCGGAGTGCCACCGAGAGAACTAACAACTGAAGCAGTAGGAGAAGAAGGCGGTTTTGCTACTCCTATTAAGAATGAAATTCTGACTCAACCAGGTTCTGAAGAAGGTTTCGCAACAACTCAAGCACTAGGAGAAGAAGGTGGTCTTACTCCCATAGGAGTGCTACCGGGAGAAGCAACAACTGAAGCAGTAGGAGAAGAAGGCGGTTTTGCTACTCCTATTAAGAATGAAATTCTGACTCAACCAGGTTCTGAAGAAGGTTTCGCAACAACTCAAGCAATAGGAGAAGAAGGTGGTGTAACTACTTTAGCAGTAGGAGAAGAAGGCGGTGTTACTACTTTGGCAATAGGAGAAGAAGGTGGTTTTGCGACTCCCATTAATAATGGAACTTTCACTCAAGTAGGTTCGGAAGAAGGTGGTGTAACTACTTTAGCTATAGGAGAGGAAGGTGGAGATTTTAATGAAGAGATTTATCGGCAATCTTATCCTGGTATTGATGTTGCTATCAATAGAGGAGAATTTAGTTCTGGTTTAGAACATTACATTCAGTTTGGACAATTTGAAATTGAACGCATTGGTTTTTTTACTGACAATGATAGTAATGATATTATTAATGCTTTCGGCAACAATACCAGAATTGTTGGTGTTAGTGTTATTGGATATGACCTCATCAACGACCGAGTTATACCTAGTGATTTGGGAACAGGAGAAATTGATATATTAGTTGGTAGTTCGGGAATAGAGGGAGTAGATCAATTTATACTTGGTTCTTCCCAAGGGTCGCCTTTTTATCTTGGTTTTGGTGATTCAGACTTTGCTTTTATTCAAAATTTTGATACTCCTTTAGATCAAATTAAGTTATCAGGAACTTTGAATGATTATAGTTTTGAAATCGTTAATGATTCAGTTAATATATCTACTCTATCAGGAGATTTGATTGCCATCATAGAAGGTGTTTCATCTCTAGATAATTTAAACCTTAATTTTATTTAGTTAATAAATGGGAAAGTAGACTTGTAAGCAGAAATATATTCAAACTCATAATATTAGAACTTATACCAGTTTTATTTGAGGTTGCATAGAATGATGAAATTCATTAAATCGATCTATTTTTATCTACGCTTACCTGCGGTCAATTATGCTTGAAGTCAATTATGCTTGAAAGATTATTCTATGCAGCTTCATTTCAATTTGGTATTACGCAATACTAAGGTATTTTCGTCCGAAGCGACTGATAGGGAAGCAATCTCAAATCCTAGTTTTTTGTACCTCATGGGTAAGTCCTGAATATCTACGCTTTTTTCTCCCAAGTCTTCCTTTTCTTTCTCATTCCCTTTCTTCCTTTAAAATACTTGACAGGAGATGTCCCTTTGACTAAAAAGATAAATTACGACTAAAAAATGGGAGCAAAGCAATTCATTCTGACTCCTGACTCCTGACTCCTGACTCCTAAGAAATAGCCTAACTATTTGTAGCAAACAGTTGTCAAATTGGTATAACTTTAATGAATATTTTAATCCTGGGCAATGAAGAAGATATTCATGCTGCCCATCTCAAAAAGTCTCTCACAGAAAAAGGAATAACAGTTGATTATTTAGATACTCGTTTATTTCCCACTAAGTTAAAAATCTCTTGGCAACCTATTACTCACACAGGATGTTTAATATTTCCAGATGGCAGAAAATGGAATTTAGCAGATATAAATAAAATTTTTTGGCGGACTTTTGCCGGGGTTAATGTTCCGAAATTAACTGATTTATATCAGGAGAGAATAGCAGTTAATGATTCGATGGGTTTATTACGTTCTTTTATGCGGTCTAAACCTGATAAATGGGTGAATAGTTGGGAAGCTTATGAATTTCATAAAGAAAAACCATTACAGTTAAGTTTAGCTAATAAAATAGGTGTGACTATTCCAGGGACTATTATTACTAATAACGCTGATGAAATTTTAGAATTTTCTCAAACATTTAAAGATGTAATTTTTAAACCTGTTTATGGAGGTTCTCATACTCAATTTTTAACGAAAGAACATCTAGAAATTAATCGGATGAAATTAGCATTAAGTATTTCTCCCGTAACTATCCAAGAATTTATTCCCGGTACAAATATTCGTAGTTATGTAATTGGGGAAAAAGTTTATTCTGCTGAAATTCGGAGTAGTTCCTTAGATTTTCGGGAAGATAAACGAACAAAAATAATTTATTTAGAAACACCAGAGGATATCAAAGAAAAATGTTTAGCTATTACTAAAGCATTCGGATTAAAATGGACTGGTATTGATTGGCGATTTAAACCTAATGGAGATTTTGTTTTCCTGGAGGCGAATTTTAGTCCGATGTTTCTTCATTTTGAAAGGGAAACAGGTTGTCCGATAACTGAGGATTTGATTCAATTATTAACAAGTTAACTAGCTATCAGCTATCAGCTATTAGCTTAAAAATTTGTGTATAGAATTAGGTATCTGTTTGGGGAGCACTCCAGACCGAAACGCTTTTTAAAGTTGGGCAAGAATATTTATAATAAATATAATTGTTATACATCAACAAATTCATACAATTATTTTCAAGGAGTTGGTAATGTCTGTACAATTATTGCGACGACTATTTACTGTAGACCAGTATTATAAAATGCTGGAAGCAGGAATATTAACTGAAAATGAACGAGTAGAACTAATCCGAGGAGAAATTGTCAAAATGTCCCCTATTGGTATTCATCACGCAGTTTGTGTGGACAGTCTTACCGAACTGTTCATTCTACGTTTAGCAAAAATTGTTACTGTGAGAGTTCAAAATCCTGTAAGATTGAACGATAATTCTGAACCAGAACCAGATATCGCTTTGCTGCAACGACGGCAAGGATTTCGTCGCACTCAACACCCTCAACCAGAAGATATATTTCTCCTTATAGAGGTGTCAGATACAACAGTTAAATATGACCAAGAAGTAAAAATTCCCTTATATGCTGAGAATAATATTGTTGAAGTTTGGTTGGTGAATCTTCCTCAAAAATGTCTGGAAGTTTACCGACAACCTACTGCGAATGGTTATGAGATTGTGCAGACTTTTCAACGCGGTGAAACTGTGGCAATTCAAGCTTTGCCTAATGTAACTTTTACTGTTGATGAAATATTGGGAGATTAATACAAACTTTCAACATTAATTACCCAATATTATATAAATTTATTCTGTTCTGAGTATTAGTAAAAAAAGCTTTGAGCTATGACTAAAAAATAGCTGAATGCGGATAGCTGTTTGCTGAATGCTTAATACAATTTTCTCAAGGAGTCGATCATGTCTGTACAATTATTGCGACGACTATTTACTGTAGACCAGTATTATAAAATGCTGGAGGCAGGAGTATTTACTGAAAATGAACGAGTAGAACTAATCAGAGGAGAAATTATCACAATGTCCCCTATGGGTATTCGCCATGCAGGTTGTGTCAACCGTCTTAATGAACTGTTCTTTTTGCGTTTAGCACAGACTGTTACTGTGGGAATTCAAATTCCTGTAAGATTGAATAATAATTCTGAACCAGAACCAGATATCAGTTTGTTGCAACGACGACCAGATTTTTATGAGACTCAACAACCTCAACCAGAAAATGTATTTCTCCTTATAGAGGTGTCAGACACAACAATTAAATATGACCGAGAAGTAAAAGTTCCCTTATATGCTGAGAATAATATTGTTGAAGTTTGGTTGGTAAATCTGACTGAAAAATGTCTGGAAGTTTACCGACAACCTACTGCGAATGGTTATGAGATTGTGCAGACTTTTCAACGCGGTGAAACTGTGGCAATTCAAGCTTTGCCTAATGTAACTTTTACTGTTGATGAAATATTGGGAGATTAACACAAATTTTCAACTTCACCATCGCTCCAAACCCGATATGAATGTGTATTGAATGTCAAAATTTTAGTGATTTATTTAATTTTTTGGTTTAAGTTTTACTTATCATACTTTACTATCCATCTACATAGTAGCCTATATTTAGTGGGGAATATGTGATTGTAATTATTGGTTGAAAAAATTATTACTTTGGATAATCTTAGGGAATTATACCAATATGGAAATCTATAAAAAATCAATTTATCAAGTAGGAGGTAGTTTGCCTCCAGATGCTCCCACTTATGTAACTAGACTTGCCGATGAACAACTTTATCAAGGTTTAAAAGCAGGAGAATTTTGTTATGTATTGAACTGTCGTCAAATGGGTAAATCTAGTTTAAGAGTCAAAACTAGACAACGGTTGGAAGCAGAAGGAATTGCCTGTGCAACTATTGATATTACAGAAGTTGGTACTTGGGAAGTTACTGCCGACCAATGGTATGCTGGAGTCATTGATAGTATTGTCAGTAGTTTAAATTTAGATGATTTTTTTGATATTGATGAGTGGTGGTCGGTTACAAATAAACTCTCGAATGTGAAACGTTTTAGTAAGTTTATCAGAGATTTTTTGCTGCCTACTGTTAAGCAAAATATTGTAATTTTTATTGATGAAATTGATAGTACCCTGAGTCTACCTTTTAATATTGATGATTTTTTTGCCGTAATACGAGATTGTTATAACAAAAGAGCCGATAATTCAAATTATCAAAGATTAACTTTTGTGATGATTGGTGTGGCAACTCCGGCAGATTTAATTATGGATAAAAAACGCACTCCTTTTAATATTGGTATACCTATAGAATTAACTGGTTTCAAAATGTCGGAAGTAGCTACTTTGGGTAGAGGTTTGAGAGACAAAAGTAAAGATATTAATCGGTTATTAGAAGCTGTATTATTTTGGACGGGAGGGCAACCATTTTTAACTCAAAAATTGTGCAATTTAATCCAGAAAAAAGGAGATTTTATTGAAGAAAATAAAGAGGCAGAATGGGTAGAGAATTTAGTACAAAAACAAATTCTGGAAAATTGGCGAATAAATGACGACCCAGAACATTTAAAGACCATAAGCGATCGCCTTTTAGTTAATGAAAAACGAGCAAGTCGGTTATTAGGTTTGTATCAGCAAGTTTTGAATAGTGGGGAGGTAGTAGCAGATGATAGTTCCGAACAAATGGAACTGCGACTGACTGGTTTAGTAGTAAAATATGAAGGTAAATTGATAGTAGCTAACCGAATTTATCAGTCAGTATTTAATGTTACTTGGGTAGAGAAAGAATTAGCAGGTTTACGACCTTATTCAGAAGCGTTTGCTGCATGGTTAGCTTCTGGTTATCAGGATGAGTCACGACTTTTGCGGGGTCAAGCTTTACAGGAAGCTCTAGCATGGGCAGCAGCGAAGAGTTTGAGCGAGCAAGATTATCGGTTTTTAACGGCAAGTCAAGAACTAGATAAACTCGAAATGCAACGGACATTGGCAGCAGAAAGACAAGCAGCTCAAATATTAGCTGAGGCAAATCAGATATTAGAAGTATTACTCAAAAGTGCCTCCTCAAAAACACTATTTCTCGCTGGTCAAGAGTTTGAAGCATTACTAGAAGCATTGAGGGCAGCCAAAATTCTACAATCATTGTCCAAATCAATTAGAACAAAAGCTGATGCTGAAATGCTGGTGGTAACAGCACTGCATCAGGCAGTCTATGGAGTCAAAGAGCGTAATCGTTTGGAAGGACATAAAGATGGAGTAAGTAGTGTTTGTTTCAGCCCTAATGGTACTTTGATTGCTTCTGGTAGTAGGGATAATTCTCTGAAACTCTGGAGTCTTAGTGGTAAAGAATTAAAAACTTTTACTGGACATAACGATCGCATCCATAGCATCTGTTTCCATCCTGATGGTCAGATACTTGCATCTGCCGGTGCGGACACAACTATTAAACTCTGGAGTATTGACGGAACAGAATTACAAAGTTTTACAACAGAACATAGGAATCTGGTTAGTAGTGTTAGTTTCAGTCCGGATGGTCAAACTCTTGCTTCTGGAAGTTTTGATAAAACTATTAAACTTTGGAGTTTAGATGGTAGAGAGTTACAAACTTTGATTGGACACAAAAATCGGGTCTCTAGCATCAGTTTTAGTCCGGATGGTCAAACTCTTGCATCTGCCAGTGGTGACAAAACTATCAAACTCTGGAGTTTAGATGGTAGGGAACTGAAAACCTTTATTGGGCACACTTATCACGTTAATAGCGTCAGTTTTAGTCCAGATGGTCAAACGATTGCATCTGCCAGTGCTGACACAACTATCAAACTCTGGAATTTAGATGGCAAAGAATTACAAACTTTTAGAGGTAACAGAGATTGGGTAAATGCGGTTAGTTTTAGCCCTGATGGTCAGATACTTGCCTCTGCTAGTGCTGACAAAATCATTAAATTCTGGAATATTAAGGGCAAGGAAGTACAAACTTTCCGTGGTCACAGTAATAGAATTTATAGCGTCAGTTTTAGTCCAGATGGTCAGACTATTGCCTCTGCTTCTAGGGACAATACAATTAGACTCTGGAGAGTTAAAAGCACAGAACGAAATATTTTCAATGGTCATAGCAATGAGGTTAGTAATGTCAGTTTTAGCCCTGACGGTCAAACTATTGCTTCCGCTAGTTATGATAGCACTGTTAAACTTTGGAATATTGATGGCAGAGAACTGAAAACCCTTAATGGTCATACAGGTAGAGTTTATAGCATTAGTTTTAGCAAGACTCAGAAAGTTATTGCTTCTGCTAGTGAAGATGAAACTATTAAACTCTGGAGTCTAGATGGTTTGGAATCTTAATGGCAGGGAATTACATACTTTTCAAGGATATCGCCGTGGTCTCAATAGTATTTGTTTTAGTCCAGATGGTCAGATGATTGCTTCTGGCAGCACAGATGGCAAAGTAATTTTGTGGAATCTCAATCTAGAAAATCTTGTAAAACTTGGTTGTGAGTGGGTGGGAGATTATCTGAAAAATAATCCTAATGTTAGTCAGAGCGATCGCCGACTCTGCGATTAAATTCACAACCCTAAAACTCTAAATTCTCCACAACTTGTTTCTTATTCTCCTCACCTCCCATGAAGTTTATGGTTTGATCTTAAAGAGCGAAAAACTAAAAAAATAGGGCGTTGGTAAATTACAGGAGGTAGAAAAAAGTGCCAGGTTTTCGATGGCTAAAACTCAAAAAGTTGGTATTTTGAGTAGACAAGATTCGATAGGCTAATCCTTCCGACACTTCCCCTCCTGGCAGGGGTTAGTGGTTTGTCCCACACTCTGCTTTTTTCAACAAACCCTAATTATTTCCCAGCAACCCCCCTCTATTTTCCCAATAATTCCTAACTTTAAAAATCCACAGTTAAAGGCGCCCTGGGAAAAGGAATCACATCTCGAATATTCCCCATTCCTGTCATAAACTGCACCACTCTTTCAAATCCCAAACCAAACCCTGCATGAGGCACAGTACCATACCTACGCAAATCCAAATACCACCATAATTCCTCCTTATTCATCTCCTGTTCATCTATCCTTTTCTCCAAAATATCTAAACGTTCTTCCCTCTGAGAACCGCCAATAATTTCCCCTACTTTCGGCACCAAAACATCCATTGCCCTAACCGTCTTACCATCATCACTTAAACGCATATAAAAAGCCTTAATTTTTGCTGGATAATCAGTCACAATTACAGGTTTTTTAAACAATTCCTCACACAAATAACGCTCATGTTCCGACTGTAAATCTAAACCCCACTCTACCGGATATTCAAACTTTTTATCTGTCTTTTCCAACAAAGAAACAGCCTCAGTATAAGTAATCCTTTCAAAACTATTATTAATAATCGTATCTGCCGTTTCAAAAACTGTTTTATCAATCCGTTTATTGAAAAATTCCATATCCTCCGGGCAACTTTCTAAAACAGACTTAAAAATATGTTTCAGAAATTCCTCAGCCAAATCCATATCTCCTACTAAATCGCAAAAAGCCATCTCCGGTTCAATCATCCAAAACTCAGCTAAATGTCGAGAAGTATTAGAATTTTCTGCTCGAAAAGTCGGACCAAATGTATAAACATTACTAAAAGCAGTTGCCATAATTTCCGCTTCTAACTGACCGCTAACTGTTAGAAAAGCAGGCTTTCCAAAAAAGTCTTGACTAAAATCAATATCTTGTTTTTCTGTGAGAGGAACTTTCTTTAAATCTAAATTAGTAACTGTAAACATTTCCCCTGCACCTTCACAGTCACTAGCAGTAATAATAGGAGTATGAACCCACAAAAAACCTCGTTCTTGAAAGAATTGATGCACAGCATTAGCACAAGCATTTCTTACCCGAAAAACTGCTCCATAAGTATTAGTTCGTCCTCGCAAATGTGCAATAGTACGAAGAAACTCAAAAGAATGACGTTTTTTCTGCAAAGGATAAGTTTCAGGGTCAGCATCCCCATAAGCGATCGCCTTTTCTGCCTTAAGTTCAATTCTTTGTCCCTTTGCTGGTGACTCTACCAAAATACCAGTTACTTCTATGGATGCACCTGTATTCATTTGCTGCAAACTTTCTTGATAATTTGGTATATCGGGATTTAATACCACTTGTAGGTTAGCTAAACATGAACCGTCATTAACCTCCACAAAAGCAAATTCTTTCAACTCTCGCTTAGTGCGTACCCACCCTTGAATTGTTACTTGAGCATCAGGTTTACCGCTTCTTAATATTTCTACAATTCGTTGCTTTGTCATCTATTTAATCCTGTCTATGAGATTTACTATTTTGATTAATTTTTGGTATTTTCTAGTATTAGAGAGTCTAGCACAAATTTTTATGGGTAAATCCTGTCTTTTGATGCACTACTGTTCTGATAAGATATGACATTGCTGCTATTGACATATTCCTTAGTTTGAGTTAGTAGAATTTTGTCTAGACCGGAATTAGTGGCTTTCTTTTCTCTTCAAAAAATCTTTAACTATTAGACATTTCCAACAATAAAAAATAAAATCAATTATTGTACAAAAATTGTTAATTATTTTCCCCTATTCTCTATTCTCTCTTTAATATGATATATACTGACTACTAAAAATCATTCAGTAACCAGAAAATCCCAGTATAATTCTATGAAAAATCCTAATTTGAATGGAGATAAAGTACGTCCAATTCTCTTATCTCAGCAAGAAATAAAAATAGCGTCAGAACAATACAAGACTCCCTTATATCTCTACAATCTCAATAAAATTGGCCGTCAATATGCCAAACTACGAGATTACCTACCGTCAAATTTTAATATTCTCTATACTCTCAAGGCAAATAGCAATTTAACTATCTGCCACAAATTGGCTCAATTAGGATGTGGAGCAGATATCAGTTCAACGGGAGAATTGCAAGCAGCACTCAAAACAGGATTTTCAGCTCCACAAATTGTATTTACAGGGCCAGGAAAAACTAATTCTGAACTAGCAACAGCAATAGAAACAGGGATTGGCATTATTGTACTAGAATCAGCAAACGAAGCTCGTCGTTTAGATGATCTGGGCAGAAAGTATGGTAGAAAGCAAGATGTCTTAATTCGGATTAACCCCTTATACAGAACAAATCAAAGTTGCGAAATTAGGGAAAAAGCAAGTAGTTGTGGGACTAATGATACTAATAGTGTCCAACCTAGTCTAAAAAGTCAAACGATCGCCAGCACCTCTAGCAAATTTGGTGTAGATGAAGATAGAGCTATAGAAGAAATTGCAGCCATAGACTCTTTAGAAAATCTTAACTTAAAAGGTATTCATATTTTTACCGAAAGTAATGTCCTGGACTACAATCAATTACTAGCTTCTTGGACAAATACCATTAGTATTGCGAACAGAATTAATGACCTAGGTTATCATATCTCCCTGTTAGATTTTGGTGGTGGAATTGGTATACCTTATAATAGTGTCGATCCTGAATTTGATATGGAGTCCTTTGGTAAGGAGTTGCAAGGAATTTTTGAGAATAATCCTTATCCCTATCATTGTATTGTAGAGATTGGGCGTTATATGGTAGGAGAAGCTGGATGTTATATGACAGAGGTAGTGGACATCAAAGAATCTCTAGGGCAAAAATTTATCATTTTGGATGGGGGTGTTCACCAAATTTTAAGACTGTCGATGAAACCAGCAAGCAAATATATGGAAGTGCTGGGAAGAAATGGGAACTATACCCAAAAAGTAACCCTGGGAGGAAAACTGCCAACACCCTTAGATATTATGGTTGAAGATGTTATGGTTCCAGAAGATATAGAAATAGGCGATCGCCTGGTAATCTATAATTGTGGAGCTTATGGGTTTAATCATAGTTTGACTAACTTTGCCCTACACAATTATCCAGCAGAAGTAGCTTATAGTGATGGAGAAATGGAACTCATTCGCGAACCGGGAAACATAGAAGATTTTTTCTTGAATCAAAAATTACCCTTTGCGAAAAATTTAGAAAAAGAATTAAAAAAGCACTCAGCACTCAGCACTCAGCACTCAGCAGTAAACGTTTAGAGGGGGATTTAAACTCTTACAAAATCTTCTGGTTTATAGCAACTTGGGATTGGGCGAATGGCCATTCGCCCCTACTGTTAACATAGTTACAACCCAGGAAGCTAGCTGTTTGCGGAGCATTTCAGAAGGGAAATACTAAAAGCTAATAGCTAGTTAATAACTTCTATTAGACATCTCTAAAAATCAAAATTCCCTATTTTCTTTAAACATAAATTATCAGTTATTTTCCCCTATTTCCTATTTTTTGAAGATGAGACAAGTTAAGTTTACGGCAATGGAAAATGGTAATCAACAAGATTACGATTTATTATGCGAAAGCTTTGAAGAATATACCTCAGACTTACCAAAACGGATTTTAGATAGCCTCATAGAATTGAAAACAGCTTATGAAGGTTATCAAATTTCCCGTTATGAACATTCTTTGCAAACAGCTACTAGAGCGTATCGCAATCAAGAAAACGAAGAAACCATTGTTGCAGCATTAGTTCACGATATAGGTGGAACTTTAGCACCTTATAATCATGCTGCCTTAGCTGCTACAATTCTTCAACCTTATGTGTCTGAAAAGACTCATTGGATAGTACAACATCACGATATATTTGTTAAATATTATTGGGGACATTATCGAGGTTTAGACC
Organism: Okeania hirsuta; assembly: GCF_003838195.1. Classification (GTDB taxonomy): domain Bacteria; phylum Cyanobacteriota; class Cyanobacteriia; order Cyanobacteriales; family Microcoleaceae; genus Okeania; species Okeania hirsuta. The sequence continues at coordinate 11,957 of NZ_RCBY01000082.1, forward strand.
GTTATGCTAGGGAAAAATATCGGGAACATCCCTATTATCAAGCTACTGTAGATTTTTGTCATAACTACGACCAAAATAGTTTTGACCCCAATTATGATACACTTCCTTTAGAGTTTTTTGAACCAATAGTTTACAAAATATTTGCTCAACCTTCTCATAATAGTCCTTACCTTAAAGAGTAGAAAAAAAGAGCAGCTTTTAACTAATGAAACTGATGAAAATCTTATGAAACCTATTCCTATTTTAGTAATATGTCCTAGAAAAATAGATTACTTGAACTGTCAGACTATACCCGAAGCAGAAAAGTATCAATTTCATTTTCTGGATGCACCCTTAGAATTAAGTGGTTTGAGTCAGGATTTTGATATGCTCAAATACTTGGAAGAGTGTCGTCAATATGTTAAGCAAAATGAGATTCAAGTAGTATTATCAACTCGCGATATTCCTAGTTTATTACAAGCACAATTGAGTCAAGAATTTGCACATTTACGAGGTCCTAGTATCGAATCATCTTTTTTATGTTTACATAAATATTACACACATCAAAAGATTGATTTTCCATCTAGTCAATATGCAATTTGTTTGTTAGAAGAAAAAAAGAATTTATCTGAATATGTTCAGAAAATAGATATTCCTTTTCCTTGGATGATGAAACCTTGTACGGGTGCTTGCTCGTCATCTATTTTGAAGGTTGATAATACTCAAAAAGCTAACAATGGGATTGCATTTTACAAAGAATTTGTACTGAATAAGTTTAATTATTTATCACCTTTTTTAGAAGCTTATTTAGATTCAGAACGATATTCACTGATTAATAGTAATCCGATCTTAGTTGAAGAATATATTGACTTCCCATATAAATGTTGTGTGGATGGTTGTGTTAGCAATGGAGAAATATTAATCTGGGGAATTTCTGATAGTCATTACTATTCCACTAAGCCAGAATGTTTTGCTGATTATACATTTCCCTCAACTTTACCTCGATCTATTCAAGAAAAACTCAATAAAGGGTATAAAAAAATAGTCGAAATATTAATAGAGTATGGGTTTGATAATCAATTTGTTGATGTAGAATTTTTTGTTGGCAATACAGGAGAGATTAAAGTTATGGAAATTAATGGGCGGATGATACCTATCTCTGCTTCTCTATATCGTCAATGCTTAAATCAAGGCGATTCTTATACTGCTCTAATTTCAATTGGCATGGGTTCTACACCTAAAGCTCCTACTCTCAATGGATTAGTTGGAGGCATATTTTATCTGACTACTTTTGCCAAAGATATTGCTAAAAATTTATTTGATTTTGAATTAGCTAGTCAATTTTCTAATCTGGAAATTAGAGCAAGTCCTGAACAAGAAATAACTGAAATTAGTGCTAGTGGTTTGACTTTAGCAACAGTAAATTTAGTAGGAAATAGTTATGCAGAAATACATCAACAAGCAAATAATATTAGACGACAACTTTTAAAACAGCCAGAATTTTCTCCTTGGAATTAATTAAGTGAACTTTAGTCAAGGAAAAATTAAATTTAATATTTCAAGTCTCCCTATTCTATTGAGGAACTGATAACTGAAATGACTGATAACTGATAACTGATAACTGATAACTGAAATGACTACAACTCAAACCAAATCTTTTATTACAATCAAAAATAAACGTTTTCACTATATCTGGTTGCGAGAAAACTGTCCAAGTTGTCGGTATGCTGCTCCTTATCAACAACTATACGATCCAAATATTAGCGATCGCCCAGAATACCCCCAACCTTTATCTATAGAATTAAATGAAGAAACCCTAACCATTGACTGGGATGAAACTCCCGCTCATCGCAGTGTATTTTCTGTGGAATGGTTGCTCAAAAATAGTTACGATCCTCAACCAGAAGTTGAGTCTGACAAATACATTTTATGGGATCGAGCCAAACTAAAATTAAAACCACCCCAAACTTATGACGCTCAGACTATTAATAACGATGCTTGGATGGAGCAATTATTTAGTCTGGGATTTGTCATTCTAGAAAACATCCCTCCAGAAAAATTAGAATCTTTTCTTTCATCTGTCGGTCCCATTTATAATGCTGATTACGGGACAATAATGCCTCTGGAAACCAAAGCCAAAACCAAAGAATCTGCACCTCCCAGTGATGGTTGCCCCTTGCCTCCTCATAACGATCTGAGTTATTGGGGAGGACATCGCCTTGCTCAGTTTCTTTACTGTGTAGAAAATCAAAACCCAGGAGGTGAATCTACCTTAGTAGATGCTTTTCGGGTAGCTCAAGACTTTCGCCAAGATTATCCACAATATTTTCAACTTTTGCTCGAAACTCCTGTACAATTTTGGTTAGTAGACAAAAATCATCACTATCGTTTTTGTAATACTGCTACTATTCTAGAATGCGACAGATATGGAAACTTGACTACAGTCCGTTTTAGCAAAAGAAACTGTAGACCTCATTTAGCTTTTGGGCAATTAGAAGATTTTTACCAAGCGTATCATACCTTTTTCCGCTATCTGAAAAAACCTGATTATAAATATCAGTTCCAGTTAAAATCCCATAACTGTCTACTACTCCAAAATTTTAGAGTCTTGCATGGGAGAACAGCTTTCGATCCAGCATTAGGAAATAGAAAGCTCAACTCAGGATATGTTGATTGGAATTTCTTTGTGGGAAGAAGAAATTTTCAATACCAAGAATTTTAATAATTGGAGAACATCAAATGAAAATTGCTTATATTAAACCCAGTTTCCTTAACGAAAAAAGAGTCGGTTTATTACCGCAACATTTATCTTACTGTAGTCCAGAAGACGAACGTAGATTTGAAGAAGGTTATGGGAAAAATTTAGATATTCCAGATGCAGTTTATGGAGAAAGTGCTGGTTATTCTCGCGAAAGTCTATTTGCTTGGGCAGATGTAATTTACTGCATTAAAGTTCCCCAACCCCAAGATTATCAATACTTTAGAGAAAATCAAACTCTTGTAGGTTGGATTCATCCCTTTGGTGCATCAGGAAAACATTTTAGAGAATACTGTGCCGAACCAAAAAATATCCGACTATTTGATATTACTAATCGCATATCTATTCGCGTTACTCAAGGAAAAACAGAAACTCTAAATATTCCCAGAGATATTACCCATAAAAATAGTATATTAGCAGGTTATGCCTCAATGATGCAAGCGATGATGTTGCGAGGAGGCATTACTCAGAATGATAAAGTAGCAGTATTTGGTTCAGGGAATGTGGCTTTTGGAGTCTTGAAGTATCTGGCAAGTCAAGGAATTGAGCCTTTATTACGCCGTCGGAGTAACATTGATTTAATGCAGCAAGAATTTAAAGATTATGATATTTTTATCAATACAGTAGAAATTGCTGAAGGAGATGCACCCATTGTTACTTTGAAAATGCTTGATTCTATGAAATCTACAGGTTGGATTATTGATGCAGCAGCGGATACTGGTAGAGCAATTCAAGGTACTCGTGCAACTAAGATAGAAAATCCGATCTATCAAGATGAGCATGGTCATACATTTTATGTGGTTGATAACTCCCCTTCTCTGCTATATAGAGAAAGTAGTGAAGCCATCAGCGTTGGTTATGCCAAACATTTTTGGTTTAAACCTATGAATTATTGGTATAGTGATTTCTGTATTGCTCCTTAAGTATGCTACCCTAAAGATTACTGCTGAAATTATAGAGGTTTAATTCAATGACAACTACTTTTCGATTCAATTCCTTTAATCTCGCTTTTTCTATTAAGTAGGCGTTTCTTTATAGCATTGCTAAGTTAAAGTTTTTGCATCGCTTTTTACCAGAAAAGCTGAAAGAAAAATTACCGAGCGGATGGAATGATACTATGTTTTGGACTGCCGCATTGTCAGGTGGGAAAAAAATCTATTTTGACTATTGTTGTGAGTTTAAAACACCCAAATCATACCAGCCTAAAGTTAAAGTGGCTCCAGAGTTTCAATTGAGTCCAGAAAATATTAAGTTTTTCTATGAAAATGGCTATCTTGGACCTTTTAAGCTAATGTCTGAAGATGAAGCAGAAAATTTACGGGAGTACCTGCTCAATTCAGTAGTTAATACAGTTCCTCCTCAAGTTGATCGTTCGAGTTATAAATTTGAAGAGACAGGTAATATTGCTGAGGATTTATTACCAGAAAGTAATTTACTGACAGAAGAGTACAAAGAATATTTTTCGGAACGATTCAAAACACTCAATAGGCATTTAGATAACTCGACATTATTGGCTCTATTTAAGCGTCCTGAAATTGTAGAGCGTTGTGCTCAACTATTAGGTCCCAATCTCCTTCTCTGGCGATCGCGCTTTTTTGAAATTTATCCTCATAGTTCAGGAACTCAATGGCATCAAAATAGCAATTGGCTTTATGAAAACATGAGAGACTCTGTCGTTAATCCTTCAGATTCCAGTGAACTTTTTCAACTTACCTGTTGGATTGCTTTAACTGATGCAAATAAAGAGAAAGGAAGCATGATGGTTATTCCCGGAACTCATCAAACAATATACCCTATTCAGCGAGGGTCTACTCTAACTGATGATAACAATTTACATTTGCATAGTTTTGGCTATGGAGACATCGACTACCCGATAGATAATACAGAAAAAAAATTAATTGAGATGAAAGCAGGAGAGTTTTTCCTGTTCACCGAACGAGTTATTCATGGTTCGTGCGAGAATACAACAGATAGTTCCCGGTGGGCTGTCAATTTTCGTCTTGTTAAAACAGATACTCGTATCTATACGGAAGAGATGCTAGAAAAAGGACATAAAGATACCTACCACAATGTCAAAAATCTTTGTCTTGATTATTGGAAAGCAGTTTTAGTTCGTGGTGAAGACCACTTTGGATATAATAGATTGCTGAAATAATGTCAAAATTAATTCTGATTACTGGTGTCAGTAGAGGTCTCGGTCGTGTGATGGCTGAGGCTTTTATTCAATTGGGTCATACTGTTATTGGTTGTTCTTTGAATAAGGAAGCGATCGCCACCTTACAACAAAAATTTGGCGAACCCCATCATTTTACGGATGTCAATATTGCTGATGAAATGCAAGTCAAAAATTGGAGTCAAGTAATCAGCTCAAAATACGATGCTCCAGACTTAATTATTAACAATGCTGGCATCGTACATGAACTTGCACCCTTTTGGGAAATAGAAGGGCAAACCTTTGACCGGGTAATTGATATAAATATTAAAGGAGTTGCGAATGTTTTACGGCATTTTCTACCACCAATGGTCGCTAAAAGTCAAGGGATAATTGTTAATTTTAGTGCAGGTTGGGGACGTTACACTACTGCTAACGCAGCTCCTTACTGTGCAAGCAAATGGGCGATCGAAGGATTGACCAAAGCATTAGCTCAAGAATTACCTCCTGGTATGGCAGCAGTTTCTCTGTGGCCGGGAACCATCCATACCGATACTTTAGAAACAGTTTATGGACGGGAAAAAGCAGCTAAATGTCTTCAACCTCAAGATTGGGTGCAAGTTGCCGTTCCTTTTCTGCTGCATATTGGAGCGACCGATAATGGCAAAGCTTTGGCAATTCCCACGGGTTAATGAAGTCATTTGAATAGTTATAATTTAAAGTTCGTAGAATTGCTCTAGCCCTATCTATAGTTTGGGCTAGAGCAATTCTACAAACAAAAACTTTTTTATCGCTGATTATCCGGACATAATATTACTCAATAAAATTTTTAACAAAATGTCAACTAACTTTCAAATTCGCTTACCTGATAACATCGAAAATTTACCAATTAATGAAGAATATTTTTTCATTACAGAAAACGGCCAAGAGCGTCGCTTAAAACTCCATGATTATGCAGAAGTTTATCGCATTCCTGGACTTTATAACTATTTAGCTTTAGAGAAACTCGCCTATCGTTCTCCCCAAGTCATGGCTACTTTATTAACCGAGAACTTAAAAAAAAGCGGTGAATTGGTGGAAGAGCTAAAACTATTAGAATTAGGGGCAGGCAGCGGATTATTTGGTCAAGCAGTTGCCGAACTGGGAGTAACATCTATTATTGGTATTGATATCGTTCCCGAAGCTGCTGAAGCTACTCGAAGAGATGCTCCGGGAGTATATGAAAATTACTTTGTGGAAGATTTGACTCAATTATCAAAATCAACTCGCGATATTCTGAATGAGAAAAAGTTAAATGGTTTTGTTTGTTGTTCTGCCTTGAGTGAAGGTCATATTCCTGTAAAAGCTTTTGCAACAGGAATGAACTTAATTAAAGATGGAGGTTGGGTGTTATTTAATGTAGCAAAAACCAGTTACGAATGTGAGGATAATTGTCCGGAGTTTGTTAATTTTTACCGTCAAGCAGTGGAAAAAGGTTACTTAAAAATACATGACACAAAACCTTATATCCATCGTCGTTTTTTTAATGGTAAATCTCTAGAATATGTGGCAATTTTAGCCAAAAAGCAAACAAATATTCCCATATAGCGTTTGTCGAATGGATGAGGTACTTATGCGATCCCCCTAAATCCCCCTTTTTAAGGGGTACTTTGAAGGTTCCTCCCTTTTCAAGGGGGGTTATATCATGTCCGGTTGAATAGTTATAATTAAAGTTCGTAGTATAGCTCTCAGCCCTAAGTATATATCGGGCTGAGAGCTATACTACAAACAAAAACTTTTTTATCACTGATTATCCGGACATGATATTAGGGGGGATCGAAAAGCTTTACCTCATAGATTCAATAATTTCCATAACTTAACACATAAAATCAATGGATGTAGAACTTTTAAAATTAATTTTTGAGAATAGATTTGCTGTTCCTGATAATTATAAAGTTGCAGAATTAACTCCTAAGCTAATAGAAAATTTAGGGGCGGTAAGATCGGATTTGCGCGATTACAGCTATATGACTTTGAGTGCATGGATTTGGGGATGGTATGACCGCACCTACTATAGTGGCGCAGAATTGCTGGAACTGGCCGAAAAAGCTAAAGGTAATATTAAAATTGGTCTTGGTGAAGCAGAAAGTGATGGAGTATTTTTGCGAAGTTATTCTATTTTACTTTTAAATGACTTAACCGACTTCCATCGCCACCATCCTTACCTAGAAGAACTAGAAATTCGCGATCGCATGGAACTCTACTTGACTTATCTAGAAAAAGAGCAAGATTTAAGGGGGTATGTTTCTCCAGAAAAAGGATGGTCTCACGGAATTGCTCATGTTGCTGATGCTTTAGGTATTCTCAGCTTAAATTCCTATCTCAACGACTCAGATTTGATGAGATTGTTGAGAGCGATCGCGACCAAACTTCGGCAACCAGTAGCATCAGTTTATCTTCATTCTGAAGAGGAGAGACTAGCTAAAGCTGCTATCAAAATTTGCCAACAGAATATCCTTAGTATTGAGCAAATAAATTCTTGGTTGGATATCTTGATTAAAACTGAGCGCCGTCCATCGGGTCCTTTAATTTGGGACAACTTTGAAAAGTATCCTTGGCGAAAAATCCTTACAAGTCCGACTGAACAACTATGTGCTTATCGAAATATCCAAAATTTTCTGCGCTCTCTCTATTTTCAGTGGGAGCGATCGGAAAATATTATTGATAGGCAAGAACCTGTTCGACAACTAATTTATCAAGGTATAGAATTTATAGAAACAGGTTTTGCCAATAGCGATCAAGGTTTCTTTCTCAATGCTCAAAAATATACATGACATTATCCAGCACAAGATTTTAAGACCCAACCGATCGCAATTCCTAAACCACCAAATCTCACCGCTTGCCAAAATGGTTCTTTTATGCTATTCCAACCAAACAAACTACTCTCTAAGTTTAATTCTATTGTTTCTAATTCTGTCTGTATCTGTTCTAACTCTTTTCTCAATTCTTTAGTTTTTTGACGACGTACTTCCGGTCGCACTTCTTCTAAGCGATGTTTTAATTCTGCTTTTCGCCTCTGATAATACTGAACTTGAGAATAACGTTCTTTCAGAGCAGCAAAGGAACGCTCTACCTCTGCTAGCGCTTGTGCAAAATCAGTCTCTGAAACTTCTGACTCCCCATCAACTGGTGCAGAATTTGAGCACCCATCATTTATTTTTTTCTCAGAATGTTCTGGAGGAGGATTCATGCTGGCATACTTAAGTATAGTAAGTTCTACCTGAAAACATTAATCTAGGAAAATATGCTTAACTCTAACTCAGCTTCTGCAACTGCAACTCACAAAAGAGATTTACAGGAGTATAGTACATTAGAACTAGCTCAAGCTTTAGCCCAAAGACTTGCTATACCAGAAAGAGACTGGCATCGACTTAAGTCTAATCGCCAAGTCCGTGCATTAGAGCTAACTGTAGCTGCCCTCGTTTTTCTAATTAAGGCGCAACCAACTGAAGCGATCGAACGTCTCAAACAAGCTACTAGCTGGTTAGATCGATCTATCTCAGCTCCCCCATGTCCAACTCATGGAGTTAAGAAGGATTAATAAGTTGAAGTTAACTTAAATTCTTCACATAACCAAGGGTAATCTGGAGTTATTTCTTACTCTTTTGCATAGCATTAACTCTGTACCCTTGGAGTTCCATTCAACATAATCAAAAACTTGGTAGATGATGTATATGCCTCGACCACATTCTTTTTCATCATCACAATAATCTTCTGGGGAATAGGTAGCAGTTTGCCTATGATGTTGCTTTGATTTACAAGGTGGTTTAAAACCCAGACCTTGATCTGAAATCACCCACCAATACTGGTCTTGTACAATTGAAAAACGGACGAAAACTTTCTTATTGGGGTCTAAATTATTGCCATGCTTTGCAGAATTTACCAACGCTTCTTGTAATCCTAGTCGTAGTTCTGGATGCCAATGTTTAGGAACATCTGCCAGTAAAAGATCAAGAATCGGACACAAATATAGGGTAGAAGCAAAGCTAATTGTCACCCAGTTTTGACTTATTAGACGTGGACGTGATGAGATAGCAATCACTGAAAAAACTCCCTAGCTTTTCTTAGTAAACCTTTGTCAATCTCCTCGTACAATTAAAAATTTTTTCTTTAATAAGCATCCCTGCTTTCATATTTTTATAGTATCAAAACTCTTAAGAAAAATAAAGTACCTAAGCAAAATTAGTGGAAATTCTTTATATATTTTCTACTTAAAGTATCTAATATCTACTTAGGTTTCTTGATTTTTGGCCTAGATTTTTTTTAATACATTTTTATCGCTGACGAGAAATATTTTAGAAATAATTTGATCCCACCTTAATTTTGATACAATATTTAATGCAACTTAATAAAAATTTATATTTTGATATATGTTAACTACATCAGCCTCTACTACAACTTCAGTTCCCGGCAGTTATTGGCAATGGCGGGATCAGTCTATCTACTATGTATGTGTATGTGCAGGTAAGTCCGATCCCACAACACCACCAATATTATTAATACATGGCTTTGGAGCATCAACAGACCATTGGCGCAAAAATATTGCATATCTGAGCCAGTTTTTTCAGGTTTGGGCGATCGATTTGCTAGGATTTGGACGTTCAACAAAAGCAAACTGGCAATATAGTGGTCAGCTATGGAGAGAACAACTAAATGACTTTATTACTGAAGTAATTGGTAAACCTGTGGTATTAGCAGGAAATTCTCTGGGAGGTTATGCAGCATTGTGTGTGGCAGCTCAATATCCAAATTCTACAGCAGGTTTAATATTACTGAACAGTGCTGGACCTTTTAGTGAATCTCAACCTACTGCCAAACCTCCCTTGTGGAGAAAAGTTATTTCTCAAAGTATAAAGTGGTTACTCTTACAAGATTGGCCTAGTTTTTTATTATTTCAATGGACGCGACGACGTAGCACTATCAGAAAAACACTACAGAAGGTTTATTTAGACCAAAGTGCTATTACAGAGCAACTAATAGAAGATATATATCGGCCTTCTTGCGATCCTGGTGCAGCTAAAGTCTTTGCTTCTATATTCAAAACTCCATCTGGGGAAAAAGTGGATGTGTTGTTAGGTCAGTTAAACTGTTCCTTGCTCATGCTATGGGGAAAAGCAGATCCTTGGATAAATACTCAAAGTAGAAGTTCCCAGTTTCGTAAGTATTATCCTCAGTTAACAGAATACTTTTTAGAGGCGGGTCATTGTCCTCATGATGAAGTACCAGAACAAGTTAACAAATTAATTAAAGAATGGATGTTCTCAATTGTGAAGTAAGTACCTGTGCAAAATTAATTTAATATTTATAAGCAGGGAGTAGGCGGTAGTCAGTAGAGCACAAAACAGATACTTCTGTGCTTGAGCAATATACTCCTATTTCTGAAATTGTATCTGAACTGATAACTAAGGTTGGGCCAGTCAAAGAAGTATCAGATAATCCTGTTCAGTTGTCATTATTTGAAAGAGCAGCTCCTCTGTAGAAGGCAGTGGCAGGGAGACTCGGACACAGTTAATCAACGAGTGCAGAGGAAACTTAAGTCTACTCGTAAAAAAGTAGCTGATTCCAGTGAAGCGTCAACCTGCCTTGAGTCTTTTGAGCAGCTTAGGTTGTTTAATTCATAGATAGTAATCCTCTATGGTTGAGCAATAGCGAGGATATCAATCAGCAAAAACGAGGATGAATTCTAGGATTAAGCATATCATCTACAGGTTTATTCCCCTGAAAATGTTTTGTAACTATTTTTGGGACATTATCAGGTTTGACTCGGTAATACCAAATTTCATCAGGGGTAACTCTTACTGTAGGGCCAGTGCTACATTGACCAAGACAACCGCTGGCCTGAATATTAACACCCACTATATTTTTTGTCTCAGCTATGAAGGTTTTGAGGACTTCTTGAGAATTGTGGCGCAGACAAGACGTATTTTGGCAGACAAATACACAGCGATCGCGAGAAGTTTCTTCTGGTTTTTGGCCTTCAGATATTGACATTAATCAAAAATTCTTAATATAGCTTTATGCTACATTGTAAGATTTGATTTGAGAAAAGTGCAATTATGGTATGTTGTATATTCTTTTATGATTACTATTGAAGCCAAAACTAAAAAGGAAAATTTTTACTTTTTGACGCTCTCATAGTTATTCCAACTAGAACAAAATCTGAGGTAAACATGACTAAAACTGTAGCAGATGTGATGAGTAATAATCCAATTTCTGTTAAGCCAGAAATGCCTTTAAAAGAGGCAATTAAAATTTTGGCAGAACAACGCATTAGTGGTCTTCCTGTAGTCAATGAACAGGAAAAATTAGTCGGGATCGTATCAGAAACAGATTTGATGTGGCAAGAAAGCGGAGTCACTCCTCCACCCTATATTATGTTGCTAGATAGTGTGATTTTTCTAGAAAATCCAGCTCGTTATGAAAAACAAATTCATAAAGCTTTAGGAGAAACTGTGGGAGAAGTAATGACTAAAGACCCTCTAACTACTACACCGCAAAAATCACTCTCAGCAGCAGCGAGACTCATGCACGAACAGAATATTCATCGGTTACCAGTATTAGATGAAAATGATAAAGTGATTGGTATACTAACTCGTGGGGATATTATTAGAGCTATGGCAAGCGAGTAAGTTTGATTCTATAAAAAATCAATTATGGCAGGGGATCAAAAATCTACTCTAGTTTATAGCTCAGATCATCCAGGAAAATAAAAAAATAAAATTTATGGCAATGAGTGTTACCCCAGATTCAATTAAGCAACTACTAATATCAGAGGATCTAGGCGATCGCTTACGTGGAGTTAATCAATTACGTCAAATAGATTTAGCTACCGCTTTTGAATTAATTCAAACTTCAATCAAAGACCAAGATACTCGTGTTAGATATGCTGCAGTGAGCCAAATGTCAAGCTTAGGTACACAAAATTTAACAATATCTCAAGAAATATTGCGAGACTGTCTGCTCAACGATCCCGAACCAGATGTCCAAGCAGCAGCAGCAGATGCTTTAGGAGCATTAAAACTTACTGAAACTTTTGACGACCTACAACAGGTCTACCAGAATACTCCAGAATGGCTAGTTAAAATGAGCATAGTTGCAGTAGTAGGAGGAATGGGGGAACCAAGAGCATTATCTTTACTAAAAGATGCTCTCCAGTCAGATAATGAACTGATACAGACTATAGCTATTAGTGCTTTAGGGGAACTAGGAAACCCAGAAGCTGTCCCTTTCTTAACACCTTTTGCCACCAATAGTGATTGGCAAATGCGTTATAGACTCGTACAAGCTTTGCATAAATTAGGAGGGCCACAAGCGGAGCAAGTTATCACACAGTTAGCCAACGATCCGGTTGAGCAGGTTGCTCAGGAGGCCAAGGTAGCCCAAAATAGTTAATCACAGCAGAAGGTAGAAGGTTGATTACTTCCTGATCTCAGTTACTCTATCAGTCCACAACCTTTGTAGATATTGCTAGTGAAGTACCCCAACCTACTTCGCTGAGGTTGGGGCTTCCAATTCTCAGGTCAATTCAGGAACGGTCTTATTTGTCTTTCGGGCTTCCCGCTTCATTCGCCGACGCCTCAACCAGCAAGCTGGAATTGGTCTTACTGAGCGTCCATAGGCAAACATCTGCTTTCCGCAGACGTATAGTTTTCCGACATACTTACCTTGGAATTACAGCACTGTGGCTAACCTGCCGGGGCAAGTCTCTTCCCTGAGATCCGCGTTTTACTTTGTATACCTCCAGGTCTAAAAACTGATAGGATATTAGACCATTTATTAAGGTAGCCTTTTAGTCGGTCATGCGGGTCAGCAACCAAGTTTATTATAACACGAATCATCACAAGTTGTCGTCTCGCTATCCATCCCCACCTTCTTCCAACGTGGGGAATTCCGCGAGTTTTGTTAAAAGCTAATTAACTTAATTGAGGCGATAGCTACGATAGTTGCATATTCGGTACGTTAGAATACGAGGGAAAAATTTAGTTTGATTAAATAAATATTCTTTAGCGAGAGGAAAGAGTCTATGTTTCTAGATGAACTAACCCCAGTGGTAAAAGAACTAATTGAACAACCAGTTGCCTTTTTTGGAGGTTTTTTCTCTGGTATGTTCCGACTAAATCTTAATGACGATCCAGTCAAAAGTTGGCTTGAGAAGCAGAATGGTTATACTGCCACTACTAACTCTAATACAGAAGTAAATAGTGACAAAAGTGAAGGTCCTCAATCAATCACTATAGAATAATAAATACACTTCTTGCAGAGGTCAGGGAATTGTTGATTTTATCTCTTGAATTAATTTCATTAAAACTTTTGCAAGAGGTCTAATATTAATACTTACTTTACTTGAAAGCTTTTCCCAACTTCTTTGCATTTTAGAGGTTAGATTAAACAACCGCTTGTTCAGAGGTTGGGATAGTTTTTATTTATCTTTTGAAATAGGCTGAGAAACATCTTTTGCCAAAGATAAAATATCAGATGGAATCATCAAAATAGTAGTAGTATTTTGTTCAGTTCCGATCTCAGCAATCATCTGAATTCTACGTAGTTCTAATGCTACTGGAAACTTAGCAATTTCTCGTGCAGCTTGTGTTAGTTTAATAGTTGATTCATAGTCAGATTCCGCCTTAATCATACGCGCCCTTTTCTCTCTTGCCACTTCAGCTTCTTTTGCCATTGCACGCTGCATTGGTTTAGGAATTTGCAGATTTTTTATTTCTATACGTTCAATTTCTATACCCCAAGGATTTGTAATTTCGTCAACTATTTCACAAATTCTAGAGTTAATTTTATCTCGTTCCTGAAGCAGTTCATCTAGTTTATGTTGCCCAATAATATTACGCAAAGTTGTTAAAGCAGCTTGAGATGTTGCAAAGTTATAATCTTTAACTCTAATTAAAGCTTTCTCGGGATCCCGAATTCGATAATAAAGAACTGCATTGATACCAACAGTAACACTATCTTTTGTCACTGTATCTTGGGATTCAAGATCAATAGTAATAGTTCTTCGGTCTACTTGCTTTATTTGGTCAATAATTAGAATAGTTAAATATACGCCAAGACCTCTTACATGACTAAATATTCCTAGTCTAAAAATTACTGATTTCTGGTATTCAAAATTAATTTTTATACTGGCAGATAATAATACTATTCTTTTAGCAGCAGCTTTCAAAAAAAATCATACTCAGCAAAAATTTATTGCTTTTGAGCCAGAAAAAAATAATTTTTTGATGCTGAAAAAAAACTGTGAAATAAATTATTTATCTTTTGTGGAGTGCTACCAAAAAGGTTTAGGTGAACATCAAGGGTATTTAAATCTAAATATATCAACGAACTCTAATCGCATGATCCATTCCTTTTTATCTAGACCTGGAACTCAAACAGCAGACAAAGTAGAAGTTTCAACTCTTGATGCCATATTCTTTGATCGGCCACAGTATCTTTCACCTAGCTTATTAAAAATAGATGTGGAAGGGTATGAAAATCAAGTTATTAAAGGAGGGCTAAAATGGTTTTGTCAGTTAGATAATTTGGCAATTATATGTGAAGTAACTCCTTATCTGCTTTAAGGACAGGGAATGTCAGTACAAGATTTAATTCTTTCTCTTAAAAAAGATGATTTCTGTGGGGTAATTGATTTTATTTTTTATTATTTGGTTAGATCGTTATCTCAGGTAGCACTAACTTTTGCATTTGCATTCTGTGAAGCTCATAAAAATATTTGAAGGTTTTGTCGTTGCATTTTCAAAAAAATGATGATACAATTTAATTATAAGGGGTTGTTTGCCCATGTGCATGATTTTTTATTCAACCAAAAATAGTGTAGAGGGCAATCGCGAATTTAGTAGAAAAGATTGAAAAATACTCCCTTACTCCCATCATTCAATCTTTCCATCTATACCTCCTCTGCTTAGTGGAAGACCGCAAACATTTTCATTTTCTTAAGCTCCTAAAAATCTCAGAGGATTTCTGGTTGTATCTTCACAATTTTTGTGTTATCATAAAAGTATAAGGAGTTGCTTGCCCATGCGCTTGATTTTTTATTCAACTAATAAATTATGGTTTCAAGGGCGATAGGACTCCGCTCCCCTTTACGACGCACATGAAACGCGATCGCTCCGGTTGTAGAAAGGAAAATCAATGTCAAAGATACGGTTAGGGGTTCTATATAGTGTCTTTGCGTAAGTCCTAAATATACTTGGTTGACTCTACAATAGTAATCTTAAAAGGAATTTCAATTATAGAAAATTTTTTTTCTTTGTAGTAGACCATTTTGGTGTAAAAAAAACACCACAAAAACAAAAAATTAGTGTATATTGTATTTAAGCCTATATAGAGAAGTCCAATTTTCTTGCTGGCTAAACACATTGATTGGTTCTCTATCCATTAGATCGCGTTAACTCCCTTGAAGGTAAATCTCTATAACTATTTTTTTGGAAGAACTACCCCAGTTTATGAACCGGATAACCTGGAGGAGATCAAATCAAAAAAACGTTAAGGGAATACCTGGAGGAGCATCAAATCTAATATTAGACAAACCATCCCAATGTACTTAAAACAGTAAAAGAAGGGCAATTAATTAATGGCAAAACAGAACTCAGCTCAAGCATCTCGTCCCCCTACAAAGCGTATGTCTGTAACTTTACCGACAGACGTAGCTGAAATGTTAGAATTTCTTGCTACTAATCAAGGTATTACTCAAAATGAGGCACTTCGGAAAGCTATTGCAACTGAAGCGTATTTTCAGAAGGAAATAAAGCAAGGTTCTACGGTGCTAATTATGAACTCTGATAAATCAGTAAAAGAGGTAGTTTTCAGATAATAGCTTAGTAGTTAGTTGCTTAATAGTGATATTGGGGACGGGTAAAAATTGTCAATTTTAGCAATTACCAACCTCATTTATTCATGAAAACTAACCAACAATTTAATTCAGAATAAAATGAAAATCAAGATAATGTTTTCTATCTAGGAATACCAGAGAATCTAGAAACAAAAAATCTAGAAACACTAGATGTTGACAGCTATATTCAGAATTATATCTCTGATAAAAACTTAAGCCCTGAGAATAAAAAACACATATATAAATGGGTAAAAATTGAACAGGAGAAGACCAGAAAAAATATTGCTGAAAAACTTTTAGTATTTTTTGGTGGCTCGTTAGGGATTACTTATCTTCTGATTGGTTTGGCATCTATTTCTCCACAATCAGATAAGTCATTTATTAGGGAAATGATACCAATTATTATCGCCCCACAAGTAACATTATTGGGTGTTGCATTGGGCTTTTATTTTAAAAACCAGGGTTAAGATATCTTTAAGGAATAAGATTTTACATTACCCTTTAATTCTTATTCCTAACTAATATAAAATTTGTGTTATTACTGTATTTTCTTTAGTAGATAACACAAACTTTTTTTTGAGATGGGTGTAAAAATAGAAGCGTTTAGAACTTTTTAACTTTTGACTTTTAAAATTTGCTTTTTACTCTTCACAAAGCGACTAACTATCTAAAGTTCATATAAAATTTAGCCTCCTCTTGCTCAAGCCTAAATAAGATAGATAAACGTTAGACATCTCCAGTCTGTAGAAGTCCAAGTAAAGATAAAGCCTTTACAAATCATCTATTCACCACTGGAGCTAATTAATATGGAGGAACTAAATACTTATGGTCAATACCCAGGAAAACCTCCACATTCGTCTGGAGGAAACACAGGCATTAGATCGTGATTGTACAACCTTATCACGTCATGTTCTACAGCAACTTCAGTTCTCACCAGATGCTCAAGATATCAGCGCCCTGATGAATCGAATTGCTTTAGCAGGCAAATTAATCGCTCGTCGTTTGACCCGCG
>NZ_RCBY01000083.1 GCF_003838195.1 Okeania hirsuta
GAAAGAAGAAATGTCCCCAAAACCAGAAAAACTTACAGAGATAAACGAACTTTTATCAACTCCAACAACTCCTCAAAAATTGGGAATTAATATTGCAGGTTTTGTCAAAGGAGAATTAGGAATAGGAGAAGGAGTAAGAGCAACACTTCGGGCAGTAGAAACCACAAACATTCCCTTTGTTATCAACAACATTATCAGCACTCCCCATAGAAACTCCGACCAAACCTACCAAAAATTTACCCAAGAAAATCCACATCCAATCAACCTATTTCAAGTCAACGCCAACGAAGTCAAAACCTTTCTCAAAAAACCAACTCTCAAACAATATTTCACCAACAAATATAACATCGGTTTTTGGGCATGGGAACTTCCGAAATTTCCTCCAGAATGGATAACAGCATTTACGCCATTTCACGAGATTTGGACTTACAGTAATTATTGTGCCGAATCTATCTCAATGGTGTCATCTATTCCTGTAATAAAAATGATGCCAAGTATTTCTCTGCCTATTCCGAAAATTAGTAGAAAAGAACTAGGTTTACCAACAGAAAAATTTATCTTTCTATTTATATTTGACTTTTTTAGTCGCCTCGAACGAAAAAATCCACTCGCCACCATCGCCGCATTTAAAAAAGCATTCGGAAACTCAAACCCAGATGTTTTACTCCTGATAAAATCTTCCAATTCTCAAAAATTTCCTAGAGATAAATCACGGCTAATAAATAGTATCGGAGACTCCCCAAATATTAAACATATAGATGGATATTTATCCAAAGAAAAAATCAATGCCTTGCTTTACCATTGCAATTGTTATGTATCTCTACATCGCGCCGAAGGCTTTGGTTTAACAATGGCAGAAGCAATGTTTTATGGCAAACCAGTTATTGCCACAAGCTATTCATCAAATACTGAATTTATGAATGTAGGAAATAGCTTTTTAGTCGAATATGAAAAAGTAGCGATCGCTGATAATTACGGACCATATAAACAAGGGGATATTTGGGCAAATCCTAACATTGAACATTGCGCCAATTTGATGAAATATGTGTTTAATAATTCTGACCAAGCCAAAAAAATTGGATTAAAAGCTGCTGAAGATATTAAGTCATTACTTAGCCCTGAAATTATGGGTAAAAAAATCAAGACTCGCCTCGAATATATTGCTCAAGTCACGGAAAATTTTACTAATATTCCAGCCACAAAATTATCTCAGTCTTCTCCAAGTAATAAATTTCCACTTGTTAGTATTTGCATCCCTACTTACAACGGAGAAAATTTTATCAGAGCTGCAATTAATAGTGCCCTTTCCCAAACTTACTCTAACCTAGAAATCATAATTTCTGATGATAATTCCACCGACAAAACCCTCGAAATAGCCAAAACATTACAATTGGAAAATCCACAAATAGAATTTCGGATTATTTGTCATCAAAATTATGGCTTAGTGGGAAATTTAAACTTCTGTATTTCCCAAGCAAGAGGCAAATATATTAAATTCTTATTTCAGGATGACTTGCTCGAAAAAAGCTGTATTGAAGAATTTGTCAAAATAGCAGAAGAAGATTCGGAAATAGGTTTAGTATTTTCTCGCCGTCGCGTAATTTTAGAACCTGGTGCAGAAAATAATTCTACTTGTGTAGCTGCTTATCGTGGTACTCAAGATTTACACAAGGATTGGTCAAATTTGAAAACTATTCAGTCAGGAAAAGATTTATTATTAGACCCTAATTTAATGAAATATCGTCTGAATAAAATTGGGGAACCAACGACAGTATTAATTCCTAAAACTGTCTTTGAAAAAATCGGACTTTTTGATTCTAGTTTGACTCAAGTATTAGATATAGATATGTGGTTCAGGATTATGGGAAATTATAAAATTGGATTTGTGGATAAGCCTTTATCTCAACTTCGTATTCATCCCCGCCAACAAACTCAACTTAATCTTGCTTCTGGGAAAAATCCTCAAGATTATCAAAGGTTTTATCAGAAAATGTTGGAGAATACTGTTTATAGTTTTTTGACTCCAGAGGTGAAGGAAACTGCTAGAAAAAAATTAGGTATTTTGCTCAAACAAAACTTTTCTCAACTGCAAAATTTGGTGGAGCAATATCGTCGCTTTACTGCTGATGAGTCGGTTTTAAATAATCTTCGCCAATTACGTCGCCAACTCGCTGAAAAATTGTTAGGTTTGTCAAATGAACAATTGAAATATTTTTATCAAGCTGAAATAGGTGAAACTTATAAACTTATGCTCAATAGTGGGATAAAAAATGAAGCTTTAACTGCTTCTGAAAAAGAGTTTGTTGTTAATCTACAGGAAAATTTTTCCGCAAAAAATATCTGGCAAAATGTTTTAGTATTTCTGCTTTATCGCTTTGCTTTTCAGTTACCAATAAATTACCGTCAAGCTGTTTTGCCAAAATGGATTTTTACTGATTTTCTGAATTTTCTATTTGCTAGACCTCTAAATTTTCAGGAAGTTGGAGAATTGGAAAAATATTGTGAATATGTCAAAGATTTAATTGTGTATTTGAAAGGGAATGTTTGTAGTAATAGTAACTCCGCAGTTAGACAAAGTATTGCTGCTTTTCTTGCCGACGATCTTGATTTGACTGTTTTGTCTTGTTGTGATTTTCCACTTCCAAATACTTGGCAAAATGTGTTGGAATTGAGGGAATTTTTTTAGAGTGTAATGGGTATCAACTTGATTATTATTTTCCCGCAAAAACATCAGCATTAAGCTAGCTCACAGTCAGTTTTTAGCTGTTTCATAAATAATGAATATACATTGCTAAAGTCAAGGTTAGTTTTTTTCCAATACTTTGAATTCTCTTTAAATCTCTCAATACTAATTCCTGCTATAAAGGCAATGAATTAATAGCTGATAGCTGATAGTTGACCGCTGAATGCTTATACAAAAACAGGCGTTCGCGGTAGCGATGCGGAGCATTATCGCTCTAAAATTTGTCTGAGAATATTACTCCATAAATTAAGCCTTCAACAGGATACTTTTACTGTTATTTCAATCCTCGAAAATTTAGATAGACATAACTTTGAAATAGTGTTATATTATTTTTCAATAACAAATGATATGCTGGGCTATTTATGTAAAAAAAAGATATACAGCGGATTCCACCTTGGTGAAGTATACCCGTCGCGGACAAGATACCCGCAGTGGGAACGTTTATTAGTAAGCATTCGGCTATCAGCAATAAGACTCTCTCATATAGGACAGTATTTAAATTAACAACTGACTTTAAGGGCAAGGGAGGCAACTTTTGTAGTAAGACAATTAATAAAGCTTTTATCCTAAACTAAAAGCAATAGCTGATAGCTGATGGCTGATGCCTGACGGCTGAATGCTTACATTGATTATAGTCAAGCTTGGTCATCTGCTATACAACTTTTCTTCAGCTTTAGCTGCAATTTCTCTTAATTTTTCACCAGTAAAATTCAAATCTTGTTGAAGATTATCAATTAATTGATTGAGTTGATTTTCTCTTTCTTTAGCTTCTATATTCTTGAGAATAGGCAAGATAATTATAGAAGCTAGAGCAGTGGTTAAAACTTCTTGTCTCAGCACTAACGAAATTAATCCTAATTGTACTAGCAAGTGGAGAAACCCAAAAATTATGAGAATTACACATATCCCTATTCCTCCCATAACAGATAAGACAATCGAAGGATTATTAAAAGATATACTACTGCTTGAGTGTAATGTATCTAAAGTAGTGCGAAACTGCTCATAAAGAGAAGGCTTTTCGCGGTTTAATTTTCGTAACCAAGCACCATTAAAATGATTACTGTTTGACCATTTTTCTACTTCATTTTTAATCACAGTATTAACAAAAGCAGAATTTAAACTACCATTACTTTTAACTTGGCGACGAATATTAGTTTCCAAAATATCCATAAAAGTTTGCCACTGAGAAATAAATTCTGATTCCCAACTCATTTTAATACCTCCGCTTTTATTTGAATAATTATCTGTTTGAGGATACATATAAAGCAAGCATTCAGCCGTTAGCTAACTTTTTATTCCTGAATTAGTATTGAGAGATTGAGCAAGAATTATCAAGTTACATTAAAAGCAAAAGTATCAGCTAATCTTAGCAATCTAGACTCATTTTTATTGCTGGCTATGGCAACAGTCCTTAAGATAAACTTTACTGCTAATAACTGAATGCTAATTATATAATAAAAAATCTATTCTGTGCAGCTTTTTTTTTAGTTACTACCGATTAAAATATCCTTTCTTTGAACAGACATTTCTTGAATTTATTCAGGGGTAAAATGCTTGCCATAAGTAACTACACTAACTTCATTAAAAAGTTTGATTAACTCTTCTCCCACTAAATCTAAACGAGACTTTTCTATATTTATGCTATTGGTTCCTTCTTGCTTGAGCTTAATAATTTGCTCTTGTTGTTCATTAATCCCATCTATTTGCTCTTGTAGATTATTTGTAAGTTTTGAAGCTAATACTTCAAACTCTTCCTCAATAGCTTGATAAAATTCATTGCGTTTTTCAAACACTACTTCCCGCATACTTTCAGGAATTTTTTCCCCAAGTTTTTTTAGTATTTCTCTTTCCAGTGCATCTCTTTGAAGTTTTATAAAAAACCCTTCAGCGGATAAAGCAATGAACAACATCGCCACAGGATTATTAATAGCGAACACATTAATGACAAGAATTACTAGAACTATTTCTTGAAGACGTCTACCAAGAAAACTTAACCAGTCTCCCTTACCCATCAGGGCACCTGTAACTTGACTAGGATCGAGGGTAAGTCCACCAAGTATAGCTTGAATAATTTTCTGAACTTTTTTCTCTTCAGGAGTAAAAGCTTCTTCTGCTCTTCCAAACGTAAACAATCTTTTAATTTTATCGACTTTAAGTTGAAAATCAGATAATTGATTATCTAGTTTTTTTTGCATTTCATGTATGTCTTCCTCAATTAAAATTGGGATTCGTGTTTCCCACTGTTTCAGCTTAGATTCTATGTACGGTGTACAAGCTTCTTTAATATGGTTTCTTATTTTAGTTTTTGATTTTTCACTAAGCACACTTAAAAGAATATCTTTGATGTTAGAAAGTGGCTTAATATCTATTAATTTACGGGAGTCTTGTTGCCAAGTTTCTTTAATTTCTTGAGTATATCCAATTAAATCATCCAGGAGTTTTTCCTTAATCTTGTCACGGTAAAAAAAGATAGTTTTTTCAATATCCCTTTTATCCTTTTCTAATTCCAGTAGTTGTTCCTCTGTTTGCTTGCGTCGCTCTTCTAACTCGTTAAGAGGTTGGTCTAGAGTGAGCTTTTCTTGATTAATTTGTTCGTGAGAATTAGAAACAATTAAACTTAATAATTCTACAGTTGAGTCAAAAGTAGCTGTAACCTTTTCCGGACTTGCTAGGAACTTTTCTAACTCTTCCTCCAACTCAAGAACTCCAGATGAATTTAAAATAGCTTTATCTGCTATTCCTCTGCGTACCTCTAGCGCTCCTAAAGCATTAACAAAGAAAACTCGACGGTTATAAAAATCTCTATCAAAATCACCTTCTCGATCTATATAATAATCTTCAAAGAAATTTTTTGTTCTTCTTTTTACCTTATCAACCGTTTGTTGTCCTTGTTCTTTAGCTCGGTCAATAAAACTAACAACAATAAAAACATTATTGACCTGACCTGGTTGAAAATAGCTTTCAAAAAAATCTTTTTCATCTTCACCTAAAAGCTTATCTGCTCTCAGAACAAATATGATAGCTTGTGACTATTTCAAAAAATTATGTGCCATTTTTGTTCGAGCTGCATCTTCTTTTAACCCTGGTGAATCTATTAATATTACCCCATTATTACAGAGACGATTATGACGTTCTATTTGAGCATATTCAATCTTACTAAATCTCTCAACATAACCTGCCTGAGCTATATTTTCCTCATCCTCATCTTTAAGTTTAAAATACTCGTTGAAGTCTTTCATGCTGAAAATATCAGGATAATTTTGACCAGAATTATATATAGCTACCTCATCACTATTTCCATAAACTATCTTTGTAATAATTGCGGTACAAGGAAGAAAATCTGATGGCAATACTTCTTCCCCTAACATGGCATTCAGCAGAGTACTTTTACCATTCTTAAACTCGCCAAGAACAAGCACATTAAAAATTCCTTGTTCAATTTCATTAGCCCTTTGAACTAAAATATTAGCATCTCCAGAGCAACCCAAAGCCGGTATTATAGTTACACCAGTTTCTAAAGTTACAGACTTTTCATTTCTTTCTCCCATCAGAACAGAAATATCTCTTAAAGAAGAAGTAATTTTTTCACTTTTTTCCCTAGCTAAATTAAATGCACTATTGTTCATTTTAGCCTCCTAGATATTAGTGATGTAAATTTTTTATTCTTTTGCCATTATACCAATTTCAAAAAATACTGCTAGATCGACTTTTTCTCGTAAGTATAGGAAGTCTAAAAAGAGGCATCGCATCTAGGTAAAATTAATTAAATTTGAGTGCAAATTTTTTCCTATTCCTTATTCCCTCTATAGCGATCGGGAATGATTCATATGTATATTTAGATAACTAGAATTACCGGAATTAATCACTCATACTGAGAAAGAATATATGAACCTCAGTTTAGCATTAGCAACTAGCTCAGACTTACACTGGAATTATGGCAACCAAATTAGGCAAAAGATGGCCTCTAATTGCAGAAGTCAGGGAATAGGGAGATGGGGAGATGGGGAGATTCGTATATTTGCACAATTTTTTATATCTTATATAAGACAACAAAAATTGGTAGTCCTACAGTCGTAATGGTATACAGGAAATAAGGAATGCGTGGCATGGGAGCAAGATGCTCCCACTGTTCTCGTCGTCACAAAAATAATAAAAATGCACCACCACCCAAAAATTAACTCTCTTGTTCTTGTTACTAAACAATGTATAAAAGGATTGTAATAATTTCAGTTCTGGTTAGCAAATAAAGTTGAGATTAAGACTGCAAATCAAGTCAAATTTTAAATAATCTAAATTAAACAGAATTTAATTCTACAAAAGCCTGAATTAAATGGTATTTTCGATCCTAAAAATTGGGGTTATAATGATGCTAATACAGAAGAGGTAAATAGCCAATGCAATAAATAAAAAAACCAGTAAAACCTAGATTTATAAAGCACAATAAAAATTTAAAATGCAGGAGAAAAAGATTACTATAGTCTTAACTATCTAACTATATAATCATTATTTAACTATAGCTATTGTAGACAGTAGTAATAATAATGATGTTATTATGAAGTAAAGTATAATATAAATATTTTGACTAGCATATTCATCCGAATTATACCCAAGTTAAAAGCAGTTGGTGAAACCATGGATTAATAAGCATATATTTTGACCCATATTCGTAGTCCTATGACTTTAGTGTAGATACCAATAACAGGGGAACAGCTCCAAAGGACAATGCGTCACAGGGCAAAATCACCTATTTCTTTGTATTTTTAAATTAAAGACGAATCAATATAAAGAAATAATAATAATATGGTAACTTAATCTGCCACTACTTTTAACAGAAGACTAAATTAAAAGGGATAGTGCAAGTCAGTTGGAGATATGAAAAATGACAGGACTGTTTCAAATCGGCGATAAATTATTGCAAGCTCAAGATATCCCATCGTTATTAAAACGTTATCAGTTAATGCCTCATTTTTTACGAGGGGTGATAATCGACCAAGCGATCGCTAACTTGACTTGCACAGAAGCACAAAAAACTACAGCGGTAGAAAAATTTGAGAACCAATATCAGTTAAATACCCCCGAAACCAAACAAGCATGGCTCAAAAACCAAGACATGACCCAAGAACAATTGGTAGAAATGGCAATTAGGCCAATATTACTAGAAAAATTTAAACAAGAAACTTGGAGTAATCAAGTAGAAAGATATTTTCTGACTCGTAAGAGCAGTTTAGACCAGGTAGTATACTCTCTGATTAGGACAAAAAATCCTGGTCTAGCCCACGAACTGTATTTTCGCATAGTAGAAGAAGAACAAACCTTTGCGGATGCAGCTCGTCAACACTCTGAAGGTCCAGAAGGGCGCTCGGGAGGATTATTAGGGCCAGTGCCTCTGAGTCAACCACACCCTGCTATAGGCAAAATTTTATCAGTAAGTAAACCAGGTCAAATCTGGGCACCACGTCCATTGACGGAATGGACAGTAATTATTAGATTAGAAAAATTTATCCCTGCACAGCTTGATGACTCAATGCGTCGCGCTCTAATAGATGAACTATTTGAAAATTGGATCAGAGAACAAATAGGAAAAATTGGTACCCTCAAGCCACTACGTTCAGACGTAAAAGTTTGAAGAAGGTTTTAGGTAGTGTGTTGTGAGGTGCTAGGTAAATAACATACAAGAAAAGTGTTAGGTAGTAGGTTTCAATAATTAACAATTAACAATTATTTCTTAGGTGAATAACCAATAACCTACTCTTCCAAGGAAAACTGGTTGATGAGAGGATTTTAACCCAACTAGATTTGGCAAGGGGTCTCCCGTTATAATCTCCGATTTAACGGGAGGTGAATTGCCCACAGTAAATTAAACAAGTGTCGATTGGTGTTTAAATCAAGCAATAAAGAGTAGTAGAAAAATTATGATAATTACTCATTGCTACAAAATTAGACGTTGCACAGCGACGAATGATTTGAGATTTTTGATTGAATTGGATTGTGGATTAATCAATTGCTAGAATGATTAATTAATGGTTATTTTTAGTCAAAATCTAAACTAATTTTTGGCAATATCATTCCATAATGTGCAACCCCAGAAATAAAAATCTATTGCACAGTTTTAGCTGTGTTAGTTCACTACGACCTACAACCTACGATCTACCACCCGATTTAAATTATTTCGGTATTGCCCAACTAGAGTGAAATAAATTTATAGACTCGATGGCTACTTCCTCAACAATATCAAGATCCCAAGTACAAGAATTTCTGGCAGACAAACCACCATTTAATCTACTTTCAGAAAATGCACTGAAAACTCAATTAGTGGGAAAGTGTCAACTTCTTGGTTACCGTAGTGGCCAACCACTATTTGAAAGAGAAAAAATGCCCACCCAGATAGCAATTATCTATCAAGGTCAGGCACGAATATTAGGTTACGACCAGCGATCGCAACGTCATGCCAGTTTACAGTTGGCCGGGCCAGGAGAAATCCTTGGTTGGGCTGGGTTGTTACGAGGGACACCTTGTGAAACAGCACTCGCTTCCACAGATTTAATTGCCGTGACTTTACCCGCCGCAGACTTCTTGGCAATATTAGAAGCAGAGCCAGAATTTGGGGCAGCCTTTTTAGAACGTCCAGCAGTGAGTGAAGTATTTGAACTACTCAGTCAAGAATTTGCTAGAAGGGCTGAAGTTAGTGGGAACTTGAAAGAACTTGCTAGAAATGTTGTCGAAAAAACTGTGGTAGTCAACCTACCAAAAGGAGATGTAAAGACTAAGGAACTAGAATCTATCTTAGAATCGGAAAAAATCTGGCTAATCAGTAGTGGGGTAGTAGGAGATTTTGCTCCGGGTAGTCCAGTGGTTTTAGATGGAGTGGGTAGGTCTTTAAAAATTGAGGGACCCAGAGGAGCAAGAATTTTAGGATTCCCAGAACAAAAAGAGCGAGGCGAACTTGAAGATACCACCGTCGAAAATGGGGCACAAAACACTGAGCTTGTGCCTTTAGATGTATCTGTAGTCCCCCAAGCACCAGCACGTCCACCAGAACCAACTGTTGCTCAAGATACTCAATCTATAAAATATCCAATTTTCCGGGGTAAGGGAGAAGTACCTGCTGCTTTGGCTTGTTTTCAGATGCTGGCTAAACATCTGAAGCTGAAGTTTCGCCGAGATGTGATTCGCCGGGTATTGGACAATCAGATTCGGACTGCAGGTAGGGTGTCTCTGCAAGCTTGTGGAGCGATCGCTCAGATGATGGGATTAACTGGTCAACTGGTACAGGTTCCGGCAGCAGCAGTTAATCGTCTGAAGGCACCAGCTTTAATTCAATGGCAGGACCATTTTGCCGTACTTTACAGCATTACAGAACAAGAGATTGTTGTTGGTAGTCCAGAATTCGGATTAACTCGTCTCAAACCAGGCCAGTTTGCGGAAATCTGGGGAGAGTCTGGACAAGTTCTATTACTCCAAGCTCCAAAATCAGAACAGAAGGAAAAGTTTAGTTTTTGGTGGTTTCTTCCTTCTTTGATGGAGCATCGGACAGTTTTTATTGAGGTGTTGATTTCCTCATTTTTTGTACAGGTATTTGGTTTGGTCAACCCCCTGATGACCATGATTATTATCGATAAGGTGATGGGGCAACGTAATATTGAGGCTTTGGATGTTCTGGGTATCTTGATGTTATTGGTGGCTCTATTTGAAGCTTTGTTGGGGGGTTTACGAACTTTCTTGTTTGTGGATACTACTAACCGTATAGATGTCAAACTTAGCTCTGAGGTTATTGACCATTTACTCCGTCTCCCACTCAACTATTTTGATAATCGTCGGGTGGGTGATTTGACGGGTAGGATTGGAGAATTGGCTAATATTAGGAATTTCCTGACAGGTACAGCTTTAACTGTGGTTTTGGATTCGGTATTTTCAGTAATTTATATTGCTGTGATGTTGGCTCTTAACCCGTTAATGACGGCGGTAGCTTTGGCAGGGGTGCCTTTCTTTACTGGAATTATTGTTATTAATTCGCCAATTGTAAGAAGACTTCTAAGGAAAAAGGCGGAACGTTATGCTGATTCTCAATCTTATTTAGTAGAGGTTTTAAATGGTGTTCAAACTGTTAAAGCTCAGAATTTGGAACTTCGGTCTCGTTGGGAATGGTCGGCGCGTTATGCGAAGTTTATGACTGCTAGTTTTAATACTGTTTTGACTCAGACTACTTCTAGTTCTATTAGTACTTTTTTAAATAAACTTTCCGGACTGGCACTTTTATGGGTTGGTGCTTATTTGGTAATTGATGGTCAGTTGTCAGTGGGGGGATTAATTGCTTTCCGAATTATTGCTGGTAATGTGACAGGTTCGTTGCTCCGTTTTGTGAGTGTTTGGCAGAGTTTCCAAGAGGTGGGAATGTCTATTGAACGACTTCGAGATGTTTTGGATACGGAGGCTGAAGTAGATGAGGAGGACCGGAATAATATTGATATGCCGCCGATGAGTGGGGGTGTTAAATTTGAGGAGATTTCTTTCCGATTTACTCAAAGCGGACCTTTACAGTTGGCTAATGTAAATTTGGAATTTCCTGCTGGTTATTTTGTGGGAATTGTTGGTTTGAGTGGTTCTGGAAAGAGTACGTTGATGAAGTTATTGCAGCGTTTATATCCACCTCTTTCTGGTCGAATTTTTATTGATGGATATGATATTCAAAAAGTAGAATTATATTCTTTACGTCGTCAAATTGGAGTGGTTTTGCAGGATACTCTCCTGTTTAATGGTACGGTTCAAGATAATATTGCTTTGACAAATCCAGATGCTACTACTGATGAAATTGTGAGGGCGGCTAAAGTAGCAGTTGCTCATGATTTTATTATGAATTTACCTAGTGGTTATAACACTATGGTAGGTGAAAGAGGTGCTTCTTTATCAGGGGGGCAAAGGCAAAGAATTGCTATTGCTAGGACGGTTTTACAAAATCCGAGATTGTTGATTTTAGATGAGGCAACTAGCGCATTAGATTACAGTTCGGAACGTCAAGTTTGTGAGAATTTGGCTGAAGCTTTTGCTGATACAACGGTGTTCTTTATTACTCACCGTTTAACAACAGTGAAAAATGCTAATACTATTATTATGATGGATAAAGGTTCGGTGGTGGAACAGGGAACTCATGGTGAATTAATGGCGGTTAAAGGTCGTTATTTCTGTCTCTATCAACAACAAGAATCTCAACAATAATTGGGGAAGGAGATAGGAGACAGGAGACAGAAGGGAAGTCAAAATTCAAAAGTTAAAAGTCAAAAGTAAAATTAAAAGTTAGGAGTCAAAAAGTTAAAAGTTAAAAGTTAGGAATTAAAAAATTAAAAGTCAAAAATCAAAAGTTAGGAGTTAAAAAGTAAAAAGTTAAAAGTCAAAAGTGAAATCAAAAGTTAGGAGTTAAAAAGTAAAAAGTTAAAAGTGAAGTCAAAAGTTAGGAGTCAGAATTCAGAAGTTATTTTGGTAACAAGAATTATTTAAGGAAGAAAACTTGAAAATAATTGCTTAATTACCCAAATTACTCAAAGTTAAGAAAGGAGGAATAAAAATCTGGAAATAATCGGAAGTAAGAATTAAATTAAACAATAATTATGGCAGGAGAATGAAGGAGGAAGGAAATTTGACAACAATTTTTAAATCAAAAATTAAAGAAAATTGAGCAATTATTCTCAATTATCAAAAGTAAATAGGAGGAAAAAAAATCTGGAAAAAATGATAAATAATTAGTAAGAATAGTTAATATATCAGTCGAAGCAAATGGCACGGACATATCAAAAGCTTAAAATTCAGACAAGGCTAGATTTTTCTTTCTGCCTTCTGCTATACGACCTAAAAAATGATATTGAAGCCATTTATTCTGACTCCCTACTCCCTACTCCCTACTCCCTAATTAATGACCACCTTCTCTATAACTTCCATTTTCCCTGATTCTTTCCTACTGCCTACTGCCTACTGCCTACTCCCTACTAAAAAATTAAGAACAAAATGAATACTCAATCTACATCATTAAACGAACAACCAGTCATTCTAGAAAAACCAGCCATATTATCTAGGCTATTTCTATGGATGATTATGTTAATTACCAGTTCAGCAATAATTTGGGCTTACTTTGCGGAGATAGACCAAGCAGTACCAGCTACAGGACAATTAGAACTTAAAGATGGTTCCATAGATGTCCAAGCTCCTACCAGTGGCAATGTAGTTAGACTTCATGTAGAAAATGGCGATCGCGTGGAAAAAAATCAACCATTACTAACTTTTAGTCCTACTGCTCCTAGTGCAGATTTAGGTTCTGCTAAAGAATTAAGAGACACCCTAAAAAGAGAAAATCAGTTTTATAAAGAGGTACTCAATGGTCAAGTTCCTACAGCTTTACCTCCAGATTTACAAAAATTAGCTCAAGAGCGACAAACTAGAATATCAGAAAATCAAACATACCGCGCTCTGATTAATGAGCTTTATCTAAATAGAGGTGGTTTTGTTAATGTTGACTCTAGTTTGCAAGGATTATATGTAAACTACAAAGCTGAATATAATTCTCGTGTAGCTGCTGTAGAATTGCAAATTACAGAGCTAGAAAAACAACTTCAACAAGCAGAAGAAGATGAAGAAGCAGCTAGAGAACAATTAAGAGTAGCTCAAGACCAATTGCAATATGCCAAACAACAATTACAGTTTGCCAAACAACAATTAAATAATAGTAAGCAACAGCTAACTTATGCTTACGAACAATTAAATAATACAGAGAAACAACTGAAGTTTGCTAACGAACAACTGAAAAATACTCAGGAACAACTACAATATTCTCAAGAGCAATTAAACCTGGCTAAAGGACAGTTAAGTAAGTCAGAACAAGTATTAGGATCTAACCAAGAAATTTTAGGACAAATATCTCCTTTAGTAGAAGAAGGAGCGATCGCTGAACTACAAAAAAAACGTCAGGAACAAGAAGTTTTCCGAGGAGAAAGTGAGCTTTTAAGGCAACAAGACCAAATTCAAGCAAGAGCAGGAGAAATAAATACTAGATTGGGAGAAGTAAATTCTCGCCTATCAGACATTAATGCTAGAGAAGGGGAAATAAATTCTCGCAGGTCTGATATTAATATATTGGAAGGAGAAATAAATACTCGTGAAGGAGAAATAAATTCTCGCCTATCAGATATTAATGCTAGAGAGGGAGAAGTCAAAGCTCGTCAAGCAGAAATACAACGCGCTAGGTTAGAACAACAGCGTTTAAATGTGGCTATTAATAGAACTAAAGAACAGTTAAAAAATACTAGAGATGGTTGGGCAAGGGAACTTTATGCCAGAATTGCTGAAAATGAAGGAAGGGAAATTGCTCGAATAGATTCTCAATTTACTCGCTTACAACTAGACAACAATAAGAGACTAACTGAAGTTAGTGCTCAGATTGAAAAGTTAGAAGAAACTCGCGATAATCAAGTTTTAAAAGCACCAGTTTCTGGAGTAATTTTTGATTTAAAACCTGTTAGTAAAGAAGAGTCTTCTCTAGATCTAAAAACTGACCCTATTTGTCAATATGTAATTAATGATGTCTTGAAACCTGGGGATATTAAACCAGAAAGATGTGAAGATGCGTCTTATGAGGCACAACAAACTCAACCGTTACTGACAGTATTGGATGATGATGAAGGTTTAGAGGCGGTAGTTTATATTCAGAATAAAGATATTGCTTTGGTATTAAAAGCTTTAAATGATAAACGGAAAAAATTAGAACCTTATCACGACCAAGAATTAGCTGGTGGAGAAGTTATTGAATGCGAACCGGGTAAAAAATGTGCTTGTCCGGAGCTGAAAGAAAACCGAGAAAAATTAGGTTTAAGTGATGTGGAATGTGTACCTGTAGAAGTACAAGTTGAAGCTTTACCAGCTAATGAATTTGGTACAGTAACTGGGGAGGTTATTTCTATTAGTGATGATGCTATTCCACCAGACCAAGAAGCAGGAAGACCTTATTTTTCTTTTGAAACTACAATTGATTTAGAACGGCAAACATTTGTTCTGGATAATGAAAATGATTTGGAAATTGGTTTGCAGAATGGTATGGCAATTAACTCGAATATTAATGTTGGTAAACGGACAGTTTTAGAGTTGTTCTTTAACCGCTTTACTGGCAAGTTTAAGAGTTTGACTAATGTTAATTAGAATTTCAGAATTATAAATTCTGAATTAGCTAAATTCGCAGTCAGCTAGTTAAGAGTACGAGTTAGGAGAAATGGGAATTGTAGAGGAGGCAGGAGTATTGATCGGCTTTTATGAGAATTCAGAATATAGTTTAAATTCTTTCTTTCTTTTGACTCCTGACTACTGAATCTTATTCATCTCTATTGCTACATACGCAATAGGAATTTAGGCTCATTTCTCTTTTATTGCGGATATCGCAATAGGAGTTTTTACCGACAAAATCCAGAAGCCAACTTTTCGCAAATTCAAAATAGAAATTTTATTCATCTCTATTGCTACATACGCAATAGGAGCTTTTGCCTAGAAAATTCAGAGGCAAGCTTTTCGCAAATCAGAAATAAAAATTTTATTCATCTCTATTGCTGCATAGCTCTAAAGAAACAGGACTTTCAACTTCGCTTTAAGGTAATATTTCCAAAAAAAGCTATCTACCAATTTTCTAATAATGTTAAAAGTAGATTGTAGCTTGGGTTGAACGGTAGTGAAACCTAACATTAAACGAATAGAGAAAAGAGATACAGATGTGGTTTGTTTTATTGTATAAGTGTCAGTAGTTGGGTTGAGGAACGAAACCCAACCTACACCTATAATATTGCCGATCGCCACTTCCCAATAATGCGAAAAATATTTTCCCAAACCAAAATATTATTACTAACTCTCTATATTTTCCCAGTCTTATTACTCCTTTGGTTTCTCGGTAATTTTAGTGTCAACGTTCCCTACTGGGATCAATGGAGATTAACCCCTATCTTTGAGCGAGTTGCTGAAGGAAATGCCACATTTTTTGACTTTTTCACAGTACACGGACATCACAGAATATTAATACCAAAATTAATCATTACCGCCTTAGCATTTGCCACTAAATGGAACACTCAAGCCGAAATAATTTGTAGCGTAATTTTTGTCATCATGACATTTTTTGCTATTTGCAAAATAGCCGAAATTCAATTTCAGAATCAAAACAAAAATATCCTACATATAGCAAATATTTTAAGTTGTTTATTCTTATTTTCCTTAGTACAACATCAAAACTGGTTATGGGGATTTACCCTATTTTGGTTTCTGACAAACTTATGTCTAATAATGGCAGTATATTTTATTCACGCCTTAGATAATTTATCCGTAAAAACCAGAATATTTCTAGCAGCAATATTTTGTTTAATCGGAAGTTTTACATTAATACAAGGATTACTTTCTTGGCTGGTTTTAATTCCGTCAATATTATCTATAGAAGGCAAACTAAAACAAAAAATTAGTAGACTAAGTATCTGGATTTTGCTCTTTATACTTTCATCTCTTATCTACGCAATTAACTTTAATCCGATTCGAGAACCAAAACCATTTTTATTTACAGAACAACCATTTCTGATTGTAAATTACTTTTTAGCAGTTTTAGGTTTACCTTTAGTTAGACTTCCTATCCCGGCAATTTTAACAGGATTAATATTATTCTCTGGTTTCTTATTTTTCACATATTACTTTCTCAATAAAATTTTGTTGAAAAAAGAAAGTCAAGAATTAGGAATAAAAAGTTCTCTACCCGAAGCAATGAATTGGAAATTCAGAGGAAATAGAATTTCTGTTCCAGAATCTTTAGAAACTTTGGATGCACCTTTATTAACAAATTTAGATTTTTCTCTAAAGAAAACCATTCCTTGGTTAACAATAGGTACATTTTCTCTAATTTCTGCTCTATCTATTTCTGTAGGTAGAGCAGAATATGGAATCGAAAATGCAATGATTTCTTCCCGATATACAACCACATCAATATTATTAATTATCTCTCTAATATATCTCCTAGCTTTGTTTGTACAGGAGCAACAAAAATATTTATCAATATATAAAATTTTAGCTGTCGCAATGACAGGAATTATGACGATCAACTCGGTGTATGTTGTGAGGAATGTAAAATTAAGTTTTCCCTACATAGAAAGTCGGAAAGAATGTCTAGAAATAATTAACTATTTAGCAGATTCAGAATTTATCAGAGAATCTCCAGATAGTTGTTTAGTATTAATGAATGGTAAAACTTGGTTAGTCAGACAAGGTGCAGAAATTATGGAAAAATTAGGATGGCGAGAATTTCCTCAAAATCTGGAATTTATCAAACAACCAAAACAAAATTATGGTTATTTAGATAATCCTCAAACAACTGCAAAACCTCTAATTATTCAAGGTGACGAAACTTTAAATTTAGGAGGTTGGGCAATTAGACCAGATAGAAAAAAACAACCTAACTTAGTATTACTTTCTTCTGGTGAGAATCAAGGTTTTTTTGCCAACGCCATTGTCAACTTAGAGAGTAATGATATTGCTAAAATTATGAAGTCAAAACTTTATAGTAAAGTGAGATGGAAAGTAACATTTTCAGCTAAATCTTTACCCATGGGAGAAAATATAATTAAAGCTTGGGTTTATAACTCTGACAAACAAGAATTTGTCAAATTAAATGATGAAGTAAAAGTTAGGGTAGAAGAGAGTTGAAAAGATAACAATAACCTCTAAAATAGCCATGAAATAAATTTCATGGTTCATAGCTGAAGTCCCTTAAAAGGGACTGAAAATATGGAGTACTCTGCAGAGGACTTTAGCTGTGAGCCAGGGATTTTAATCCCTGGCAATATATTTATCTAGATGTAATTTTAACAGAAGTAATTTTCATCAAATATTATGCAAAAAAATCATTGTCCCTTATGTCATACAGATAAATTTAACTACTACAAAGCAGGGGATGATTATCTATTAGCAAAATGCTCTGAATGTGGTATGGTATGGGATAATAATCCACCAGTAAATCCTACTGCAATTTATCAGGAAGATTATTATAATAACGATTTTCCTAAAGGAGGATATTCTAATTATTTCCAAGGGATGAAAATTAATAGCCAGACTTTTCGCAAACGTTTATTAAAGGCTGAAACAAAACTTTCTGGTCAAGGCTTATTATTAGATGTGGGTTGTGCTTTAGGTGATTGTTTGGAGCAAGCAAAAGATTTAGGATGGGATAATCCTCAAGGTTTAGAAGTATCAAAATATGCAGTAAAGTTTGCTAAAAATAGGGGTTTATCTGTATATCAAGGTGATTTGTTTAATCATAATTTTGAACCTAATTCTTTTGATTTGATTATGTTGCAAGATATGATTGAACATACAACAGACCCTATTGCTCAACTAACAGGAGCTTATCAACTTTTGAAACCGGGAGGATGGATTTTTATTACTACTCCTAATTTGGGAGGGTTTTGGCATAAATTATTAGGATCTTTATGGTATCACTATAAACCAGCTGAACACTTGACTTATTTCTCCCTTGATACGATAAAATTAGCTTTGGAAAAAAGTGGATTTTCTGATGTAGAATCAAAGCCAACCAATAATTCTATGAGTGTGGAATATATATTTGATCGACTCAAATATTATCAGCCAACTTTATTCTCCTTTTTACTGAGAATTGCTCGAACGCTAAATTTCCATAAATTAGTTTTTTCTCTGTGGATAGGAGAATTAGAAGCTTGGGGAAAGAAAAAGTAGGGGAAAGAAAAAGCAAGGGAGTGAGGGAGTAGGGGAGTAGGGGAGTAGGTAGGGACGTTGCATGCAACTTCCGTATAGAGAGGGAACCCACCCTTAACCCCTCCCAGGAGGGGAAATAAACATCAGAATAATTAACAATAACTGGGGTGGTAATTATCAAAAAAGTTATTCAGTCTGTGTTAATTACTTAATAATTGAAATGTCGCCTAAGTTAAGCATTCTTTTTTCACGGTTGGTATCAGGGAAAAAAAGGTTGACAAAACAGACAAGATAAAGTTATATATCTATGGAATTTTTAATTGTGAATATAACAGAAGGAAGAATGTTTTAGTTATCTAGGATAGAAGGAAAAATCTGGCGTTGTCTGAGTTTTAAGCTTTTGATATGTCCTAACTGCTTAGGCGGTTGCTATATATTAACTCTAAAACATAAAACCTAAAACCTAAAACCTACTACCTATAAATAAATTGAGGTCATATAAATGAATGTAATTCAAACAGAAATCCCAGAAGTATTGCTGATAGAGCCAAAAGTTTTTGGAGACGAACGTGGCTTTTTTATGGAAAGTTTTAATCAACGTAATTTTTCAGAAAAAACAGGAGTAAATTTGGAATTTGTGCAAGATAATCACTCTCGTTCTAGCAAAGGAGTATTGCGAGGTTTGCATTATCAAATTCAACAAGCTCAAGGTAAATTATTACGAACAGTTGTGGGAGAAATATTCGATGTTGCTGTAGATATTCGGAAAAATTCTCCTAATTTTGGTAAGTGGGTAGGTTATCTTTTAAGTGCAGAAAATAAACGACAACTTTGGGTGCCCCCTGGTTTTGCTCATGGTTTTTTAGTAGTGTCTGAAACTGCTGATGTTTTGTATAAAACTACTGATTATTATGCACCTGAATATGAGCGTTCAATTATTTGGAACGATCCAGAGATTGGAATTGATTGGCCTTTAGATGGAATTGAGGTTAAATTATCTAAAAAAGATGAAGCTGGTACAACTTTAAAAGATGCTGATTTGTTTGTATAAGAGGAGTCAGGAATCAGGAGTCAGGAGTCAGAATATTTTTGGAAAAGTTAGTTGCTAGAATGATTTTGCTTGGAGTTGAACTTTTTCACCTAACTTGATACTAAGGCGGAATGAAAATCGGCAAATTCTCAAACACTAAAATTCTCAAAACTCCGGATTGAAAAATCAGAATATTTGGGGAAACTTGCTAGCTAAAGTTATTGTTCAGAGAGGCTGAAATTTTGTCTATACTACTTACTCAAAGACAAAATGAAAATCGGCAAATTCTCAAAACTCCGGATTAAAAAATCAGAATATTTGGGGAAACTTTCTAGCTAAAGTTATTGTTCAGAGAGGCGGAACTTTACCGAACTACTTACTCAAAGACAAAATGAAAATTGGCAAATTCTCAAACTTAAAATTCTCAAAACTATGGATTGAAAAATTAGAATATTTGGGGAAACTTTCTAGCTGAAGTTATTGTTCAGAGAGGCGGAACTTTACCGAACTACTTACTCAAAGACAAAATGAAAATCAGCAAATTCTCAAACTTAAAATTCTCAAAACTCAGAATCATCAAAAATCACAAATGAAAATCTTATTAACAGGTATTAACGGACAACTAGGAAGTCAACTACAACCCCTTGTCACAAAAATAGGAGAAGTAACGGCAGTAGGACGAGAAAACTTAGACTTAGCAGACTCCAATGCTATCTCCCAGCTTATAGACCAAGTTAAACCAGAAATAATTATCAACGCCGCAGCTTATACAGCAGTTGACAAATCTGAAAATGAACCAGAATTAGCTCATGCTGTGAATAGTATTGCTCCTGGAATTATGGCAAAAGAGGCTAAAAAATTAGGAGCTACCTTAATCCACATTTCCACTGACTATGTTTTTGATGGTAGTCAAAGCACCCCTTACATAGAAACCGACCCGACACACCCCCTCGGAACTTATGGTAAATCTAAATTAGCTGGGGAAGAAGCAATTCGAGAAACAGAAGCTAATCATATTATTATTAGAACAGCTTGGGTTTATGGAACTTATGGAAAAGGTAACTTTGTCAAAACCATGTTGCGGGTAGGTAAAGATAGGGAAGAATTAAGAGTTGTCTACGATCAGGTCGGTTGTCCAACTTGGACGGGAGACTTAGCAGAGGCGATCGCTAAAATTATTCCGCACCTCAATTCGGAAACCTATGGAACTTATCACTATACAAATAGTGGAGCGATTAGTTGGTACGATTTTGCCATGACTATTTTTGAGGAAGCAAAACAACTGGGTTTTCCTTTGGAAGTAAAACGAGTAGTTCCCATTACTACTGCCGAATATCCAACTCCAGCAAAACGACCTGCTTTTTCAGTTTTGAATAGTGGGAAAATCTCAAAAGTTTTGGGGAACCATTCTCCTTATTGGAAAGATAGTTTGAGGCAAATGTTAAAGCAGTTAGCTGTTTAGAATTTAGAATTTAGAATTTAGAATTTAGAAGTTAAATTGGCAGTACAGATTGACATACTCCTGACGTTGCGCTTACGCGACATGACGAACGGGGGATTCTTCAGGCAGGGAAGTCCTGACCGCAGTTAATGAATCCAACTATCACTCCCTCTCTCTAGATAACAATATTTTCCACAGAGTCACACCAGGCTCACTCAAAAAAACTATATAGTTCTTAGTAAGCAAAAACTATAACGTTGCAGATTTTGTATCTGAAACCCACGGGTGGAGTAAGTATTGAAAAATGTACTCGTCAACAGCTAGAGTTTTTTGTTATACCAATTTCGAGCTAATAAATTTGTCTAATGAATTCTACTACTACTCCTTCTCCTTGGATAAAAATATTTCAACCGATTTCTCAACCTACTCTACGTTTCTTCTGTTTTCACCCTGCTGCTGCTGGAGCTTCCTTGTTTCGCCTTTGGGGAAAATACTTGCCTTCAAATATAGAGGTCTGCGCCATACAATTACCAGGTAGAGAAACTCGGATTAAAGAACCTCTGATTACTAAATGGGATGATCTTTTACCTCCACTGACTCAAGCTTTGTCACCCTTAATTGAAGAACATCCCTTTGTATTTTTTGGGCATAGTCTCGGTGCATTAATAAGTTTTGAAGTGGTTCGTAAACTACGCAGGGAAAAACTTCCTGTTCCTAAATATATGTTTGTCTCTGGTCGTCGCGCTCCTCAAATTCCCATTGATAACCTACGTCATCAAGCATCTGACCAAGAGTTAATTTCCACTTTGCGAGAATACGGCGGTACTTCTGAAGCAGTCTTACAAAACCAAGAGCTAATGGAATTGTTTTTACCTGTATTACGAGCTGACTTTACCCTCAATGAAAAATATACGTATTTTCCTGAAGCACCCTTAGAATCTCCGATCGTTACTTTTAGAGGTAAAAATGATTTGGAAGTTAGCTTGCAATATTTATCCGAATGGGAAAAGCATACTATTAGTAATTTTGCCTTACATGAATTTCCTGGGGGTCATATGTTTTTCCAACAAGAACCGAAAACTTTAATTGAGACGATCTTAAAATTTCTGTAGGGTATTGAGTGTTAGGTTGCAGTTGAAAAATTAACAATTAACAATTACTTCTTCTTAAAAATAAGACAATTCAAGAAGTTAGAAAAAATGTATATCTAACCATCTAAGGAATGAGAATCAAATAAAGTCCACATTTTTTTTACTCATTAACAGCCAGATTTTTTATTATACCAATTTAGAGCTAATAAATTTGCCAATGAATACCACTATTACTCCCTCTCCTTGGATAAAAATATTTCAACCGATTTCTCAACCGACTTTACGTTTATTCTGTTTTCACCCTTCTGCCTCTGGTGCTTCCTTGTTTCGTCTCTGGGGAAAATACTTGCCTTCTAATATAGAGGTATGTGCCATACAACTACCAGGAAGAGAAACTCGAATTAAAGAACCCCTGATTACAAAATGGGACAATCTCTTACCTCCATTGACTCAAGCATTAAAACCGCTAATTATAGAATATCCTTTTGTATTTTTCGGGCATAGTCTGGGTGCGGCAGTCTGTTTTGAAGTAGCTCATCAACTGCGAATGAAAAAACTCCCGACTCCCAAATGTCTATTTATTTCAGGTCGTTACGCTCCTCATATTCCCATTGATAACCCAGTTCATCAAAAGTCAGACCAGGTTTTAATGTCTAAATTTCGTGACTACGGTGGTACTCCAGAAGCAGTGTTACAAAACCGAGACCTAATAGAATTATTTTTACCAATTTTACGAGCAGACCTCACTCTCCACGAAACATATATTGAATCTGGTGAACCTCCTTTTCAATTTCCCATAGTTAGTTTTAGAGGTAAAAATGATGGTGAACTTAACCATGAAGAATTATTTGAATGGAGTCACCATACTCTCGGTTCTTTTGACTTACATGAATTTCCAGGAGGTCATATGTTTTTCCAAAAGGAACCGAAAACTTTAATTGAGACAATCTTAAAATTTCTGTGAGGCAATTTCAGTTATCAGTTATCAGTTATCAGTGCTTCCAGCTTAAATAGAAGACTTGAAATAGGGAATTTTATTTTTTCTATCCCCTTAAAAATTGGAAGCTTAAGACCTTATTTCTTATTTCTTTAATGTTTCTTGAATTACAGCACTTTGTGTGGATAGTAAGCTACAGTTTTAAAAGGTAAGCTATTAGCCTTATTACCTTTAGTTAACAACTCAAGTTCCTCTTTCTTGTGCTTCAATTATCTGGTTGAAAATGTAGTAAAATGTAGTATAAGTTAAGCAAAT
This sequence comes from Okeania hirsuta, assembly GCF_003838195.1. Lineage (GTDB taxonomy): Bacteria > Cyanobacteriota > Cyanobacteriia > Cyanobacteriales > Microcoleaceae > Okeania > Okeania hirsuta. The sequence goes on from NZ_RCBY01000083.1 coordinate 23,284, forward strand.
GCTTGGTTCGTTAATGAAAAAACTTGTTTGTATAGCATGACCTAGGAAGAGCTGACTATTAATATCTGAATGCTTACTTTAAAATTAATTTCTATTCCCGATTCCCGATTCCCGATTCCCTAAAAAAAATGAAAATTCCTAATTACTTCAAATTTACCATAATACTTATTTTTATCTTATCAACTCTCTCTAGTTTTTCATCCTCAAGTATAGCTGACGAACTCCCTTTGAGAGATAGATGGAGTCCTTCAATTTTTGGAAAAAATGATGAAGTAGGTTCAGTTAATTGGATTAGTAATAAAAAAGTTTTAGAATCTCTAAAATTAGTCAAAAAAGGTAAAGTAGCTACTCTTGGCAAAGTTTATCAAAGTGATGCTCCGGTATTTGCACAACGTAATTGGAAATTAATAATTCCCGGTCTACCAACTTATAAATTTCCGGGAGAAAATAGCTTGGTTGCTAATGATGAATATGTGATGGCTGAGTTAGGTCAGGTTGGTACTCAATTTGATGGTTTAGGTCATATTGGGGTGAATACTTCTCAAGGAAATTATTTTTATAATGGTAATTTTTTAGAAGATTTTGGAACATCCTACGGGTTAAATAAATTAGGAGTAGAAAAGATTGGAGAGTTAGGCTATGTGACTAGGGGAGTGTTATTAGATATTGCTGGTTATCGAGGAGTTGAACGTTTACCAGTTCCTCAAGGTAAGAGTAAAAATGACCCAGGAATTATTACAATTAATGATATTAAAGGAGCAATAAAAAAACAAAAAATAGCTCGAATAAAACAAGGGGATGTAGTTATTTTCTATACTGGTCATGGTAAGTATTGGGGAAAAGACTGGGATAGTTTGAGTCCCGAACAAAAAGCCAAAAATCGTCAAATATTTAATTCTGGACGACCTGGACCAGGTATTACTAGCTGTCGTTATTTATCTAGATTAAAAATAGCGATGGTAGGGTCAGATACTTGGGGAACTGAAGCTGCTCCTGGTGAAGACCCAAATCGACCTGCTGATTGTCATATTGAATGGATAGTTAAGCACGGTATTACTATTTTTGAGAACTTGGATGTTAGTCAATTAATAGAAGATAAAGTTTACGAATTTATGTTTGTGTTTGCTCCTCTAAAAATGAAAGGTGCAACAGGTTCGCCTGCTAATCCTATCGCTATTTATTAGTTTAGGGAGTAGGGGAAACTAATTGATGAATAAGAGTGCGATAATTAATTTTATTTTTTATTCTTGGAGATGTCTATTACTACAGGAATAAATATTGAAAAAAAAGGAAAAAATTATAGAGATAGTTGTCTAAAATAAATTGGAGTAACTCTTTTTAAGGATCTCCGATCAAGATGCAGCTTTTTGTATAGCGCTACGCGCTAGGAAACAGGGAACAGGGAATAGTAAGCTGAAAAGGTTTTTTCCTGGGGAAACGCTCCGCAAATACGATTGAAAAATGTCTTAACCAATTCTTGTAGTGCCATAGCATTCTTTTTTCGCCCTTGGTATTATACCAATTTGAAAAAAGAATGTTATCAATAATAAGGGCAATTAAAATACTTTATAGGAGATGTCTCTTGGACTAAAAAGATAAATTCAGACCTAAAAACTGTTATTAAAGCCATTCATTCTGACTCCTGAGGACTGACTCCTAAGAAATATCCTAGTTATTTGTAGCCAACACTTATCAAGTTTATATTATAATTTCAAATAAGAATGAAACCATTTCACAGCAAGAAACCCTCGTCTCAATCTAAACTGAAATGGCTATATAAGTAGGGTAGCAAATATTAACCTGTTTCAAATTAATCTGTACATCCGTGCAAAAATTCGTGTCTTTCCTTCCGATTTATGTTAGTCAAAAAAAAGTCAGAACTTATTTTTATAATTATCGCTACCATTGTAATTTTCCTCCCAGCTTTCTATGTACTATTTATGATATCTAAAGCAGGGGAATTGCTAAATTTTGATTATTGGTGGATGATTAAAAATATCTATTCCATAGATGGATTTTCCGCGAATATTTTTGACTGGATGTTTCGAGCAAACGAACATTTTGTCTTAATTCCTGCCATAATTTATGCTCTGAATATTGTTGTTACTAAAGGTTCCAATATTGGGTTGTGTCTAGCTACATTTTTCCTAGCTGTTGCTCAGGGAATTTTGTTAATTGCATTAGTAGCTAATACTCTCACAAAATATCGTCCTATACTTTTATTATTAATTTTATTCATCTCAGTTTTTAACTTTACCCCTGCTGCTGCTCATAACTGGATGCGCGGATATAGTGGAGTACATTGGGTAATTGCTAATTTATTTGTTATTGCTTCAATCTTTTGTGTAAAAAAATTACTAGAATCTCAACAAAATAGATTTGCTATTGCCAGTATAATTTTGGGAATTTTAGGATGTATTAGTTATAGTACCGCTCTAGGAATTTGGCCGATATTATGTGCAGTTGCTATTCTATATAAATTGCCCAAAAAATTTACTATCTGTTATCTATTTTTTTCTGTTTTAGTAATAGGCATTTATTTCCTAACCTACACAACACCCTCTCATCATCCCTCATTATCTAAACTGAATTTTATTGATATAGTTACCTACATTCCTGTTTATTTAGGAGCAATTTTTACTCATAATATTCCCGTCGCTTCCGCAATAGGTTGGGTAGGATTAGTTTTAGCAGGAATATTTTTAATTTATTGGTTATTTGTAATTTATCCTCAAGATTGGTTGCCTTGGTTATCAATAATAATTTATACTTTTGGCACCGCTTTAATGGCAGCAGTTAGTCGTTCTGGTTTTGGAATAGAACAAGCGATCGCTTCTCGTTATGCTACTCTACCTTCTCTATTTTGGTTAAGTCTAATTATCCTAATTTTCTTATTGCTCCAACAACAGCAACTTACTCTCAAAAAACAGTGGTATTTTGTTATGCCATTGGTGGCAGTTTTGACTGTTTTAACTATATTAATGTATCGAGTAGGTACGGAAACTTTTAGAGAAATTGCTCATCGCGCAACTTATCAACCTTTAGTAGGATTATCCTTACAACTTGGCATTTCTGACCCGGTTTTAATTAAAGAAAAAGTAGGCAACCGACCTGCTGCTTTTTTAGGTTTAGTAGATGCTTTAAAAGCTGATGGTTTAGTACCTTTTAATCGAAATATAAAAAAGGATAATTTTTGTGCAAATTTGGATAAAAAAATTAACTCAGATTTATTAACAGCAAAACCACCAGAAAATTTACAGGGATATTTTGACACTGTGACTGAATTTTCTTCTACTACAGCTAGAGTAAATGGATGGGTAAGTCAAGTTAAAAGTCAAAAGCGAGTGTGCAATTCTGAGGTCTCCTCAGAATGTAAGACACACTCAAGACAGTTCAAAGTCAAAAGTAACGAGAATGTTCAGATTAAATGTATTGCTATTCTGAATCAAGAAAATGTGGTCAAAGGTTTTGGAATGTCAGGTTTTCCTCGTGCTGATGTGGCAGAATTATTAGGAGCGGAATATGAATTTTCAGGTTGGAAAGGATATATCGAAGTTAAAAGTCAAAAGCGAGTGTGTAATTCTGAGGATACCTCAGAATGTAAGAGGCACTCAAGACATTCAAAAGTCAAAAATATAGAAAATATTCAAGACTCACAGCAGGAGATTTTAACAGCTTATGTGAAATTGAAAAATCGTCAAGATTGGATAGCTTTAAATAATCAACATAATTTTGGTTTTTGATATTTTAGATATATGCAATTAAATTAATTTTGTTTAACCACTTAATGCTTGTCATAGTCTGTCTGTTTCTTCATCTCCATCATCAAATAAAACGAGATATTAAATGTGTATATGTTTCTAGTAAGCGATCGTGATATGTTGGTGTTTCTGAAATAATTTTAGCCAATATTTTACTCATTAATTCATTCTTCAGAACTATATCTTTTTTTTCATTATCACTTAAACTATTATCAAAAAATAATAACTTTCCCAACGAAATTAACACTTGATTTAAGTCACCTAAATTCAATTTTTCAATACTATTTTTGATACCTATAACTAGGGGTAATAAACCAGTCTGAGCAGAATTACACCTATTACTAATGCTATACTTCCTGTCTCTTTATTCCTTGCTTCAATTTCTTCTTGAATACAAACTACAATCTCATATAATTCAGTTTCATCGAAAAAAAATCTATCAAATTTGGAGATAGCATCCCTTCAAATAACTCAAATATTTCATATCTAGATACTTTCAGAAAATACATCTCTAAAAATAAATCCTATGTCCGCTATAGCATTGCGACGAACTTTATCATCAAAGGATTTCATTTGCTTTATTAGCTCCACAACTTTTTCGTTCATATAGCAATCATATTTTTATTAGGCTAATATTTTATAAGGAGTATTACCCAAAAAAGTTAAGTATCAAGTGAAAATAGTTGTAATTAAAAAAAAATTCTTTTATAGCAAAGAAAAAGTTGCTTAGGAAATATATTGGCGATAAATCTTAGGCTAGTTTATGTTACATTTAATACTTGTCAAGATTGGTTAAAATTATCCAATCAATATAGTTTTAATAGTGGTGGTACATTATAGTAGTTTATTGTGATTATATTGGTGGATGAAACAGTGGAAGCAAGATGCTCCTTTACTAATACTAAATGTTGTTTGCTAGTATTTAATACTGCTTTCTATTCTTCACTATTCCCTATTCCCTTTTTAATAATTAGAATTGAACATTGAAAAGTACATACCTCAGTTTTGTGATTCCAGTTTATAACGAAGAAGCTACAATCAAACCCTTGTTTGAGAGAATTTTGGATGTAATGAATTTAGCAGAAATTGATAGTTATGAAATAATTTTTGTAGATGATGGTAGTAGCGATCGCTCTTGGATAGAGATTAATGAATTAATCAAAAAATATCCCCAAAAAATCAAAGGAATTAGGTTAAGAAGAAACTTTGGTAAATCTTCCGCTTTATCTGCTGGATTTAAAAAAGCTAGAGGAAATATTATCTTTACTTTAGACGCAGATTTACAAGATGATCCGGCGGAAATACCTAAATTTTTGGAAAAATTAGAGTCAGGATATGATTTAGTTTCTGGATGGCGAAAACATCGTAACGACCCTCTTTCTAAAACATTACCCTCGAAATTATTTAATGGAGTTACATCAATTTTAACTGGAGTCAAATT
>NZ_RCBY01000084.1 GCF_003838195.1 Okeania hirsuta
GAATCCCCATGTAATTTTTCTCCTGTCTCCTGTCTCCTGTCTCCTGTCTCCTTCTTCAAAGGAGATGTCTCTTGGACTAAAAAGATAAATTCAGACCTCAAAACTGCTATTAAAGCCATTCATTTGACTTCAGCGATAAAACACGCCCTAACTTCTGATCGAGAAATTTTCTGTTTCTAACAATGGAGTATTTATCAAAGTTGCAAATTGACCGCCACTGCCAAAACCAGGTGTGTCACCATCAGGGTTATAGAACAAATTACCATTATTCTCATTGTAAACAATAACAGCATCAGCAGTTACCGCATCCCCATCGCTAGCAACGGTAACAAATTCACTGTCAATGCTAAAACCTTCTCCCGGTTCACTGTTGATAGCAGTGAAAGTTCCAAGGTCTAACAGAATAATATCTCCCTGGGTAGTGGAGAAGTCGGTAATTGTGTCTACACCCATATCGTTAGAATCAAATGGTTGATTTGTGTTAAAGATAAAGCGGTCGATACCACCGCCTCCTGTGAGTACATCGTTTCCTGCTCCACCATTGAGGCGATCGCGACCAATACCTCCTTCTAAAGTATCTTCCCCTGGGCCACCCAACAAAATATCGTTACCGGGGCGACCTATTAACAGGTCATTGCCAGACTTACCAAATACTTTATCATTACCACGACCAGCATTGAGATTATCGTTACCACCACGACCATCAATCACATCATCCCCACCAGAACTAGCAATATTATCACTTTCTTCAGTACCCACTAACCTGTCATCGCTTCTGGTTGGAGATAAACCTAAGTCAAGAGCAAAAGCAAAGAATTGAGTTTCTTGAGCAGGGTCGAAATCGTTATCGCTAACTACAATTAAAGATTGACGACCATCGGGTAAAACGGGACCTAGAGCTAAACCTTCAAAATCATCCAGACCATCAAAATTAGTATCAATGTCGTTAAAATCTACCAGCAGTTCTTTCTCTGCAACGACAATATCTTGACCGACCAAACTATCGAAGTCACTGACATCGGTAGCATTTTGAGCTGATGCTAGATAAAGTTTGTTTTGGTTTAAACCATTGTCATCAAAATATCTTTCTAAAGCTAAGAAAGTTCCTGAATTATCTAATGCTACTAACTCTGCAAGACTGTTAGTACGGTCTACGCTATCAGGAGTGCCAGCAGGAGCATTAGCATTATCAGTTTCGTAAACAAATTCAGCGGTTGGTTCCCCTGTAGCTAGATCGTATTGAATAATTCTTGCTAAACTGGTTTGGTCGATACCAGCAGCAGGTCCGTCTTGGAAGAGAGCATTTTCTATTCCGGTATAGAGGAAGCGCTCTTGAGGATCGATAGTTAAACTTTCAAAAGCTAAATTATTCCGAATACCACTGCTGTTATCGGCGGTAGGCAGGAATTTTTGAGGTATTTCTAGTTCGTTTAATTGTTCTCCTGTTAAAGCAAATTCATTAACAAAAGGATTGACTAATTCTTCTGTATTGCCTTCCGAAGAAATGAATACAGTTCCTTCACTGGTTAAAACAATACCTTCGGGGTCTAGACTTTCTTCCTCAAAAACATCTTCGTTTTCATCCAACAGAGTAGTTACTTCTGCAACGCTAACATCTAGACCATTACCACCATTGAGATTAATGTCTAAGGTGTAGTAACGACCAGGGTTAACATTGCTGCGGTCATCAGAAATAGCGTAATAAACTCCGTTGTCAGCGTCATAAGTTAAACCAGAAAACCCACCTACTTCCGTGCTTTCAAAATCGAAGGCAGCAGGAATACTACTTTCACCAATAAATTCAATACTTCTGACTTCTGCACGTTCTGCTTCTGGGTTGAAAATTGGTTCTGGATCTGGTAACCCATTTATTCCTAGTCGTGGATCTAGGTCAAGAGGTTCGTCTAGTTGAACTAAGATAATTTCATTATTATCTAATTCTGGGGGTCGTCCTGTAGCAAAATCGCCGAAAGGATAGTTATTGTCTACAGAAACTAGAATTGTTTCCTCGTCAAATACTAATACATCCTCAATACTGGTAATAGGAAGAGTAAAGTTATTGCTGCCATTGCCATCAAGGTCATTAGGATCGTCAATATCTAACAAGTCAACTAATTCAGTTTTGGAGACGAAACCATTCTCATCTACTTGGGAAATATCAATGAGAAAGAGTTTCTTGAAGAAAGCTTCATCCGCTTGAAAATCGTCCCTTTCAATGGCAATAAACTGAGTATCATTGACAGGAGTTAAATCTCCAAGTTGGAAAGTTGGAGTATCGCCAGGATCATCTAGAGGATATAATCCTACTATTTCGTCGCCGTAAGTTCCAGTCTCAATATCGTATTCATAAATTCGTAGAGAATTTTCTGGGTCGCCATCTACTGGCGCTTCTAAAATTGGATAAAGTGTAGTTCCGTCTGGACTGTAACCAATACCCTCAAAACCGCGAGAACCTCGTAAATTTGCTAGAGCATCCCCTGCTTCTACATCAGGATTTTGAGGTGCTCTTACTTCATCAGCGAAAAAGCGATCTAACACTTCCTCAATAGTTTCTGGGAAGTCACCAATTAAACCATCTACACCTAAATTGATTAAGTCCTCTACTTCTTGTGTCGGAGTTTGTACAGTACCATCTGGGTTTAAAGTAAGATAGCGTTCCTCATCCCGTAGAGTATATACATTAACTAGCAATTCTGCATCATGTGCAAAATCAATTAGAGGAAAAACTTCCCCTGTTAACTGGGTCCTAATTTCAGCGTTACCATCTTCGTCACCATCGACAGGTTCATCCAAACCTTCCGGCAGTAAAATGGTATTTTTCCAAGGGTTAACAGCTTCAGCGTAGGTTGCCATGAACTCATAAAATTCAGGCAATTTTAACAGATCGCCGTATCCTGTTTCTTCATTCAGCTCGATAATATCAACCAAGTCGCCGTAAACTTCACGAGCATCATCCTCAGTAAAATCAGGATCGCTAAAGTTGTTAATTAGATCGTAAGGGAAGGAAAATCCTGGATTAAAGTTTTCTGTCGCTGCTCCAGTAAGTTGATGCAGAGGAACGTCAATTCCTGCATCTGGCATTATTTCCTGATCTAAACTAATTAGAGGTGCAATTTCAAAAGTTTGAATAATGTTTTGTTCTGGATCTGTAAAATCTTCTGCCACCAAAACATCTACTGTAGCTTCTTCTATATTCAAACCAATGCTATCGAAGTAGCTATTATGTTTGAGTTCGTGAACAATACCAACTTGCTCACCTGTTTCTGCTGTAAAATCCTCAACTAACTGAATTACTTCAGCCATCGTGGGAATTTCAAACAAGTCATCAAACTCATCGCTACGTTCCTCCCGAGGTTGTCGAGCGCGTAGGGTTTTGATTTCTTCTAGGGTAAAGTCTTCTGCAAATAAACCTTCATATTCAACTCCGTCAATAGTTTTAGTCGTTTCGCGAGCTGCAAAATCAGGGTTCTCATCAAGAATATCCAGAATATTTGTAGTGTTATTGAGCAATGGTTCGTGACGAACGATGGGTACTCCATCTGAGGTCATCACATAGTCCGTTTCAATAAAATCTGCACCCTGTTCTAAAGCTAAACGGAAACCTTCTAAAGTATGTTCTGGTCGAGGACCGCTAGCGCCACGATGACCGATATTAATAGGGATTTGCCCGTTAAGAGTATTTAGTCGAGGAATATTAGGAGTGGCAATAGGAGCTTCTAATAAAACTCCATTACTATCAAAGTGTAATAGATAGGGACCGTATTCGTCTCCTACCCACAAATCGCCGTTTTCATCAATAACTAATGCTTCGGTATCAAAATCTGTACCTGTTAAAGGTCTTTCAGGATCGTTTTCGTTAAGAATTTCAAAAGGTACTAGATTGTTAGGATCGCGAAGGGTGATAAAATCTTCTAGCTCAACACTACCGTCACCCCCTTCAATACCAGTAAAATTGGGATTAACTTTGTAGATTCTAGCTAGAGTATCAGAATTGCCACCAAAAAGACTATCTACTATGAACCAGTAGCTATTAGTGTCAGCAAACTGTACCCCACTCCATCCACCTACAGGTTGACCAGGAAAAGGCCCAGTACGAGTGGTGTCTACATCTGCGCCTGATTCTGGTCCATCAGCAAATGTATCAGCGGGTAAAGATGCAAATCCTATGAGAGTTTGTACCATCTAGACTAACTATCTCCAGATAAAAATAATTGGTTGTTTATTATGGAAAAAGCAGTTAGCTTTCACTCCTTCTTACATAAGTTCTTACCTGGAGATGGTTAAGTCAAAGTAAATAAAGATTTAAGTTTAAATTAAATTTGAATAATTGCTAAGTTAAGAAAGATACTCAAATTTGAAGAAGTAGTCAGTAGGAGCAAGAATGTGGTTAATGAGTATTCTCATCCTATAAACCCCATTAGCACCGAGAGTGACAGTGGGGTATTATATCAAATCCGGTAGCATCGGTATAATTAGATAGTTAATCTAGGAGTCAGGAGTCAGGAGGGAAGAGAATGCGCGAAACATTTGCTCTTGGATGAAGATGAAAATTTTTTTTATACCGAACCCGAGCGGATTTGATATTAAACCCATAAGGGAAAATATAAAAAAGTAATTTTCTGAGGTACTAAAATTGCTGGATAAAATGAGCTATAACAGGGTTTTTAGTAATAAAAAATAGGGCGTTGCACAATCAGGAATGATGAAATCCAAAAGTAGATATTTTTGGATAATTCTTTCCTCAATATATGTACAGTTTCAAATCTATTATCATTCTTTAATGTGCAACCCCAAAAATAGAATGGATTCGTGAGGGTTATGATGATGCTATGGATTTATATCATAGACTTGTCGCTTTATCACTTAAAAAAATCCCAAAAACTTTGTTCTGTAAGGATTGTAGCTATTGGCAACCAAAAAGTATGGGAATTATTGCTCTGCCTAGGTTGGAACGATTTTTTCCCTCTATTTAGCGACAACTCTAATAAATAGCATTTGAAGGTTTGATTAAGACATTTTCAAATTCTCATACCTTTGTCAAACTATGAATTTTCCTTTTTACTATAAAATATCATCAAGAAAATTATGTTTTTTATTCCTGCTGCAATATTTATGAACGATCGCCGTTACTTTTTAAAATTTCTAGGTCTGGGTTTATTGACAACTCAACTCGCTGCGATAAATAAGCGATCGCTCCGGGTTGCCTCACCAATATCCCCCCAACCTATCCTCAAACCACCCCGCCTTCAAATTGGTGACACTGTAGCAGTAGTTAGTCCTGCCACCATGATTGATAAACATCAACTCAAATACGTCAATTTGGTTTTAGGGCAACAAAAATTAAAAGTAAAAGTTGCCACCCACGTTCTCGATAGATATGGATATTTAGCAGGTAAAGATATAGACCGCGCTGCGGATATTAATGCTATGTTTGCGGATGACGAGGTCAAAGCATTGGTAACAACCACAGGTGGTTGGGGTAGTAGTCGCATTTTGCCATTATTAGACTATAACTTAATTCGGAAAAATCCTAAAATTATCATTGGTTACAGTGATATTACTGCTCTGTTATTGGCGATATATGCTCGCAGTGGTCTGGTGACATTTCACGGTCCCTTTGGTACATCTCCCTGGAATAAATTTTCTGTTGGTTATCTCAAAGGCATCCTGTTTGAAGGAAAAGCGATGACCTTGCAACCTCCCACGAATATTGTGGAAACTATTACAGGTGGAAAAGCACGGGGGCAACTGGTGGGGGGGAACTTGTCTGTGTTAACAGCGATGGTGGGGTCTAATTTTTTGCCAGACTCGCGAGGGAAAATTTTGTTTGTGGAGGAGATAAGAGAGGATGTTTATCGGGTAGACCGGATGTTGACTCATTTAAGTTTAGCTGGCATTTTGCAGCAGTTGGAGGGTTTTGTTTTTGCGCAATGTACTAGATGTCTGGATGAGGAAGATGATTTTCCCACGTTAACTTTATGGCAGGTTTTGTTAGATCATATTCGACCTTTGGAAATTCCTGCTTGGTATGGCACAATGATCGGTCATATTCGGGATAAATTTACAGTTCCATTAGGAGTAGAGGTGGAGATAGATAGCGATCGAGGTACAATTAAAATGTTAGAAACTGCTGTGGTTTAGGGTAAATAAATGCTTGAAAACTTTTATAGGAGTCAGGAGGGAAGAGAATTTCTTGGGACTTAGGCAGAAACAGAGTTTATCGAAAAAATTTAGTGATTGAAAACAATTAGGGCAATAAACCCGGTTTCTTGTTTTCGTGCATCAGTCCTATTTATAACGGAAAAAGACGATCGCTCATAGTAGATTTGCTTTTATTAGCGATCGCCTTCTGCATTTGAAAATTATACATTTCCATTGGCTTTGTTGCACAAAAGATGATGTTTAGGGTAAAAATAAAGAAGTCAAGATGGTACACGAAACTACACTCAGCAGATATGAGTAAGAGTAAGTCTAAATCCAACTCCAAGTCCTTGTATCGACTCAAAAACTGGTCTGAGTATGATGCCTCCTTAAAGCAGCGAGGGAGTCTCACTTTTTGGCTGACTCCAGAGGCCATCGAGCAGTGGCTTAATCAGAAAAAAACTGGACGTAGGGGAGCATCTAATAATTATAGTGACACGGCCATTGAATTGATGGTGACTATGCAATCCTTGTATAGTCTGGCCGGACGACAGACCGAAGGTTTTGTCAAATCTATATTTCAATTGATGGACTTAGATTTACCAGTACCTGACCATAGCACTGTATCCCGTCGCTTGCCAAAACTGAATGTTAAACTACCAGTTATACCAACGAACGAAGCAATTCATATGGTAGTAGACTCTACAGGGGTGAAAGTTTACGGCGAAGGTGAATGGAAAACAAGAGTTCATGGTGTCAGTAAACGGCGTACATGGCGTAAATTACATCTAGGAGTTTCGGAGGCCACAGGGGAGATTATCAGTGGGGTAGTGACTACCAATGATGTCAGTGACGACCAAGTATTTTCTGACCTGTTAGATGGAGTAGATGGGGAAATAGCCCAAGTATCAGGAGATGGAGCCTATGACAAGTATAAGTGTTACGAGAAAGCTAGGCAACGAGGGGCAAAGGCAACAATTCCACCCAGGAAAAATGCAGTAATAGGTCAACATGGCAACTGTAAATGCTCACCTCATCCCAGAGATGAAAACCTCAGAAGGATAAGAAAAGTAGGACGCAAGAAGTGGAAACGTGAATGTGGCTACCACCGACGCTCGTTGTCAGAAACTACAATGTTCAGGCTCAAAGTCCTCAATGGATGCAAGTTACGACGACGAAAATTTGATAATCAGGCAGTGGAGTTATTCATACAATGTTCCATACTCAACGTGATGATTCAAAATGGTAAACCCCAGAGCTACAAAGTAGAAATCTAGTTAACTTCCAACTAAGGGAGTTTTTGGCGATCGCTACTTTCATGCAACAAAGCCAATCGTTTTTGTAATAATTGTGGTACTAAAATTGGGTAGTCATATCATGTCCGTTTATATCGTTTGTATAAACCCAAGGGTGAATATCTACAGGAAATGATGGTTTTTTCTTGCGAGGGTAGCCTTCTTCCCTCTTCCCTCTTTCTTCTTCCTTCTTCCTTACCTTTGCTATACAAGACCGATGCTACCGGACATGATATCAATAGTTATGTATTTGTGTAGAACACATCTCTATTTGATGAACCACATTTTCACAAGCAAAACCCAGTAGACACCTCCCATGGAACGTCCCTACTGTGGTCTACCGTGCAGGAAAACCGCTGTAAGGAATCATTCGCAATGCTTTAGCCAAAGCATCGTTATTTTCTCGCAGACCTTCATAGAAAAATAATACTTCTCCGTTAATCCCTACAGAACGATTATAAGCGATCGCCTCCAACAAATAATCTACGCTAATTCGATAAGAGCCAACTTTAATTAAAATCCCTGGAAACACCTTACTTAAATGATTACAAATAAACTGCTGTTTCACTAACTGTTGCACAAGAGATTTGTAACTTGCAAAATCACGACGGTAAAGTTGAGGGTGAATAAGATCGACAATTCCTTGATTTATCCAAGTGGGGTAGTCTTGTAAGTATTCATTCAAACTCCACTTGTAAAAACTGGGAGCCATTGAAACTAAAAGTTCAGGCTTAATTGCTTTCACTTCCCGATGTAAACGAGTTAAAAAATTTGTCAAAATATCTGCACGCCATTGTAACCATTTGTGATGTTTATGATTTTGGGGTGGATGACAAGAAAATTGCTGACGATAACGTTCTACTGTTTTTGCATCGTAGCCACCTTCTGAAGGAAATGCTGGCATTCGGTCGTCTCCCTGAATGCCATCAATGTCATAGTTTCTCACAACTTCCAATACTAGATCGAGCAGAAAATTCTGCACTTGTTCATCCAAAGCATTCATCCACTCAAAACCATTTTTTACCAATAAATTTCCCCTACAGTCACGAGCCGCCCATTCCGGTTTTTTTGCTAGAAGTAACCCTCCATTTTGTTTGTAAGAACTGACAAACCCATATTCAAACCAAGGAATAATTTTCATCCCAACTCGCCGTGCTTCTATAATTACTTCTGCTAAGGGGTCGCGGTCTTTGTATTGCGGGTCTATCTTTGTACCAAAAATTCTCTGCATCAGTTGACTGGGGTAGAGAGTAAATGCTTTATTCCAGACCACCGGAAATACAACATTAAATCCTGTTTCAGCAAGAAAGTCCATTGCTTCAGCGATATTATCTCTGGAATGGAGGACTTTACTATCAACATTTGTGAGCCAGATACCGCGTAATATCATGTCCGGTAGTTATTGTATAGTTGGATGTGGGGAGTAGGGGAGTAGGGGAGTAGGGGAGTAGGGGAGTGGGGTAGATTAATGTAATTATAGGCGTTGCATATTTACGGGATGAGTTAGTTGGGAAGAGTGGGGACCCAACCCTAACCCCGACCGTGGAGGACAGGGCTGTTTCAAAGTATCGCAAGTTAACGATTTAGGGAGAACGGGAAATGAGGGCATCGTGGAAGCTGTAAAATTTACCACGCATTTGCCGATTTTTCAGCCAATAAGCGTCCCTTTTGCTCTGACTAAAATGATGAAAAGTCAACTTTTAATCATAAATTAAAAGCCTCTATCCCCGTGTCTCCGTGTCTCCGTGTCCCCGTGTCCTATCGAGAATGAAACAACCCTGCCTCCCAGGAGAGGAATGTTGGAGGTGTGGAGGACTTTACATAGAGTGCACATTGGAATTATAGTTTTAGCAACACAGGAAGTAATATCATGTCCAGATAAGAGCGTGATAAAAAACTTTTTCTCGTAAGCGCCTTTTCTTCCCTTCTGCCTCCTGCCTCCTGCCTTCCTTTACTTCTTAATCATTCTTAATGTAAATTCTCATCCATTCATTTTAATCTATAGAAATAGGCAATAGATTTCTAAATTTCTGTAGGAATTGATACGCCAAATCGTATAGTTTAGTATTGGTAAGGAAAATTTAACATGAGTGTAAACCTAGCAACTCAATTGCGTGAAGGAACCAAAAAAGCTCATACAAATGCAGAAAACGTAGGTTTTGTCAAGTGTTTTTTAAAAGGTGTTGTAGAAAAGAACTCCTACCGGAATTTAGTTAAGAATCTTTACTTTGTTTATTCTGCAATGGAAGAAGAGATGCAACGCCACAAGAAACATCCAATTCTTTCTCAGGTTTATTTTGCCGAGCTAAACCGTAAACAGAGTTTAGAGAAAGACCTAAAGTATTATTATGGTGCTGGTTGGCGCGATCAAGTTGCTCCTTCTGCTGCGGGTGAAGCTTATGTACAGAGAATTAGAGAAATTTCAGAAAAAGAACCAGAATTGTTAGTAGCTCACTCCTATACTCGCTACTTGGGAGATTTGTCTGGCGGTCAAATTCTCAAGAAAATTGCTCAGAGAGGTATGAATTTAATTGATGGGGAAGGTACTGCTTTCTATGAGTTCCCAGAAATTTCTGATGAGAAGGCATTTAAGAATATGTATCGTCAGAGGATGAATGATTTACCCATCGATCAGGCAACAGCAGATAGAATGGTTAATGAGGCGAATGCTGCTTTTGACATGAACATGAAAATGTTCAATGAACTAGAAGGTAATTTAATTAAGGCGATCGGTATCTTGTTGTTCAATACTTTAACTAGAAAACGTAGTTCAGGAAGTACAGAGTTAGCTACTGCTGCTGAATAATAACGGTTAATTGGTTAATATTTCTATCTAAGTAGAAAGAATACTTTTAAGTTGTATTTAAAATGTTGGGGGTTTGATGGCTGTAAAGCAGTCACCAAGTCTCCAACATTTTGCTTTTGAAGAGGAGCATGGAAAGGAATCTCAGACTAAATCTGGTTTAGTTAGTATCTTTAGATTAGTAATATTGTTTTCCTTTTTTTTTCTTCCCTCTTTCTTCTTTTCCACTTTTAATTGTTGTAGTAGTTAAACTGGTAATGTAATACCAAGCGTGAAAAAAGAATGTGTTCAATTGAAGAAGGAGACAGGAGACAGGAGACAGGAGACAGGAGGAAAATTACATGGGGATAGTCAACGACCTGCCGCTCCGCGTCTACCCTCCCCCAAGTAATTTTGAACACTCCAGTTGACGGTGGGGTATTAAACCCACAAAGAAAATGATAATAAGTGCGATTGGTATAATTTCATTTTTTGCGTAAGTCCTGATTATAGTTAATCTCAAGAATGTGTAGCAGTTTTTCACGCTATTGAAGCTGGAAATTCTCAATCACAATACTCTTTTAGCAAGCTTTGAATATCTGCAAACTTTTCCATCAGCTATTCACTCTCAATTTATCTAAGTCTTAAGATAACTTTACTGCCACAGATAAATGTCAAATCCTTCTTATTCCTCATTAGACATCTCCAGAAAAGAGGGAACAGGGAACAGGCAATAGGGAACAGGGAACCCACCCATAACCCCTCCCAGGAGGGGAGTAATTGATGATTTCTGGATAATAATTGATTTTACTTTTGATTATTGGGGATGTGTATTAGAGATAAAATAGGCTTCCATACAATATGTCTTTCACAAGGAATCACTTTCAAGCTCTATAACGCTAAAGCTCAGTGATGTGGATTCTTTGAGTCCACTACAGCAACTTGTTATGTTTCAAGTTTCTTGTACATGACATAAGCATCAACAAATCCTTCCTTAGGATGTTTGAATGCTTCGGGAAGTGTACCGATGATATCAAAGCCATGCTTTTGCCAAAGACGAACAGCACCAGTATTAATGGATACAACAAGGTTGTACTGCATAGCGTGGAAACCAAGCTCCACCGCTTCCTTCTGAGAATGCTCACACATAGCAGAGGCGACCCCTTTGCCACGAGTCGCTTCCCTGACCACATATCCGCAGTTGCATACATGAGACCCCTGGCCAGGCTGATTAGGCTTGAGGTAGTAGGTGCCCAATATCAACCCTGAATCATCTTCAGCAACGTAGGTTGCCTCTGGCACCTCAATCCAGACATGAAAGGCATCCTGCTCAGGAATATCGGTGGGGAAGGTATAGGTCTCGCCAGCTCGAAATACTGGCTTGACAATCGCCCAAATTCTTGGCCAATCTTGCTCCTGAAAACGGCGGATTTTAATCATGCGTAAGTAACCTTTCTTGAAGTATAAACTTGTAAGTACATCGCAGTTGGGGTACAACATTTTGTATAAAATGACTGTACTGCAAAACAATATAATTACGTCAATGTTCTAAAAATGTCTAGAACCCGTGGTTGTTCAGGATTTATATCTTGTTGACGTAAAAGACTCTGCTAGTCTATATTTGAGACTGTTTTTCGGTTCTATTTTATTTAAGTCCCAATAGCTCGCTTAACTGATAACTGATGACTGAACCTCATGCTGGATATACTCTACCTGTATTTGCTTGTGCTGCTGCTGTAGCTGCACTCCGTTGGGTACGTCAAAATATCTCGTCTTTGCCTACCGTATCAATTAATTTACTAGAACCAGCAAAAATTGTCGATATTCTTATCGAACAGGTAGCTTTACTGAAAAATAATACTGCCTTAGCTATTACCCGTTCTGACCCCGGTAATAATCTCGACCTAACTCGCAATACTCCTGTGTGGGCTATGATAGAATTGGCCAAAGTTTCCCCTACAGAGGCTTCAGAACAAATTGTAATTATAGGTGGAGCAGGAATTGGACATAATATTCATTCTGGGGAAGCAGCTATATATAGTTATGCGCGACGACTGCTGCAAGAAAATCTTCCACCCTTGCTCAACCAAAATGAACAAATTAAAGTCTCCATCATTTTACCAGAAGGTCGTCAATTAGCAACTCGGACTTCTAATTCTGCTTTTGGTATAGTTGAAGGTCTTTCTTTGTTAGGCACTACCGGGGTTTCTCAACCTTTAAGTGTGCCTGGGCAACTTGATGCTTATCGGGATGAGTTACAACAAAAGGCAGCACAGTTTAATTGTTTGGTGTTTTGTGTGGGAGAAAATGGTTTAGACCTAGCGAGGAAAATGGGAATACCACCACAGCAGACTATTAAAACGGCTAACTGGTTAGGCCCAATGTTAGTAGCTGCTGCTATTGCTGGATTAGAGTCTATTTTATTATTAGGCTATCATGGCAAATTAATTAAGTTGGCTGGTGGAATTTTTCATACTCATCACCATCTAGCTGACGGACGATTAGAAATTTTAACAGCTCACTGCGCAAATATAGGTTTGCCCACTCCTGTGCTACAAAAAATTTTTGCTTGTACTACTGCCGAGGCGGCCTTGAAAATCCTACGGAGTTTAGATAAAGATAATGAAAAGAATTGGGTGGGTCTAGTCTATGGGGCGATCGCCTCCCGTATAGAGGAACGTAGTCAAGCTTATATTTTTAATCATAGTCAAAAACAGGTCCAAGTAGGTTCGATGTTATTTGACCGCGATCGCCAAATTTTCTTAAAAACTGAAGTTGCCGATACACTTTTTGCAAAAATTTGTTATTCTATTAAAAATGTTGAAAAAAGACTCCCGTTATAATCGCGAGATTTAACAGTGAGACGGGGCGTATAAATTGCGCGGGAAACCCATGCACACAGCCCCTGAATTTCAACCAGAAAAATAATTGAGCAATACGCACGCATATTTTTGGCGTTATAATTTTATCAATAGCCGTGGGGCACACGGCACGATAAAAGGGCACCTCCTGGGCGGAAGTTTCCTTAGCGTACAGACGGAGCAAGAAAAAGCTTGTGGAGATGGTCTGACGGGGGTGCAACTCGACTAGTTTGATTTGTTATCTAGTTAAGAATCTATGTTCGTATAGCGTTGCGTCAGCAAAACAAGAATCTCCCGTTATAATAGCTCTTATTTAACGGCGAGAGTGTCAATAGGAATACCCTCAGCTAGAGTTACAGCGGTTTTCATTTCGGTAGACTACAGAGGGAATGGCCATTTCCCCCTACAGGGTTTTGGTTATGACGATGTGGTTGAGCAATCAGCAAAAGCGCTGTAGCGTATTGTAGGAAAAATAAACAATAGTGGATAGTGGATCAGGCGCGGGGGAAAATTAAAATAAATTGGTAAATTTCATAACTAGCTAGAGTGAGCAACTGGTTTAGAAGTAGACGCTCATTCTTTAGTCAGAATACCAAAACATTTTTAATAGAACTAGCCTTGATTAATAATTCGCTAGGAAGAGCGATCCCTATTGATAATTAATCAATTTAGCCTGTTAGTTTTTAGTTAGCCTGTTAGTTTTTAGGTTACCATTCAATCCAAGTATAAACCTTTTGTGGCAGTAGGAAAAATTTAGTTTGATACAAAAAGTGTGGAGAAAGAAATTTTCCTCACAAAAAACATATATTTATAGCTTATAAGCTCGGGCTGACAACTTAAAACTCAGGAAAATCAACCTCACAAGTAAAATATCATAGCACATTAACCGTGACTCTAACAAGACAGACAGAAAAAATTTCTGATTCCTCCACTCAGTTTAACCGTCAGATGATCGTGATTCTGGACTTCGGTTCTCAATATTCAGAACTAATTGCCCGCCGGATTCGCGAAACTCAAGTATACTCAGAAGTTATTTCTTATCGGACAACTGCTGAAAAACTGGTAACTCTCAATCCCAAGGGAATTATTCTTTCTGGAGGCCCTAACTCAGTTTACGATCAAGTGGCACCTCATTGCGATCCCGAAATTTGGCAGTTGGGAATACCAATTTTGGGCGTGTGTTACGGTATGCAGTTAATGGTACAGCAATTAGGGGGTGAAGTTCAACGCGCTCAATTAGCTGAATATGGCAAAGCATCTTTATCTATAGATAACCCCACAGATTTACTGACTAATGTGGAAGAGGGTACAATTATGTGGATGAGTCATGGAGATGCTGTGACAAAAATGCCCTCAGGTTTTGAAGTATTAGCTCATACGGATAATACTCCCTGTGCAGCGATCGCTCACCATGAGAAAAAGCTATACGGGACACAGTTTCACCCAGAGGTAGTTCACTCCCTTGGTGGTCAAGCGTTGATTCGGAATTTTGTCTACCATATTTGTAAGTGTGAACCAACTTGGACGACAGAAGCTTTTGTAGAAGAAGCGATTCGAGAAATTAGAGCTAAGGTAGGGGATAAACGAGTATTATTAGCATTGTCTGGAGGAGTTGACTCTTCAACTTTAGCATTTTTGCTGCATCGAGCGATCGGGGATAAATTAACTTGTATGTTTATTGACCAAGGGTTTATGCGGAAGTATGAACCAGAAAACTTGGTGAAAATATTTCAAGAATCTTTTCATATATCAGTTGAGTATGTAAATGCTCGCGAGCGCTTCTTGGCTAAACTCAAAGGAGTCACAGACCCAGAACAAAAACGCAAATTAATTGGCCATGAGTTTATTCAAGTATTTGAAGAAGAGTCAAAACGTTTAGGGCCTTTTGATTATCTGGCTCAAGGTACTCTTTATCCAGACGTGATTGAATCTGCTGACACCAACGTTGACCCTAAAACGGGTGAGCGAGTAGCAGTTAAAATCAAGAGTCATCACAATGTCGGTGGTCTGCCAAAAGATTTAAGATTTAAGTTAGTAGAACCTTTGCGCAAGCTATTTAAAGATGAAGTGAGAAAATTAGCTCGCTCCATAGGTTTACCAGAAGAAATCGTGCGACGACATCCTTTTCCCGGTCCAGGGTTAGCAATTCGGATTTTAGGAGAAGTTACAGATAAACGGTTGAAAATTTTGCGAGATGCTGACTTTGTTGTGCGTGACGAAATCAAACAACAAGGGATGTATCACGATTTTTGGCAAGCGTTTGCGGTGTTGTTACCTATTCGCAGTGTAGGGGTAATGGGAGACCAACGTACTTATGCTTACCCTATTGTTTTGCGGTTTGTTTCTAGTGAGGATGGAATGACTGCTGACTGGTCTCGTGTTCCTTACGATCTGTTGGAAAGTATTTCTAACCGCATTGTGAATGAGGTTAAGGGAGTTAACCGAGTGGTGTATGATATCACTTCTAAGCCTCCTGGTACTATTGAGTGGGAGTAATATAGTCTGCACTGTAGGTTGGGTTAAGCGGGAGTGCAACCCAACATAACTAGGGTTTTTGAACCCATCCCACTATTCTTGAAACCCTAGTTAGGTTGGGTTAAGCGGGAGTGCAACCCAACATAACTAGGGTTTTTGAACCCATCCCACTATTCTTGAAACCCTTATATTGAGGTAATATAAAATTCGTTAAATCCGCAAAAATCATGTTAGTGGGATAGACTTATGGTTTTTGGTTTTCAAGCTACCTCAATTAAATCAACCTCGACAATTCGAGGGTGTTGGGTTTCGTACCTTAACCCAACCAACCTACAACTTTACTATTACACACCTAAAATGTTACAACAGTAGGGGGGGTTCCGCATTAAATTAATAGTGTGTCAAACGATCGGATGAACCCGTCCACGACCCAATAATAATTATGCACCCCGTATCGTTGAGAGAAAAAAAGAGAAGGGGTATTTCTCCTCTCTTTATCATTTCAATCACTTTTTAGCCTTTAGTCTTTCTTTTGCTGCCTAGCATTAAGCCACCTAGTGCGTTCAAACTCACTATAGATGCTGCTGGTTCAGGGGTTTAGGATGCCTGGGTTTCTCCACCACTCTGCTTAAAAGAGGAAGAAGACACTACAGTTTCGCTCGACACAAGTACTGTTGTGATATCCACTGGATATCGATCAAAAGGCACATACATACTAACTCTACTACTAATTGCCATATTATTCTAAATGAGAGGCCTTCATCCGTGTATGGGTTGGTAAACAACTTCACATCATCTGCGTCAATGTCATACAAAAAATCAAGATTTGCCTGCCACTCAGAGGCGAAGGCAGAATCTGAAGAATCCCACAACAGGACTCCAAGACCCAAGACGGAAGATAGCTCAACATACCAGGAGTCTAACTCCGAACTAAGAATCACGCTGTCAGAGTTGTCATCTTGAGCTGTCCAATCAAAGATCAACCGGTAATCATTAGAGAAGGTTAAGTTTGTCCTACCTGTGAAACTGGTTGCGGTTGCAGGCAGCAACCATGAGCAATCTTCTGCTCCGGCGACTAATATCCCTTTAGTCAATGTTGTGGATGATACAGAATTTGCTGCAGTAGTCAGAATGGTGAATAAACCTGAAAACATGGTATGGTGTGTGTAATTTTTTGTTTTTTTCTCATAAAAGCTTGCTTTTTTAAACAATATGAATACAACTAAATTAACTTCATCAAATCTTTACCAAAACACCAATGTTATTCATCAAATATTCACACTTTAGTAGAGTGTTTGGGGTTTAATTAGACAAATAAAATGTTATACATCTGTATTTATTAGGAACAGGAGATTGCTATTACCATATAATCTAATTTTAGTAGATAAACCCTGCTTCTTTGCACTTTCGGCACAGAAACAGAATTAGTTGGTTCAATGTAAAAACTGGAGTATTAATCAAAGCTTTGAAGCGCCAACCCTAGTAGAGGTATTACATAGAACGTTTCTACTGTGTTTTACTTAAATGAAAACTTCTGTAGGAGTAGCGATCGCTACTATTAAATACCACCCAAATAATTAACAATAGACTTGTCGCTTTATCACTTAAAAAATCCCCAAAAACCTTGTTCTGTAAATATTTTAGCTATTGACAGCAAAAAAAAATTGGAATTATTGCTCTGTCTAGGTTGGAGCGATTTTTTCCCTCTATTTAGCGATAACTCTAATTTATAATTTCGTTGTATCACAAATAGTAGTACTATTTAAGTAATGGCAAACCTATCTAAAGAATCATCATAAAAATTCGGTAAGTGGAAAACCACATTCCGAGTTGAATTTATGTGTAACTGGCGGATAAATAATTAAGTTTAAGACTCCACCAAATTTTTAATAATGGGAATTATCGCCACAATTAATTCTTTCTTAAACGAGCTGCTATAGGTCATCAATCCAAGTCTCCCCTAGCTAACTTTTTCTTCAATAGACCTCTCCGAATAATTAATTTAAAACCCTTGTAATGGCAGGATAAAAAGTTAGTTTCCGGAGATGTCTAATGCTTCTAGAATTATCTAAACTGAGGACCGCCTACCCAACAAACTAGCGCCCATCTCTTACCTTGAGTAATAGGTGTTACTTCATGGAGTATTATAGAAGGAAACAAAACCATTGTTCCTCTTTCTTTTGGTAATTTTTCTGGTTTTCTGTTAGTATACAACTTCAATTCTGAACCTTCATAATCTTGAGGATTGGAAAGTTGGATCGAGATAGAAATTTTGCGATAATAATAAAGATCCCCATTATCTAGATGTTTATTGTAATGATCCTGAATATTTTTCTGATTGTTACTAGCTTCATAACATAAAAGTTGTAAAGAATCAATAATACCGTAAATATCATAATTCCACCACTTGTTATTGGCATATTTAACACTATTAGTTAACCTTTCCCACAGCCATCTCGTTGATGCCGAATAATTCACACCCCAGGCTTTTACTTGACGAAACTCTGGTTTCAATTTTCCATCTACAGTAGGGTTTGATGGCTTTATTTGTTTTGATAAAGAAATAACCGAGTCACACTCTTTTGCTGTTAAAGCACCCCAGTTTTCACCTGGTTTACAGAAATGTTCTTTTTGAGAAGCATCATAGCAAGCGTATGTAATTTGACGATACTTTTGTTCAGGAGAAATCCAAACCATATTTTCTCAATCCTAACTTTATGAAAACCATTTATTTTTGCAAATTATCGGAATTGAGGACCACTAATCCAACCAATAAGTTCCCATCTTTTACCTTCAATAATAGGCGTTACTTCATGCAAAATAAATGAAGGAAACATAATCATTGTTCCTTTATTTATAGGTAATATTTGGGGATTTTCTTGTAGATACAAATTTAGTTTTGCGCCCTCATAAGTCTTGGGATCAGATAATTCTACAGAAAAAGAAATCTTCCTACAAGAAAAAGGATATTCATTATCTATATGTAAATCACAATTATCTTTAATCTGATTAGAATTATTTGTGCTGTCATAACAGAGGAGCTGTAAAGGCTCTATAATTCCCACAATATCATAGTTCCACCAACGATTATTTGCAGTTATAAGATTATTAATTAATCGTTGCCAAAGCCAATTTGTTGTTTCAGTTTGAGATATTTCCCAAGCATTAGCTTGACGATAGTTCTGGTGAAGACCTTCAAACCTATGGCTTTTATCCTTGAATAAATTTTGTGAAAATGAGATAATCAAGTCACACTCTTGTGTTGTAAAAGCTCCCCAATTTTCACCTTTTTGACAAAAATGACTTGGCTGACTACCATCATAACAAGTGAATGGAGTTTGATTATATTTTTTCTCAGGATACATCCAAAACATCTTTAATGCGTTGTCTATGTAATCTAGTTAGCTTTTATAAATATCTAAGAAAATATTATACCAATTATTGCGTATGAATATTATAAAAAATAAATTTTAAACTTAGATTAAGGAGATATCTCCAATCCTAGAAGCTACCTATTATCATTGTTTCGGTTTTTTTATTCTTTCTTGATTTCTTCTTCTTTCTGCCTTGAAATTCTAAAATAACTTGTTCCCAATATAGTAATATCATGTCCGGTTGAATACTTATAAATAAGTAAACAGGGAGCAGAGGAGAAAAAGAATCTAAAGAAAGATCGGGCAGGAGAAATTTTTTTGATTGTGCTACTAAGCGGACATGATATAATACCAAGGGTGAAAAAAGAATGTTTTTGTTAGGTGAAACTTCAATTATTAAGTAATTAACATAGGCGCATCGGAGATTTTTGATAATTATTAGCTAGTAGCGTATTAATTAGGGTTTGCTGAAAAAGTCTTATGGGTGAGGGGAGGAGACAGGAGACAGGAGACAGGAGACAGGAGGGACGGGGAATGTAGAAGAGGTAGGAGCTAAGTTTTGTCCCTTAATTTTTCGGCGTTGCATCATCATGGGATGATTTTGATATGTGTCAAAAAATTTGTTTTAATCTATCAACATTTTCAGATGGGTGCAAATGTGATTATCATCCCGCAATTATGCAACGCCATTTTTCTGCCCAACTCTTGCACAAAATGCTAGTTTTTTGAGCTTTCTTGAGCAAAAACAGGCGCACTTTTTTCAACCTAAAACAGCTAAAACCTTGATATATCAATGCTTTTATCTTTGATCGGTAAGCCCTAATTATTCTTATGTTTACTTCTCACCCACTCCCCCTAATGGGATGGGTTAGGGGTGGGTCTCCCACTCCCCTACTCCCTTACTCAAGAAAATGTAGCAAACATTGATCAAATTGGTATAAAAGTGAATCTTCACGTCAGAGTAATGAAACTTTTTTATTCATCACATATACAATTTATTGGTGCTGCCATAAATATTCAGAAAATCTAGAAAAGCTATAAATATATAGCGATCGCCTAAAATGAAAACTGTGATAAATATACATTTTCTAAAATCCTGAGTAAAGTCATTTCATGGAACATCTGTCTATACATTCTTTAAAAACATCAAAAACTCTGATGGAAAAATCACGATCAATATTCGCAGTTGTAATACCAGGTTAACTTTACTATCTAAAAACTAGACAACTCTTCGCCAAAAAATATACTTAAAAACCAGAGCTACTATAACGCTCTTCTGCCCAAGGTTCACCTCTTGTGTGATAACCATTCTTCTCCCAGAAACCTAACTCTTCATCTTTGAGGAATTCTAATCCATTAATCCATTTGGCACTTTTCCAAGCATAGAGGTGAGGAACTACCAATCGCACAGGGCCACCATGATCTGCTGGTAATGGCTCACCAAATAAAGTGTGGGCAAAGAAATTTTCTTCTCTGAGAAAATCAGTCACAGAAATATTAGTAGTATAGCCTCCATAACAATGTTCCATAATATGGACAGCTTTAGGATCGACTTCTACATGACCCATCAAATCTGTAACTTTTACTCCTGTCCACTGAACATCTAGTTTTGACCAGCGAGTCACACAATGAAAATCTGCTGTGAAGTGATTTTGTGGCATGGCCATTAAGTCTGACCAAGTAAAGGTTAATGGTTTAGCCAAACCCCATACTTTCAATTCCCATGTATCTGTACTGATATTAGGAGTTTCGCCATAAGTCAGTACGGGGAAGCCTTTAGCCAAGTATTGACCGGGAGGAACGCGATCGCTATTTTCTGCTTCTGGTTTGTGGAAAAATTTACCTAACATGGTTAAAAACTTTTAGTAACTTACCTTGAATAATTGAAATTAACTACTTTAGTTTCTGCAAATGCCGATCTTCCTGAATTATTTCAGGAATTTATTCGTTTAATGATGAATAAAATTAATAAGTTTATGCTTTTACTTTTTTAGTTGAGGAACTCAAATTTCACCTAAAAACTTTGACAGTTTGGAGGTTTCCGTGCTTCCACTGAGGGCAGAAAACTTATCAGTAATTTTTCAGTGATTTCACTGTTATTCTCAAGTCGCCAATTGCAAATAAAATATGGTTATTGCAACTATTATATATTTTGATTTTTGCACTAATTCTGTTTTGTGTGCAATCCCAAGGTCAAATTATACCTCAGATTGAAAGTCAATGAAGCCTTATTTATCCTTTTAATATTTACTTTATAAATCAGCTCTAAGATGGGAACTTATTCGATCTTTAGCTATACTGTTTATCTAGATCGCTCATTAATTTATAAATCACTCATAAATACCATGAATCTGAACTATATAATTCCCTTATGTATTTCTTGTCTGGCTATTTTTGTCAGTGTCAATTCTGATGTCAAAACTCTGGATGGGATTCCTCGCTTGCTCGCACCCTGTATAGGATTCATTGGATTAATATGGTTTTTTAACGTTATTCCTTGGTTATTGAAGGTTGCTTGTATAGTAATTTTACTTTCTATTCGTAAAAATTTTTTAATCCAATAACTAGATTTTTTTTATGTTAAAAAACTTTTTTTTGAGAAAAACTACCAATCTTTTCAGAATAGAATTTTACTGAATTAAGGTATAGTATTAGAACTTATAGGGTAGTTTTTCGCAGCTTATACTGTGAAAAATAGATCCCATTTTCTATGATCGCGGAGACTTGTTTATAGAAGCCATTTGGTATCTATTTAAGAAGTTACAAGTTCAATACCCATCTGAGTTTTATGATTCTGGCAGTCATTTTTCATAATTTTTCGGTTTCCTGAACCCTTATAGTTGTTAGGAGCCTTAAAATGGCTTTCCTGAAGCTTTTGTATTTCAATAAAAGATACGGTTAGGGGTTCTATAACTTTCATTCATATTTTTTTGAAGTAGCACTCAGCACTCGGCGTTGGTGACAAGAGGTATGATATCTTGTCCGGATAAGAGCGCAAACAAAAAACTTTCTCCTTCTACTACTCTTTCTTCTTCTTTCTTTCTTTCCTCCTGACTCCTGACTCCTGACTCCTGACTCCTAAATAATTAAGATTAATATCATACATTAATTCACCAACGCCCAGCACTCAGCTATCAGCGATCAGCTTCTCAAGGTGTATAATGGGAGATTCAAACCCCAGTAAAAGTCCCACCACGCGCTTTTTCAAATATAGAGGGGGCTTTAAACCCTTGAATTTTTGGCGATACAGCTAAATGCTGTTGGCGAAGCATGACCTAAGGAAAAGCTGATAGGTAGTTAAATTCTCATCAAAATTAACAAAACCTAGAAAATTTTTTAGGATAAAAACATTCCAGGGGAATGTCTCTCTAGATTTAGGCATAATATTACAGCACTTTTTAAGATGGTAAGGTACAGCTACTCCCTACTTCTAGTTCCTGTGTTCTCTACTGCCAAGATGTACCTCATCAAATAGAAAATTTCTGCAAGTATAGCGCCCTAACTGCAAAATTTGACTTTTGTACTACCAATCTCGTGAATTTTTAGACTCATCCTGAATTGATAACCAATCTTTTCCTAACTGAATAGTCACATCTGACCTTAAATATCCCGTACTTTCTACAAAAACTTCTCCAAAACCTAGAGACTTTTGAACTTCCTGCGCAGCTTGCATATCTCCTTTCTGAGCAATAATTCGAGTCACTTCCAAAGGTGAATTCCAACGTTTAGCCACTTTGACATTCCAATAACCAGCATCGTTTAAGGAATTTACTAATTCATCAACAGAGTCCCAATCATCTGTACTATCTTGAATTGCTACTCTAACATAAGAAGAATCAGAATTTTCTAATTGTTCGCGATCGTAACCAAAATCAAAGTGTTTAGCAATCATCGTATCTAGAGTTATCAGATCGGGCAACCAGTAACTAGAATTATACTGTCTAGGGTTGCTAAACTCACCAGGTACCATCAACATCTGCACATTAGAGCGCTCAGTTTTAGCAGCAAAATTCATCAAAGCGACTAACTCCTCAACACTCAAATTTGTATCAATATGAGACTGAATTACCGAAAGAATTTTTGGTAGTCGTGATAAAGTTTTCACATTAACCGACTGTTCCATAAATGCTCGCATCAGAAGTTGCTGGCGTTGCACTCGCCCAATGTCCCCTAAATTATCGTAGCGGAATCTCAAAAATTGTAGAACCCGATCGCCATTGAGATGTTGTTCCCCAGCTTTGAGATTAATATACAAATGTTGACTATCATCTTGATATTTCATGTCTTTGGGCACATTAACTTTGACACCCCCAAGAGCATCTATTAATTTTTCTACTCCTTGTACATTGACTCGAATATAACGGTCAATTCCTACTCCACCAAGCAGTTCACTCACAGCTTTGGCACTTTTAGCAGGTCCTCCATAATAGTTCGCAGCATTAATCTTGGTTAAGCCTCGATCTTCTACATAGGTACGAGTATCTCTAGGAATAGAAAGCAAAGTTAACTTCTGATTTTTCGGGTCGAACCTTACTAGAAGCATCGTATCAGATAATCCTTTAAAAGAATTAACCAAAGCGTGATACCCTAAATCATTACTATAATGGGGATATTCTTCTAAATCTGACGTTAATACTTTTATTCCTAATAACAATATATTTACAGGTCGGGTTAACTCTGGCAATCTCATATTACTTTTGGCCAGGTCTTGTTGAGAAAATACTGCTGCTTCTTCTGGAGAGAGCTTTTGTTGCATTAGTGGAGTGCTGGAAAGAGATACGGCTAAGAGAGCGCCTGCTGTTGCAGATATCATTGCCACTCCGGCTAAACCTAGACCTAAACCAAACCAATGTCCTGGACCAAATTGGGTAGGTTGTCTCTGTAGATTTTCTGTTATTGAATATTTTCTAGAGGTTGAATGTAAAAATTTATTAGCGGGCACTGGCTTCCTCACACACTAAATATTAAAATAAGGTTTTATTGTCAGAAAAATTTTACTGAAAATTAGAATTTTCAATAGTTTAATAGAATCTTCGACTATCATAAATGTTTATCTACCACTTTTTCTGCTATCCGGCTAATTCCTGGTAGCCATAATGGTTGTCTTTTCCAAATACGAACCATTAGCCCTAAACTTATTATGAAGTAGCTAGTAGTTAGCAGGCTATTTATTAATAACAGTGTGATAGTCCCAGATTCCCCAACTTCAGTCCCTGGTTGTAATAAAATATTGCCCAAGATCCACATGATGGTTAAAGTAATAACTAATTTGCTGACTGCTCTATGTTGTGGACTACGGTGTTGACGATACAGAATCCACATTGCCATGAAGAAACCTAATACTGGAGTGACTAATAAATATAGTTGTAGGCGGTTAATGTTAGAGTTTTCTAGTTGCTGAGTATTTTTCATTTTGGTTATTAGCAAAAGTTCAGTTTTTGTTGGTATTTATATAACTTAAATCTGTCAGATTCTGGTAATCTCTTTTTTTTGAGGGTACAGAAAATAAAAGTCACTATAATAACAATAAGAATATTTAAATTAGAATAAGTATATCCCATTTTTGTTTCTTCGTTTAATTACCTTAAATTAACAACTGAAAAAATATATAGAGGTGATGATACATTTAATTAAAGCTGAAAATATAAAATATATACCACATTTAATCAATGAAAAACTTGACTTAAACAAGTTGATTTTTTATCTACAAACTAATGCTTCTATAGAATAAGTTGAGAGATTCATCCTAGATGATCAAAAAAATAGAGGGGTTCACTGGAAGTTTTATATAAATTTTGAGTATGTACTTGAGGATGAAAAATATACATTTACAATCATGGTAGCTAGCAAATTACCGATATTTATTGCGTATATATATCAAAATAATTTAAAAATTCATGTTGGTCAAAAAGTTAAAATAACTGATTTTTGTAATTTCACAAATAAAAGTTATATGTTATTATTCAAAAGTTGATTTTTCTTATAATAAACTAATAAAAAAATCAGTATCAATGCAAGGATTTTTACCTGGTATTGGTGAATTTTTTGGAGATTTTGATGATTATTCTGACCGGAATGATATATCTTTATTAGATTTTCCTAAAACAGATTTCTCTACTCACCATGTTACTGACTTTCTTGGTAAGTATTTTGTAAGTTATTAATTTTTTCTCCTCTTAAAAACCCTGTCAAATATTTGACTTTCCCCTGTTTCCTCAAACATTTAATTTTTTGTTTAGATCTCAAATTTCAATGCTACATATATATTCTGACAATAAATTATTAAATTAGTGTTAAAATTTACGCAACAGAGAATAGTAGGAGAACATTCACTCTTATGACCACTATGCAGAAAAAACCTATTGTTATTGCCCCATCTATACTATCAGCAGATTTTAGCCGTCTTGGAGATGAAGTACGAGCTGTAGACCAAGCTGGTGCTGACTGGATTCATGTTGATGTAATGGATGGCCGTTTTGTACCTAACATTACTATCGGTCCATTAATCGTCCAAGCACTTCGCCCTGTCACTGAAAAAACTCTTGATGTCCACTTAATGATTGTGGAGCCAGAGAAATATGTTGAAGATTTTGCTAAGGCAGGTGCTGATATTATATCTGTTCATGCTGAACATAATGCTTCACCCCATTTGCACCGAACTCTAGGCCAAATCAAAGAGTTGGGTAAGCAAGCTGGTGTAGTTCTTAATCCTTCTACACCATTAGAATTAATTGAATATACTTTAGATTTGTGTGACTTGGTGTTGATTATGAGTGTCAACCCTGGTTTTGGAGGCCAGAGTTTTATTCCTGGAGTAGTATCTAAGATTCGTAAGCTTCGTGAAATGTGTGATGAACGAGGACTCGATCCTTGGATTGAAGTTGATGGTGGCCTTAAGACTAATAATACTTGGCAGGTGTTAGAAGCTGGTGCTAATGCTATTGTTGCAGGTTCTGCCGTGTTTAAAGCTGATGATTATGCAGAAGCAATTAATGGTATTCGTAATAGTAAGCGTCCTGTTCCTGAACCTGAGTTAGCTACTGTTTAATAACAAAAAATACAGTTTAATAAAAAATTATTAAAATTAAAAATGGATTGTACAATCCATTTTTAATTTTCTTTTGGTTGAGATTGATTTAAACCTCTAGCAAAAGTCAAAATTCAATCTTTTTTAATGCTTTTGTCTCTTGCAAGACCAGGCAAAGTATCTACTAAATAACTTTAGCTAAAGCCATCTCCATATCTGATATCAAATCCGTTTAATTGGACATAAAAAAAATCTTCAATCGTCATAACTACGCTCATCTTTGTAATTCTTTCTTCTCCTGACTCCTGACTCCTGACTCCTGAGTACTCCTAACTTAACCATTCTATGGTTGTTTAACCGGATTTGATATGATACTTTTTCTGGTGCAGTAAAAGTTTCTCCATCCATCACAAAAAAAGGCGTACCAGAAGCACCAATTTCTTGAGCTAGTTAAACATCTTGTTGAATTTAATTAATTGCTACTTGAGAATTACGTTGGTGCGCGTTCCCTCTCTTGGTCAGCATTCCCTTGCCTCTTGCGCTGACGCAGGATCTGACCGCTCTGTTGGTCGATTGGATATGGTGAGGATACCCGCTCTTGACAGAGTCGCTGCCTCTTTTCCTGCGGAATGCTGCGCAAACAGAGGAGCTTTCCTTGCGGAATGCTATCGCAAACGCTAACGCCATCCCTCGACCTCTTGTGCCATGCGACGGCGCGGAGTCCCATCCATTTTTTCCCCTATTCTATTTCTGAATTTCCTGACTCCTGACCCCTGACTCCTATGCCAAAAGCACATACCTTTGCAAAGATACCAAATGAGTTCTATATGGTATTTGCAATTAGTTGGAGTTTGTAGATGCGGAGCAAATACCCGTTAGCTATTCCATCTAACTTTCTCTTCTTCCCTTTTCAAGCCATCTATTTTTAATTTTTTCAAAAGGTAAATTTATTGACTAACTTTAGCCAAAAGTTTCTCCATATCTGATACTTTTACTGCACCAGAAAAAGTTTCTCCATTCATCACAAAGAAAGGTGTACCAGAAGCACCAATTTCTTGAGCTAGTTGAAAATCTTGTTGAATTGAGTCAGTTGCTTCCTGAGACTTTCGATCGCTATTAAACTTCTCTATATCTAAGTTCAAATTATTAGCAATTTCTATATAGAACTCTTCACCTAATTTATCCTGTTGTTCAAATAAAGCATCGTGATATTCCCAAAATTTACCTTGTTGTTGAGCTGCCCAAGATGCTTTAGCTGCTGGAATTGCTTGAGGGTGAATTCTTACTAGAGGTAAATGCTTAAATACTAAAGTTACTCTATCTTGATGTTTATCCATAAATTCTTTAAGATTTACTTGCACTTTAGAGCAGAAAGGACATTGAAAATCTGAGAATTCAAACAACACGATTTTTTGCTCGGTAGAACCAAAAGTTGGAGAATTACCAATTTTTGCTTGAGGATTGGTTTTAAACTGTTTTAATACTTCCTGCTTACTAGCTTGTTGTTGTTCCTGTTGTTGTTGTTGGTAAGCTTGTACTGATTCTATAATTGCTTCTGGATTATTACGAATAATCTGTAATACTTGCTGTTCTAATTCTTCTGAATTTACTTGAGTACCAGTTGATTGAGCTGATGGAGTACAACCACTAATGGCAATAACTATACTGAATATTGCTATGAAGTATAAAACTTTCAAGTTATATAGATTAAATCTAGTAGAAAAATTACTCATAGTCCTCCATTTAAAGTCAAAAAAATCATGAATATAATATAGTATAAATTTCATTTGAGTTGTTTCAAAAATCTGGCAAATTTTAGGAAAAAGGCGAAAGGCAAGAGGCAAAAGGTAAGATGGTTTACCGGACTTTTTAATGTTAGTAAATAACTAACTATTGTTTGACATTGCAAATAAAAATGCTATATAGCGCTGTGCGCAGGCAACAGCTCATCTGGCAACAGCTCCGGAAGGGGGAATAAAAAACCGATAATATCAGGCTTTTAGCTATTGGACAGTTACTGTAATTTGTAAATATGCCAGCGCACATTGCTATACATGGTAGTCCTATTTTAGTTGTGAATAAAATCTAGGAATTACGAAAATTTTTAATTAGGGGTTAGAGATCAAGTTTTTTGATTTTCTATCTATAAGTTCTGGATTTTTCACAAATCATTATCAGACTGCTTAAATTAAATAATAAACAAAACCTTTCTCCGTTCGAGTAGCTATAAGGTTGAAAATTATATGTAACTAGAGAGAGAATAGTAAAAAATAAAATTAGGGAAATCAATAAAATTTTTGAGAAAAATTATTTAACAGAATTATTCCGCAAAAAAAAATTTAGTATATCTTTCAGTATTTACCGAATAATTCATAGTTAAAGCATCTTTATCATCTGAATAAACAAACAACAAACAAAAAAATATTTTACTTTTTGTCAATCCTATCTACTTCAAGGAGAGGTATTGAAGAAGGAGACAGGAGACAGGAGACAGGAGACAGGAGGAAAATTACATGGGGATTCTCA
>NZ_RCBY01000085.1 GCF_003838195.1 Okeania hirsuta
AGGAGACAGGAGGAAAATTACATGGGGATTCGCTCCCCCAAGTAATTTTGAACACGACCGTTGACGGTGGGGTATTAAACCCACAAAGAAAATGATAAAATTAAGGTCAATTTAAGTGACTCATAGATAATCCCAAGTTGCTTATTTTACTGTTACCCTTAGTCTTTTCAAAAGCTTGATATAGTTGATATTTTAGGTTTTCCAGTATTCCCAGTCCATTGTTAGCTATTCTAATTTATACTCCATAGGATTCAATAATTGAAGTCGTAATAGTAATTCGATTTGGATTTTGCAGAATTTCTTGATAAGTTTTAAATTTTTTGTGGTTATATTCTTCTAAATAATTCATTGTATTTACTAACAAACTCATAAAAACTTGATTTAAGGTATTTGGATAACAATTAATCTGAGGTAAATTTACACAATTTTTGACAATTTCAATGGCTGGACGCTGATGATTAGCTTTTAGTCAATGCTGTAAAATTGTCAGAGTATTATCTATGCTTTCATTAATATCAAAAAGTACTTTTGAGGTACTATCTTCTCTAGCAAAACTTCGCAATGATACACTAATTTCACTGATGCGATCGCTGGTTTTTTTACGGAAAATAATATTTTTGGTAGCTCTTCAATCAGAAAATATATATCCATCTCTTCCGCGCCTTTTTCAATGATTAGACCAGGATTAGGAAATTGTTTTTGATATAATTTAATGTGATTAATAATTGCTGTGAGATATGTTTCCGCCAACTTGATATTACCGAAAACTATACTAACTGGATTATTTAACTCATGAGCAATACCAGCAACTAATGCCCCAATGTTAGACATTTTTTCACTTTGAATTAATTGCGATTGAGCTGTTTTAAGTTCTGCTAAAGATTGATAAAGTTCCGCAGTTCTTGCCTCTACTTTATCTTCCAGTTCGGATGCAGATTTTTGCAATTCTATTTCTGCTGCCGTCCGTTCTTTTATCTCTTTTTGTAAGCGTATATGTATCTCTATTCTCGATAAAAGTTCTTCTGGTTTAAACGGTTTAACAATATAGTCTACAGCTCCTAAATTTCAACCTTTTATTTTTTCAGTAGATTCAGAAAGTGAAGTCATAAAAATAACAGGAATATTTTTAGTGCTTTCTTAAGCTTGCAAGTAACTACAAACTTCAAAAC
Organism: Okeania hirsuta; assembly: GCF_003838195.1. Lineage (GTDB taxonomy): Bacteria > Cyanobacteriota > Cyanobacteriia > Cyanobacteriales > Microcoleaceae > Okeania > Okeania hirsuta. The sequence continues at coordinate 1,170 of NZ_RCBY01000085.1, forward strand.
CATCTATTCCTAGCATGATTATATCTAGCAAAATCAAATCTGGTAATACATTTTTTACCTTCTCAATTGCAGTTTCTCTATCCTCTACTGCAATGACATTAAAACCAGACTTTTTTAATACATTTAATATTAAATGGGCGTTTCGATATTGATTATCTACCACCATAATTGTGTGTTCCTTTTTTTGATTCATGGAAACTCCTTTGATGTTTTTTCTTAGCTAAAACTACATAAGTTTTCGACTTTATTCAGTACGAAACTTTATGAGCATTACCAATAGGAAATCTTGCAGATAAATCAAGATAAAAATGCACCCAATTATTATAAAAAAATCCTTGATTTTCTGGATTAAATATTTTTTGACAAATATAACTAGATTTATTGATAACAAAATCAAAGTAAATATCAGATCATTTATAATTACTTTTTTCCAGCTACTTATTATTTTCCTAAATACTACGAATTATACTCATAAAAAAATTAATTTTTTATTGTATTATTAATCATGTTAAAATTTTTATTAAAATCAGAGTAATTCTTTATCAAAACTTTTCACAATAGTATAATTACGATTTATCACTTTTTGTATTGAGATAGATACCATGCTGTAAAAATCTCAACTATGACTACTAAAAATCAGAATATTTAGGAGTATTAACCCATTGCGTATTATCATCCAAGGTTGGCGTTTTTTACCCCATTCTTATGCGATCGTAAATCAATTCCAACTACTAGAAATGCTGAACCGAAAGCATCTACAAATTTATCATCAGGATATGCCTTACATTAGCAAAAATTGGCAACCCGTCACAGGTTTATTTCCTCCTGATGCAGAAATAGCATTACGCAACATCCCCAAACCATCTCCTCAAAAAACTGCTGATGCCACATTACGAATATATGCTCCCTTTAATCTCAGTTTCTCCACAAGCAAACGAACAGCAGTTTTTGCCTGCACCGAATGGGGTATTGTTAGTAAATCTATTGTTAACGGAATGGGTGTAAAATCTTTTGCAGAAGCTCATGCTCAAGGAGATGCAATTATTATTACCCCCTCCCACTGGTCAAAAGATGGGTTTATTCGTAGTGGTGCTCAAGAAAGTCGTGTTGCTGTTGTCCCTCTTGGTGTCAACCCTGATATTTATCATCCTTTACCAACTTCTCAGAGAACTATTCTCCGCCAAAAGTTGGGCATTAATAACTATTTTGTGTTTCTCAATATTGGGGTGATGTGCAATAGTAGTCAAGGAGTGGGACGTTTACTCAAAGCATTTGCCATCATTGTTGAGCGCTATCCAGATACTAAACTTATCCTTAAAGGTAGGGATGCTATTTTTCCTTCTAAAGATTCTATTCTCAAAGCTAGCAAACTTGCACTCACTAATACACAGATAGAAAAAGTGAAGTCTAGAATTATCTATGTTGGCGAAACTCTTTCATTTTTTGAACTCGCTCAACTTTATCAAGTTGCTGATGCTTATGTTTCTCCCTATTTAGCTGAAGGTTTTAATTTGCCAGTATTGGAAGCAACAGCTTGTGGTTTGCCTGTAATATGTACAAAAGGTGGCCCGACAGATGATTTTACTAACTCTGATTTTGCTTTAAAAATTGATAGTAAACTCCAGACTAATTATACAAGGGATGGAGATACTCTCTGGTGTGTAGTACCAGAACAAGAGCATTTGATTGAATTAATGCAAACAGTTATTGAAAAATCTTTATTATTAGACCATGCTCGTCAAACTGGACCGAAATGGGTTCTTCAGCATTTTACTTGGAAGCAAGTTGTGGATCGATTATTAGATGTGCTTATTCCGTCTGTAAAATTTGGTAGACCGACTTTTGAGCCAATTATTCTTTAGAAAAGAGGGAGTAGGGAGTAGGAAGTAGGGAGTAGGGAGTAGGGAGTAGGGAGTAGGGAGTAGGGGGAAATAATTGATATATCTAGTCCAATAATTGATTTTATTTTTTATTATTGGAGATTTCTAGTGGGCAATATTAATTTAGTTTTGAAATGTTAGAGATTTTTGGTGACTTCATTTCTGTTGCGGGTTAGTTTTTGAGAGACAGGAGATAGGGAAATCAGGCAGTTTTCTCTCACCCCTTTCTTGAGTGTGTCCTTATTTCTGGGAAACCTACTAATTACCCACTAGCTTTCGGCCTAACTAAGTCTAAAACTAAGCTCCTATTTCTCAGTATTTGCTCTGTCCATAACTTTTTAGCGTTGAATAAAAAGTCATGCGAATGGGCGAGTTCACCCCAATAACATAATACTACCACATTTTTTTTGATTGTGGGAAGGCAATAGGATTCCATCCTGGGGTTCTGGGTGCTTCACAGGATGATGATTTTAACCAGTAGATAAATCTTCAGTTTACCGAATAATTAAGGTTTAAACCCTCTCCTTTAAAGGAGAAACAATGAATTAATTTTCCTTTTATTCAATCCTCTTCCTTTTAGGGACAGGTAATTATCAATTATCAATTATCAATTATTGAACCACTAGCTTTTGCCCCAACTCAGTCTAAAACCAAACTCCTATTTCTCAATACTTCTTCCCTAGACAACTTTTTTGCGTTGAATAAAAAGTCATGCTTATGGGCGAGTTCAGCCCAATAACATAATACTACCACATTTTTTTTTGATTGTGGGAATCCTATTGCCTTCCATCCAGGGGTTTTTTGGTGCTTCACAGAATGATGATTTTAACCAGTAGATAAATCTTCAATCATAGAAACTCATAATTAATAGACATCTCTAGAAAATAGGGAGTAGGGAGTAGAGAGTAGGCGGAAAGAATTAATGATTTATGTACGAGAATTAATTTGATTTTTTATTACTGGAGATGTCTAATCAAGTTGCACTTGTTAAGCTGATAACTTTATATTTAATTTTTTATTATCAAACAGGATTGGGTCTAAAACCCCGCCTTTTAAGGCGAAATATTTTTGGAGAGTTGCTCAAATCCCCTACTTCCCCTCCTGGGAGGGGGAGGGGCGAGGGGTGGGTTAACTTCTGACTTCTGACTTCGTTAAAGATACCCTCAATTTTAGAACATGAAAATTGATACTATAATAATTGTACTTCTGGTCAACAATAAACATTAAACTAACTTAACAGGACAATTATGCAATCAACAACAACTCAATCAAATACCTCAAATATGGATCTGCCAAAAAGTGGTTTACCAGTAACAATAATTACAGGTTTTCTTGGTAGTGGTAAAACTACTTTACTGAACCATATATTGCAAAATCAACAGGGTGTAAAAACTGCGGTTTTAGTAAATGAATTTGGAGAAATTGGTATTGATCATGAATTAATTGTTTCTACCGATGGAGATGACACAATGGTCGAACTTAGTAATGGTTGTGTTTGCTGCACTATTAATGAAGATTTAGTTAATGCTGTTCATCAAGTTTTAGACAGACCAGACAAAATTGATTATATAGTTGTAGAAACGACTGGTGTAGCTGACCCATTACCAGTAGCTTTAACTTTTTTAGGTACTGAATTACGAGATATGACTCGCCTAGATTCAATTATTACTTTGGTCGATGCTGCTAACTACAGTCTTGATTTGTTTAATAGTCAGGCAGCACATAGTCAAATTTTTTATAGCGATATTATTTTGTTAAATAAAACTGACCTAGTTGAGGAGAAAAATTTAGACTTATTAGAAGTGAAAATTAGAGATGTTAAAAAAGATGCGAGAATTATGAGGACTAGCCAATCACAAGTAGCTTTGCCGTTGATTCTCAGTGTGGGTTTGTTTGAGTCGGAGAAGTATTTTGAAATAAAAGAAGAAGCTCATAGCCATGACCACGACCATGAACATCATCATCACGACCATGACCACGACCATGAACATCATCATCACGACCATGACCATGACCATGAACATCATCATTACGACCACGACCATGACCATGAACATCATCATCATTCCAACCATTTAGAAAATGATGGTTTTACTTCTATTTCTTTTCAAAGTGATAAACCTCTTTCTCTTAAGAAATTCCAAGATTTTTTGGATAATAAATTGCCTGCAAATATTTTCCGAGCAAAGGGAATTTTGTGGTTTGAAGAAAGTCCTCTACGACATATATTTCATTTGAGTGGTAAGCGGTTTACTATTAATGATGATGAGTGGAAAGGTACTCCTAAAAATCAGTTAGTTTTGATTGGTCAAAATTTAGACCATGATGAGTTGCGATCGCAATTAGAGGACTGTGTTATTTCTTGAAAAGTTAGGAATAAGGAATAAGGTAATAGGTTGGAATTATTTAAATTTCCTACAAACCAAAATATCTTTTTTCTTCTGTTTCTAGGAAGTGCTGTACATTGGATTTTTTCTACGTATAAAAATGATTAGATGGAGGTTAAAAGCAATGTTTCAACATTAGGAATTAGGAGCTAGAGAAATAGAATAGGGGAAAAAGGTGGAAATGTGCCACTATATTCACCATCTACCTATCTCCCTATATTTAAGTACATAAAGTACATAAATAGACATCTCCAATAATAAAAAATTAAATCAATTATCGTACAAAAATTATCAATTATTTCCCCCTCCATACCTCTTCCCTATTCCCTCTTTTCTGGAGATGTCTAATATAAATCTCATAATAATAAAAAATTAAATCAATTATTGCACTCTTATTCATCAATTCTTTGCCTCTATGACCTACGGACGTTGCATGCAACGTCCCGATCGCCTACTCCCTCTTTATTTGGAGATACCTAAAAGATTCCAAATGGGTTCTAGACATTGATTATGCTTAAAGAAAAGAATTAGGAATCGGAAAAATTATGACTCAATATTCACCCCCATCACAATTGAGGCAATGCAAGTAAGGTTTAGTCTATTAAACAAGGGAAGTGGTAGACAAAAGTAAGTATTATCTACTCCTGACTCCTTTCCATTGAAGATTAATTAGGGCTTGCTGAATAAATCTAAAAGTCTTTGCAGATAAAGGTAAGTGCCTTTTTAAGTATCAAAAAGTGCGAGGTTTTAGGTAGTAATGGTTCAATTAGGAGCGGATTTTGGTCAAGATAGGGGCAAAAAAATTCAGGGACTATTCTTCCTACTATCTCCTCTATAATTCCCCTAACTCCTAACTCCTGACTCCTGACTCCTGACTCGGTCCTCCTACCCTCACCCATAAGACTTTTTCAGCAAACCCTAATTAATACAATTTATCTGTAAAAATGCGCTTAATAATTGTTGCTCAGACCTGATTACACTAACTATTCTCATCTTTATATTAAGTGCAAATTTATGGATAAATCTTATAAGTGGTAGTGCCAAATTAATTGCACATATTTGACAAAGGAATATATGCGATAAAAAGCAAATATAGATTTATAACGTTATGAGATTCATGTTTAGATTTAAATCCAGAAAGTAGAAAGCTTCTAGAAAGAAGAAGTCACCATAAGTAATTGTCCTCTAGTTAGAGAATGATACTAATTTCGATTTATTATTGTTCTCTAGTTTCTTCTTTGTCAAAAGAAAAAATTATTTTTAACCTTTAACTTTTTTTGTTATGCGAGTTATTATCCAAAGAGTGAATTTTTCTCAAGTCAAAGTAAATGGAAAAATTGTTGGTAAAATTGGTAAAGGATTAAATTTACTTGTAGGTATTGCAACTACTGATACGGAAGTAGAAATAGATTGGATGGTGCGTAAATGTTTAGAGATTCGTTTATTTCCTGACCTAGGTAGTAATAATAACCGTTGGGAAAAATCAGTAAAAGATATAAATGGTGAATTGTTAATCATTAGTCAATTTACTCTTTATGGAGACTGTCGCAAAGGTCGTCGTCCATCTTTTGATAATGCAGCATCTCCTGAAGTTGCTAAACAACTTTACCAGCTATTTGTAGATCGATTAAAATTGAGTTGCTTAAAGGTAGAAACTGGTATATTTGGAGCAATGATGGAAGTTGAAATTGATAATGATGGTCCGGTAACTCTATTGTTAGAAAGAGAAGCTACTTCAATAATTAATAATTAATTAGGGTTTGCTGATTAAATCTAAAAGTATTTACAGATAAAGGTAAGTGCCTTTTTAGAACGAAAAAAAGTGCAACTTTTTAAGCTTGAGCGACCAAAAAGTTAGGATAAAAGGTAGAATAATTGCAGAAAAATCAAGGGATAAAATATCCGACTAACTCCTCTAAATTTCCCATTCCTCCTGACTTCCCCTCCTGGGATGGTCTGGGGGTGGGTTGACTCCTACTTCATACCAAAAAACTTCCATAAGCAAACCCTAATTATCACAATATTTAATAAAACATCTATGAATTAAGCTATTTTTTCCACCACAAAAAATATCTTTATACCTAATTCTCTGTTGCCTATTTACTTTTTCTCAAAAGGATTTTGACAACTTAAATGTAAACTCTATATAAATGCGATAAATAAAATTTCGGGTTGACGAACCAAGATAGGGGTATTTCCACACCATTTTTTTTCAATGGTCGAGACAAAATTAATGTTATAGTAGTATAAGTAATGGATTTACCTAACAAACAGGTGTCATGTTAATATCACAATTGTTAAATTAGGGTAGTTCTAAACTTAAAAATTTAGTTAATATAATTTCAGATTTTAAATAAGGAAAGTTATGGGATTTTTTGATTCAGAAGTAGTTCAACAGGAAGCTAAACAATTATTTGAGGATTATCAATCCTTAATTAAAGTAGGAAGTGATTATGGTAAATTTGATCGAGAAGGTAAAAAAATTTATATTGAAAAGATGGAATCTATTATGGAGCGCTACCGCATTTTTATGAAGCGTTTTGAATTATCAGAAGATTTCATGGCTCAAATGACTATGGAACAACTTAAAACTCAGTTAAATCAATTTGGCATTAGTCCTCAACAAATGTTCGATCAAATGCACACAACTTTAGAAAGAATGAAGTCTGAATTAGAAAAACAGTCCTAATTGAATCAAGATAAATAACGATTTAATATATTAACCACATTATTTCAAACAGTTTTTTGGGAAATTTTTTGAAGTTATAGAAATTATAGAAATAAACAGTTTTTTTTGCTTTTCCAAATGACGGTATGATTTGAACCCATCATTAACTCACTTTCAATCTATAATTATACTTACCAATCTTACCCATTAACAAAGTTATTTTCTTTAACCCAAACTGTTGATTCTAGAAATTAATAAAAACAATTATCTTGCATTTTGTTATTTTTAGCTATTTATGTAGATACATTTTTTTCAAATTATCAAAAATATCAAAACAACTGGAGAGTACAAAGTTATGCAAAAAAACGATTTACTTTCCAGACTGAAAGTATTACTGGGAAAGGCTTACAGTACCTACAACTCTGAATAAATAGTTTTTAACCTTTAGGCCACTGAAAGCCTTAGCTAGTAATAGTTATTCCAAGAACTTCGCACTATACTAGAAAACAAGAATAATTTAGAATTTATTGTTGTACTACTTGGTTTTTAATTTCTTTTTATTTATAGCATTCTCCATTACTGTATTTTACATATCAAAAGCTTAAAATTCAAAGAACGCAAGATTTTTCTTTCTTGCTTCTTCCTTCTGCTATAGCAACAAAAAAAATGCTATTTAAGCCTTGACTCAAATCAGGAAAATTCAAAATAGAACCTATCTTAGAGATACAAACTTATAGTGTTCTTTTGTTTATTTATCTCAACGTTACTTGAAAATCTGCGTTATTCCGAAGGGGAGCGGAGGGATGGAAAAACCAATCAATATTGAGGTTTTCAAAGATTGTGTGCTATGATAGTTAAGTTAAGCCTTCTGGGCTATTAGTGTCTAGGGAAGCCGTCGGGTTGGCGACCTACTGTGGAACTACCTTAAGACCAAAAAGAAGATCGACCTCGGAGGCAGGTGCTATGTTAGCGCAGCTCCTCCGGAGGAGGCAAGAGGAAACAGAAACCCCTAATCAGTGATGGTTAGGAATCATACATTGTCGCCCAAGGGCAACGTCGGGAGGATGTCAATTGATGAATCCCCATAAACAATAAATGGCGTTGCTGATTCTGGGTATGATTTGATAATTTTGTATTTGGGATTTTTTATTTTGGATGGTTTGAACTACTTGTTAATATTAACTTTTCCCAGATCCGGTGTTCCCTATTCCCTATAAACCTACTTTCATACCTTAATTCAGCAATGCCCAATAAATCAATTTAAGGGGTTTCCAACTTTCAAATTCGCTCTTCCTTCTTAATTTTATTAGACACTAATTTATGGCCTCTCAAATTTATATGCTGGTGGAAAATATTCGCGACGCTGGCCTCTCAAGGCTTGGTTCATAAAATTACGCCAGATCGGTGCAACAGTAGTACCACCAGTAGCACCATAATTTAGAGGCCGATAATCATCATTGCCCACCCAAACAGCCGTTGCCAACTGAGGTGTATAACCTACAAACCAAACATCTCGTTCAGAAGAAGTCGTACCAGTTTTTCCAGCGGCCTGACGGCCAATCTTAGCTCTAGTAGCAGTACCTCGTTCAATTACTCCCACCAATACACTATTAAGTGACGCTACAGCCCACTGATTTAAAACCAACTTAGGTTTAGGAGTATTATCCAACAAGACATTCCCACTGGTATCTGTTACCTGTACAATAAAAGTAGTGTCAGAATGCCAACCATTATTGGCAAAAGTCGCATAAGCACCCGCCATTTCCAGAGGTGTCAAATCAACCGAACCAAGTGGTAAAGAAATAACAGGTTCCATCGGACTCTTAATCCCTAAAATGCGACAAACCTCAATTACCTTATTAAGTCCAACATATTGACCAATTTTCACCGCTGGTATATTCAAAGAAGACTCCAAAGCCTTACGAATACTAACAGACCCAGAATATCCACCGCCATAATTTCTAGGAGTGTAATAACCATTACCATCTGGATAACTAACTCGAGTATCAGACACAACCGAATATGGGGAATATCTACCCGAAGCAAAAGCAGTGTAATAAACAAAAGGCTTAAAAGCAGAACCCGGTTGCCTGCGAGCTTGAACAGCACGATTATATTGACTACTCTTAAAATCTGCCCCACCAACCATTGCTCGCACAAAGTGGGTGCGTGGATCAACTGCCACTAATGCCATTTGACCTTTGTCCCAACTCCGATAAACCCGACGGTAATATAAGATTTCATGCCATTCAGTCACAGTTCTTTCAGCCATCCGTTGGAAATTCATATCAATGGTCGTTTGTATCCGCATTCCTCCCTTAAGAACAGCATCTTTACCAAACCTCTCAGTTAACTCCTGAACAACTGCATTAGTAATATAAGGAAGTTCACTCTGACGAAAAGAGGTAACTTTACCCACTAATAATGGCTGCTTGAGAGCCTCAGCTTCCTCTTCAGCAGTAATCCAATTCAGTTCACGCAGTCTTGCTAAAACAGTGGCCTGGCGTTGCTTAGACTTTTGGTAATTGATAAATGGACTATACTCTTCTGGGGCAGGAATCATACCTGCCATCAAGGCAGCTTCAGCCAAAGTTAAATCCTTGGAGGATTTATTAAAATAGCTTTTTGCTGCAGTCTCGACTCCATAGAGATTATGACCCCAGTAAATTTGATTGAGGTATAATTCTAAAATTTCGTTTTTATCAAGAATTTGTTCCATCCTAATTGCCAAAACTGCTTCAGCCACTTTCCTACTTAGTTTGGCTGTCGGGGAGAGAAACAAATTTTTCACTAACTGCATAGTAACAGTAGAACCACCTTCAACAGTTCTACCCCGTTCTAAGTTGGCGACAAAAGCACGCATAATTCCGATAGGATAGATTCCGTAGTGATTATAGAAGTTACTATCCTCGATCGCTAGAACTGCTCGTTTTAAGTCTGGAGAAATTTGGTTTAGGGGTATGACTTCTCGGTTGGCCTCATCGTGGAGACTGGCCAATGGTCTACCTTTAACATCATATATGTGAGTTGTTTCTGAAGGTGTGTAATTTTTTAGTACCCGAACGTCTGGAAGATTACGAAAGCTGATTGCTAAACCTACCAGTCCACCAGCTACTAATGAGCTAGTCAGCATGGTAATGCCTAGTACAGTACCTGCTGTTACCTTACTGACAGATTGAACAAATCCAAAGACTGGTGAAATTTCAGACCGAGATTTTGTAGTTTGCTTATGTGGGAGGGCATTGGTGGACACTTTGATTTAACTTCCTTGACGAAATTTCAAATTTTACAGCTAGTAATTGTTTAGGTGTTAGATATATTTTGAGAGATTAACTGATTATATTAGGAAATTTTGCTGTTCGGTGTTGTACCAAATCCACTTTAGTAAAGGATGTTCCAAAAAATTGAACTCTTTGCTATACATTAGGATTTGAGCATAAGACAAGCACCTTTTCATAACCGTATTTAGTATTAGATAATATATTTTGAGAGATTAACCGATTATATTAAGGGATTTTACTGTTAATAGCTGGTAACCTCTCGACGGAATTATTTGCTTAGTTAGCAGTGAGAGACGGTCGTCTCTTATATTTATTCAGCTTACAAAACTAAATTTCAATTTTTAGAGCAGAGCTAAGTAGAGCAAACTAGAAAAAAGACGTTGCATTTTTCAATCAAAAAACCCCTAAAAGCAATGAATATAAACTTTTGAGCTAATTTACAATTTGATAGATACATAGCGCCCAAAATTTACCATGTTCTACTTAGAAATTGTTTAGGTGTTTAGATATATTTTGAGAGGTTAATTGATTTATATTCTGCAATTCTACTGCTCATAGCTGATAATCTCTTAAGTGAATTACTTGGTCAGCTAGCAGCGATAGTCGAGGGTTTCTTAATTTATTCAGCTTACAAAGTATATTAAATATTTGAAGAAGGAACAAGTAAGGACTGAAGGACTGGAAAAATGGATGGGATACTGAAAAGTTGTCACTCTGCACCTACGAACCAACCAATTGTAGATACCAGGGGTGACGGTGGGATATTAAACCCATAGGGAAAAAGATGAAAGAATAAGGTTGAATTATATTCATAAATAATTTATGTTACTTTAGCACTCTTAATTATTAAGGAGGCTTAAACACAATAATTTTTACATCTACTGAACTTTTCTATAATATTTTACTTAGATGCCATTAAGCAGTTGACTTTGTAAACTGTTCAGCGTTTAAACTATATAGTCCAATTTTTTTGTGAAAGGGAATATAGAATATAAAATCTCAATGCGTCTTAGATGACTAAAGACTAAATAGGGTTTGCTGAAAAAGTCTTTTTTAAGGAGTAGGGGAGCGGGGGAGTAGGGGAGTAGGGGAGTAGGGGAGTAGGGGAGTAGGGGAGAATTTTTTGGCCCAACTCTCGCCCAAAATACTAACTTTTTGAGCATGAAGGGCTGAAAACCAGGTACTTTTTCAAGACCTAAAAAGTCTCAAACCTTTACTTGTAAATGCTTTGATATTTATTCAGCAAGCCCTAAATATAGGATTGCTGGATAACTTAAACCATAGTTGCTCTAGATTTAATTTAACCCCCCAAACTAAAGCTATATCAATATAACTAAAACTAAATGATGACTGATAAATTTACATGGCTGCGTCGTGGCATCAGCGAAATTTTTCCAGATAGACCAGATTCTACAAACCCTGATGAAAATTTACTTCAGAGATTGGCCAATTCAGACCGACCTTTGCGAGTTAAATTAGGAATTGACCCCACAGGAGCAGATATCCATTTAGGTCATAGTATCCCGGTTCGCAAACTCCGAGCATTTCAGGATGCTGGACATACAGCAGTATTAATCATAGGAGATTTTACGGCAAGAATTGGCGACCCTACTGGGAAATCTGAAGTCCGAAAACAGTTAACTTCCGAACAGGTGCGGGAAAATGCCAAAACTTATTTAGAGCAGGTCCGGCCTATATTAGATTTTGACACGCCAGGGCGCTTAGAAATTCGCTACAACTCAGAATGGCTTTCTAAATTAGACTTGGCAAATATTCTGGAACTTTTGGCAACAATGACGGTGGGGCAAATGTTGGCGAAGGAGGGTTTTGCTCTTCGTTATCAGCAGGAAAACCCGATCTATATTCATGAGTTTCTTTATCCTTTGATGCAAGGTTATGATTCTGTGGCTGTGGATGCTGATGTGGAGTTGGGGGGTACTGACCAAAAGTTTAATATTGCTGTGGGACGAGATTTACAACGGCATTTTGGTAAAAAAACTCAGTTTGGTCTATTGATGCCGATTTTGTTGGGGACTGATGGGGTACAGAAAATGTCTAAGTCTCTGGGAAATTATGTGGGTTTATCGGAAGACCCTCTGAGTATGTATTCTAAGTTGGAAAAAATTCCTGATGACCAGATAGAACAGTATTTTGAATTATTGACTGGTTTATCTCTTGAGACTCTGCCAGAAAATCCTCGTGAAAGACAAAAGTTGTTGGCTTTGGATATTGCATCTCAGTACCACGGTAGGGAAGCTGCTTTGTTGGCTCAACAAACGGCTATGAAAGTGGTGCTTGAGGGAGATATGAGTCAAACTGAGGCAGTGCCAGAGTTTTCTTTGGCTAATGTGGAGTTTCCAGCAAAGTTGTTTTATGTTGTTAGTGCTAGTGGTTTATGTAAGAGTAGCTCTGAAGCTAGGAAAAAAATTGCCGGGGGAGCTGTACGTTTGGACGACGACCGTATTTCAGACCAGAATTTGACTTTTGACTCTCCGGCAGACCTTGATGGTAAGGTTCTACGGGTGGGTAAGAAAAACTTTGTCCGTTTGGTGAAGGATTAACTAATATTTTTGTTTAGACTCAAAGTCTGAAAAATTTAGTAGGCAAAAATTCTGACTCAGAGGGAGGGAAAATCTCAAGATGAAAATCACTCAAAACTACAACGTCTTAGTTTTTTGTTTGACTGCCCAGAAATAGACAATGGAATTTACTCAAAACTGTAACGTCTTAGTTTTTTGTTTGGCTGCCGGGAATTAAACAACTGAAAATTAACTAATACTTTTGCTCAGACTCACAGTCGGAAAAATTCAGTAGGCAAAAATTCTGACTCACAGGGAGGGAAAATCTCGAGGTGAAAATCACTCAAAACTACAACGTCTTAGTTTTTTTTGTTTGAATACCCAGAAATAAACCACTGAAAATTAATTAATACTTTTGCTGAGACTCACAGTCGGAAAAATTCAGTAGACAAAAGTTATGACTCACAGGGAGGAGAAAATATTGAGGTAAAAATCACTCAAAACTACAACGTCTTAGTTTTTTTGTTTGAATACCCAGAAATAAACCACTGAAAATTAATTAATACTTTTGCTGAGACTCACAGTCGGAAAAATTCAGTAGACAAAAGTTATGACTCACAGGGAGGAGAAAATATTGAGGTAAAAATCACTCAAAACTACAACGTCTTAGTTTTTTTGTTTGAATACCCAGAAATAAACCACTGAAAATTAATTAATACTTTTGCTGAGACTCACAGTCGGAAAAATTCAGTAGACAAAAGTTATGACTCACAGGGAGGAGAAAATATTGAGGTAAAAATCACTCAAAACTACAACGTCTTAGTTTTTTTGTTTGAATACCCAGAAATAAACCACTGAAAATTAATTAATACTTTTGCTGAGACTCACAGTCGGAAAAATTCAGTAGACAAAAGTTATGACTCACAGGGAGGAGAAAATATTGAGGTAAAAATCACTCAAAACTACAACGTCTTAGTTTTTTTGTTTGAATACCCAGAAATAAACCACTGAAAATTAATTAATACTTTTGCTGAGACTCACAGTCGGAAAAATTCAGTAGACAAAAGTTATGACTCACAGGGAGGAGAAAATATTGAGGTAAAAATCACTCAAAACTACAACGTCTTAGTTTTTTTGTTTGAATACCCAGAAATAAACCACTGAAAATTAATTAATACTTGAGGTAGAAATGACTCAAAACTGTAACGTCTTAGTTTTTTGTTTGGCTGCCGGGAATTAAACAACTGAAAATTAACTAATACTTTTGCTCAGACTCACAGTCGGAAAAATTCAGTAGGCAAAAATTCTGACTCACAGGGAGGGAAAATCTCGAGGTGAAAATCACTCAAAACTACAACGTCTTAGTTTTTTTGTTTGAATACCCAGAATATAAACCACTGAAAATTAATTAATTTTCAGTGGTCTATTTTCTGGTATTCAAACAAAAAAACTAAGACGTTGTAGTTTTGAGTGATTTTGACCTCAATATTTTCTCCTCCCTGTGAGTCATAACTTTTGTCTACTGAATTTTTCCGACTGTGAGTCTGAGCAAAAGTATTAGTTAATTTTCAGTTGTTTAATTCCGGCAGACCTTGATGGTAAGGTTCTACGGGTGGGTAAGAAAAACTTTGTCCGTTTGGTGAAGGATTAACTAATATTTTTGTTTAGACTCAAAGTCTGAAAAATTTAGTAGGCAAAAATTCTGACTCAGAGGGAGGGAAAATCTCAAGATGAAAATCACTCAAAACTACAACGTCTTAGTTTTTTGTTTGACTGCCCAGAAATAGACAATGGAATTTACTCAAAACTGTAACGTCTTAGTTTTTTGTTTGGCTGCCGGGAATTAAACAACTGAAAATTAACTAATACTTTTGCTCAGACTCACAGTCGGAAAAATTCAGTAGGCAAAAATTCTGACTCACAGGGAGGGAAAATCTCGAGGTGAAAATCACTCAAAACTACAACGTCTTAGTTTTTTTTGTTTGAATACCCAGAAATAAACCACTGAAAATTAACCCATACTGATGAAATTGATGAATATTGATAAAATTATTGTCCCGTTGGATGTTCCTACTGAGGCAGCAGCGATCGCTCTGATAGACCAATTACCGGAAATAATCTGGTGGAAGGTTGGTCTAGAATTGTTTGTTAGTTGTGGCCCTAAAATTATCTCAATTCTCAAAGAACGTCAGAAGCGGATTTTTCTGGATTTAAAGTTTCACGATATTCCTAATACTGTTGCTGGAGCTTGTCGAGCTGCTGCTAGTTATGGTGTCGATTTGTTGACTATCCATGCTACTGCTGGCAGAGTGGCTTTGACTTCTGCTCAAGAAGCTATTGTTGAAGGGGCAAAAGTTACAGGAGAAAACCCACCAAGGTTAATTGCTATTACTATTTTGACCAGTTTGACTTCTCGCGATGTGGCTTTTGACCTCAAAATTCCTCTGGAGTTGCCAGAGTATGCTTTGCAGATGGCTTTGTTGGCTCAGGAATCTGCTTTAGGTGGGGCAGTTTGTTCTCCTCAAGAGGTGGAACAGTTGAGACAGGTTTGTGGTGATGATTTTGTGTTGGTTTGTCCGGGAGTGAGGCCAACTTGGGCAGAGAAAGGAGACCAGAAGCGATCGCTTACTCCTGGTCAGGCTATTAAGGCTGGTGCTGATTATCTTGTTATTGGCCGACCTATTACTGCTGCTGCTGACCCAAAAGGGGCTTTGGAGCGCATTTGTCAGGAAATTTAAGGGGCGTTTTATTCAAAGTATTGTTATGTTTGATGCTCGATTGTTTTAAACGTCACTTCAGATAACATAGTACTATATTTAGGTTGAATAAAAAGTCATGCGTAGGTGCGAACGCCTCCCAATAATTACATACTATCAGGATTTTTGACAGAATGCAAGGCTAAATATCTTTCGATTTTTTTGAGCTTCATAAAATGAAAGATAGCTTTCACTTCTGATACCATTTCTCTGTAACAATGCGCTTAATAATTGTTGCTCAGACCTTATTACACTGACTATTCTATATTAAGTGATACATCAAGGAGAAATGGTATGATACCAAGTTGATAAATTTTTGCTACAAATATCTAGGGTATTTCTGAGGAGTCAACCCACCCCTCGCCCCTCCCCCTCCCAGGAGGGGAAGTCAGGAGTCAGGAGTCGTATGGGAATGTCTTTAATACCATTTTTTAGGGCGTAAACTATCTTTTTAGTCAAAGGGACATTTCCTATAAAGTTTTTTTATCGCTCTTACTATTCGTAACATTCTTTTTTCACGCTTGGTATAACCTACCCGTCATAACAATTACAAAAATATTGCTATAGCAGTCGCCATTAATGTTAGGAAATTCTTAAATCCTCAAACTTATTAAAAAACTTATTAAATTATTGGGAAAATTTGCTGAACAGTAAATATTTTTCAGACATGATAACTTTCAGGGAAATATCAATCTGAAAATCCTAAAGTCGAATGCTATTTTATTTGAAAATATTCATTTCTATAATCACGATTATAAGTATAGCCAGTGACAATTTATCTTTACCTAATTCCCTATTTTTGACGATTGACAATTATTTGATGGTCAGAAAAAGACGACCTAGAAGACCTAGAAAACCTAGAATAGAAATAGAAAAAATAGAATCAACAGATCCTTGGAAACCAAAATCTACTTGTCCGGATAATTCAGAAGATTTAGAAATTCTAGCCACAGATTTAATATTAGATTTGCCTGGTTATGTTAATCGTGAAATTCAACGCGATCGCCAATCAAATGAAGATTATTTAGAACGGAATATAGTTATAGCAGGTCGTCCTGAGTTTGAACCTTTACCTATAGATGATATGCCTTTTTTTCAGGAAGATATTAATCAAATTTTTCTGACAACTTTAGAAAGGCAATATAGAGATAGTCAGGTAGTTGAATTACAAAAATTTCATTGGTTATTTCTGAGGAAAAGTCAGAGACAATGGGAGTTAGTTAATATGTTTTCTATAGAAGAAAGTTTACTAGGAAATTTACCACCACAACCAGAAGATAGTAGTAATGGAGTATTTGCTAGAGGTATTAGAGTTTGGTTACAAGGATGTTATTTTGGAGATAGGGGTCAGGAGACAGGAGTCAAGAGTCAGAATGAGGAATGATATGGCATAAGGAAGAAGTAAGAAGTAAGAAGGAAGAAGAAAGAAGGCTTTAGTTATCTAGGAGAGAAGGAAAACTCAGAAGATGTCAGATTTTTAAGCTTTTGATATGTCAAATATAGTAATTGTGACTGCTATATCTTACCTTTACAATTGAATTTATGAAGATTTTTATTGGCAACTTAATTTGGGCTATTTTCCAAGTAAAAGTTCAACCAAATTCTCCACAACAAAGTATTGAATAACAGAGGATTCAGGAGATAGGATGAGGAATGAAGTATTAATTTTTTTGTGTGATTTATGGAGATTTTTATTGGTAATTTAATTCTGGCTATTTTCTAAGTAAAATATCAACGGAATTCTCCACATAAAGTATTGAATAACAGAGGATTCAGGAGATAGGATGAGGAATGAAGTATTAATTTTTTTGTGTGATTTATGGAGATTTTTATTGGTAATTTAATTCTGGCTATTTTCTAAGTAAAATATCAACGGAATTCTCAACATAAAGTATTGAATTACCTCTACCAGAAACCAAGGCTATTTCATTTTAAATTGTGCCATTTTATGTATTGACGAAACCACGTTATTTCAAGCTTTAGTAAATTTCTCTTTAGCTGTCTGAAAATCAATAAATTAATTGCAAAAATCGGCGTTGCTGACTGGTGGGTATGATTTGATAATTTTGTATTTGGGATTTTTTATTTTGGATGGTTTGAACTACTTGTGAATATTAACTGTTCCCTGTTCCCAGTTAAGTGTTCCCTATAAACCTACTTTCATACCTTAATTCAGCAATGCCCAAAAATCTAATAAGTACTTCTTTTTTACTTAATTAAATCAATTTTAAGCTTTCGTCATAGTACTTTTATTTGAGTAAACTTCGTATTTATTGGGAAAAAATCGCACACCGAACCTGTCATAGGGGATAATTCAGAACAGAGGAGGCTAAGTGTTCAACAATTAATAATTAATAATTAACAATTACCTCTCCTTGAAAACGGATAGGATTGACGCGGTAGGGAAAATTTTTTCTTCTCCTTTAAACGAGAAGCTTTAAACCTTAATTATTCGGTAATGCTCGACTCTAAATCATATATCCCTGCTCAAATTATCATCAATAAATAACCTCTATCTATCAATGGCTATTTTTCAAGTAAAAATTAAACCAAATTCCAAACAACAAAGTATTGAAACTGAAGCAGATGGTAGTTTCAAAATATGTTTGAAGTCTCCACCAGTAGATGGTAAAGCTAATCAAGAATTAATCAAAATATTGGCAAAAAAGTTTAATGTGAAAAAATCAGAAATTACGATTAAATCGGGTTTATATTCAAAGAATAAATTGATTGAAATACCTCTACCAAAAATCTAAAAATCTATAGAATTACTATCTCCCTCTAATTCATCTAATTTTTGTTTAACCGCCTGAATATCTTGCCACATTAACCACTTTGGTTTGCCAGGCTCCCGAGAAGGATTTCGCAAAAGATAAGCTGGATGAAAAATGGGCATACAAAGTCGCCCTTCCCACTCCAGCCATTGGCCTCTTATTTTAGTTATACCTCGTTTCTCACCAGTCAAAGCTTTAACTGCCGTTGCTCCAGTTAAAAGAATAATTTTCGGGTCTACAAGACGTATTTGCTCTAGTAAGTATGGTTTACAAGCTTCTATTTCTTGAGTTGTCGGAGTCCGATTTTCAGGTGGCCGACATCTAATAGCATTAGAAATATAAACGTGGCGATCGCTACTTAGCTCTACGGACTCCAAAATTTTGTCCAGTAGTTGCCCAGACCTACCAACGAATGGTAAACCTTGTTCGTCTTCATTTTGACCGGGTGCTTCGCCAATAATCATAATTTCTGCCTGGGGGTTGCCTCTACCAATGACAGCATTACTACGGTTTTTTCCTAGTTCACATCTGCAACATTGGTTACAATGGTCTGCTATTTGCTCCATTGTTTGATATGTTTCTGGTGGAATTGGAATTTTAGCGTCTGTGGGAATGAGGTTGGAGTCGAAGTCTGAATCAGAGGTAGATTCTGAATAATCATTATTGTTTGACCAGTCGAAGAGACTAAGTTGTTTTTCGTTAGACATGAAAGGAGATTTAGGAATCAATTGCCACTAGTGTTTAGTCTAAAGTTTTGGGTAGAAAGTCTCAACTTGAAGGCCATTAGTTGACATACTCCCTACATCAAATCACAGATTATGATGCGGGATTCTCATCATTGATGATTCTACGCTCATAGAGACAACTTTAGATTGGCAACATTGCTATCACCAAACCAGAGGTTGGACTCTCCCGTAGCTTTTGGGTTTCCCCCTGGTTCCGAGTGCCCCTCGGTACTGTTGACTATTGCTCCTAGCATTTCTAAACCTTTTGCCAGAATATTTCTTGCTGCGTTATGGTCTCTGTCAGCAATATAACCGCAGTGTGGACATTTGTGAGTCCTCACTGACAATAATTTCTTAACTGTTTGACCACAATTTGAACAATTTTGGCTAGTGAAATGGGGAGGTACTGCTACACAAACAATTCCGTGCAATTTAGCATAATACTCTACCCATTGTGTGAATTGATACCAACTTGCATCAGATATTGACTTGGCTAAATTATGGTTTTTAACTAGGTTAGCAATTTTCAAATCCTCATAGACTACCAAATCGTGAGATTGGATTAACGCCCGTGCAGTCTTTACCGCATGGTCTTTAAGCTGTCTACTAATTTTCAGGTGCTGCCTAGCTAATTGAATTCTTGCTTTGTGGTAGTTATTTGATTGCGGTTTTTGGCCTTTTTTATGCCGACGCGATACTTTCCGTTGTAGCTTTTTTAGTTGTTTTTCCGACTTCCTTAAATACTTAGGATTATCTACCGCTTTACCATTACTATCAGTATAAAAAGTATTTAAACCTAAATCTATTCCTACGACATTGCCTTGAAAATTATGAGTTTCTTTTCTCTCTACATTTACTAGAAATTGACAATAATAACCATCAGCTCGTCTCACAACTCTAACACGACTTATTTGTTGCTCTGAATACCAAACTAAATCACGACTTGTCCATAATTCAAATACACCAGCTTGAAAACCATCTTTAAACTCAATTTTTTTTCTGTCTGGAGATAGCTTGTAGCCAGTTGTTTTGTATTCTACCGACCGAGTGAATTTCTTGAATTTTGGATAAGCCTTTTTGCCTGGTTTATTTTGTCTACAATTTTTGTAGAATCGTTGTATTGATTGCCATGCTCTATCGGCTGATGCTTGTCTAGCTTGAGAGTTTAGCTTTTTAGCCCAAGGAAAATTAACATCTTTTGCTAGTTGTGAACAAAGCTTTTGTAGGTCGTTGCGCTTAACATCTTTATGATCTATCCAATAACGCAAGCAACTGTTTCTAATGAACTGACTTGTTAGTATCATTTCATCTAAAACTTTGTACTGATTTTGACTGCCTTTTAATTTGGCCTCAATTACTAGCAAAGTATTATTAATTCCTTGAATATATCTATCATTATAACTGAATTTACCTGAAATATCTACTGGATAAACTATTAATTTTTGTATATAATTATTGTGACATCGTTTGCGGAGCATTCCGTAGGAAATCACAATTATATACTCACCATTCATCCAGGCACTATAATCTTTGATTTAGTGCTGGCCCTCTGGTGATAGAAGGTAAAATTTAAGTGTCAGTAGCTGGAGAAAATTATGTCATCTATTCCCATATTTCGAGACCGCACTGATGCTGGAGAAAAATTGGCTGAGGTTATTTTTTCAGATTTCTGTCAAATGAGTTTGACTACTGAGTGGATGATTAAGCCTATTGTCTATGGTCTACCAAGAGGGGGGTTGCCAGTAGCAGTAACTATTGCGCGTCGGTTGGGTTGTCCTTTGAGTGTGGTGGTGGCGAAGAAAATTACTTTACCGGATAATCCAGAATTGGCTCTTGGTGCTGTGACAGCGGATGGTTGTATTGTGTGGTCGAGGCACAAACCACGCAATTTACAAGTCCAAAAGGCTATAATTGAAAGAGCAAGGGAAAAAGCACAGTCTCAATTAGAATGTCTTAGTGGTGGAAAGCCTGAAGTTATTCCTCTGGGTAAGTTAGTAATTTTAGTTGATGACGGAATAGCTACGGGTATGACGATGATAGCTGCGCTAAAGTCTATTAAGTGGCATAAACCGAATGCTGTCTGGATATCTGTGCCAGTTGCTCCTCCAGAATTGATTAAATTTTTGGCAGATTGTTGCGATCGCTTAATTGTATTGGAAACTCCTCAGCCGTTTTTGAGTGTGAGTCGATTTTATGCTGAGTTTACTCAGGTGGAAACTGAGGTTGCTTTGGCTTGTCTTCAACAACAGACTGAATGGCTGTGAGAGTAAAAAAATTTTTAATTTTTATTTATATGGTTGATGTTTTTGATGTTGAATATCAAATCATGAAAATTTTTGCTATTTAAGTATAAATTCCATAATTTTTTTTCTGGTAATTAATCGGAATTTTGTGATTTTATTTAATATCAAAACTATGAGAATTTTACAACTGTGGTGTCAAAATATTAGGAGTGGTATACAATATAATCCACCAGGCTTTATTGAGTTAATAATGTTAGTCTTTGCCATAGTATTATTATTGTGTTGGAGTGTTACAGAGCAATGGCAATATTTAGTCTTATGCCTGAGTTATGTAATGGGTTATTCTATTTCTATTTTAGTTAGAGAAGCACTTACACCATCTCCTCAAATACAGGCTTCCCAATTCACAGCTATACTATTATTAATTCTTAGTACTTATAGTTTTGCTGATTTAATTCGTTAGAAAATGTTTGATTTTAAATCAACAAAAAATAGCTTAGTTTATATAGCAATCAAGAATCAGATGTGAGAATTGAGATGTCTCTTAAAAATATATAATATAGCAGTTATCTTATTCATATATATTTATTTTATCTGCTCCCTGTTACTGTAAAAATATCTTATTTAATTATCCATTTGTAATTGGAATTAGTAGTTTTTTATTACTGTTTACAGGAGGTTTATTATTTCCTATTATAATTATTTGTATTTAGATAAATAAATAATCATAATTCAGGAGGAATTAAGAAATTCAAGCCTCCCAATCAACTGAGTTTATCTTCAGTTTTAACTTCAGCATTCAGTTTTCAGTGACGATCTACAGTGTTATCCAAATCATTATTAAAATAGTCAGCCAGAATTAACAGTATTGTTCAATAATTGATAATTACCTATCTCTAAAAGGAAGAGGATTGAATAAAAGGAAAATTTTTTCTTATTTCTCCTTTAAAGGAGAGGCTTTAAACCTTAATTATTCGGTAAAATGAGTATAAGACTGTTAATAAATTTCCTGGTGAACGTTATGGGAAAAGTCAAAGAATGCCATTGGCGGGAAAATATTTTTATGAATTTGGGAACTGTTTTAAGTCAATTATGGATTTGTTTTAGTCTCAATACAAAATAAATTTACTTCCTGACTTGTAACTTATAGTAACCTAATATTTTTTGTGGTATAACTTATGGTAACTCAAAACCCTAAAAACATAAACATAGTTTCTACTACTGCCAACTTTAGACTTAATAATTAGGGCTTGCTGATTAAATCTAAAAACATTTACAGATAAATATTTTAGCTTTTTTAGAGGGAAAAAAAGTGCAACTTTTTAAGCTTGAGTGACCAAAAAGTTAGGATTTTGGGCTGACTATGGCAGAAAAATCACTCTTATAATTTTTCCGAGTACCTCCTATAAATTCCCCATTCCTCGTGACTCCTGACTTCTCGTCCTGGGAGGGGTTAGGGGTGGGTTGACTCCTACCCCTACTATTCATACTTTTTCAGCAAACCCTAATTATGTAATATAACTGACTTATTGCTTTATACTCGAAAAGTAAAAAAACAATAATTTTGTCTAAATACTAAGAAGATTTACAGGATACAATTATCTCAAGTAATTAATTTATTCAAATCAAAATGAGTCACAAAATAGAAGCAGAAAATTTTATCCAAGATTTAGAAAGAGTAGCTAAAGTTAGAACCGAAGTAGCTGCTAGTTTATGTACAATAGCTGAAACTTTAGAAAAAGCAGAATCAGGAGGTAAAAATACTTCGGGAAAATTAGGTTTAGAAAGAGAAATAGAAGATATTAAAAATGCTGGCAAAAATCTCCGCCTTGGTGTGTTCCGCTTGATGGTATTGGGAGATATGAAACGGGGAAAAAGTACATTTCTTAATGCTTTAATAGGTGAAAATATTTTACCTAGCGACGTTAATCCTTGTACAGCATTATTAACTGTATTAAAATTTGGACCAGAAAAAAAAGTTACTATACATTTTAATGATGGAAAAAAACCTCTGTCACTAGATTTTAAGAGCTTCAAACGAAACTATACAATTGACCCAGCAGAGGCAAAAAGATTAGAACAAGAAAAAAAACAAGCATTTCCTGATATTGATTATGCAGTGGTTGAATATCCCCTACCAATTTTAGAAAAAGGAATAGAAATTGTTGATAGTCCTGGTTTAAATGATACAGAAGCACGGAATGAATTGTCTCTTGGTTATATCAATAATTGTCATGCTATTTTATTTGTGATGAGAGCAACTCAACCTTGTACTTTAGGAGAACGTCGCTATCTAGAAAATTATATTAAAGGTAGAGGGTTGAGTGTGTTCTTTTTAATTAATGCTTGGGATCAAGTACAAGATAGTTTAATTGACCCAGATGACCGAGAAGAATTAGAAGAAGCAGAGATAAGATTAAGAAGAGTTTTTCAAGCTAACCTCAATGAGTATTGTGTAGAAGAAAATAAAAATATCTATCAAGAAAGAGTTTTTGAACTATCTTCAATTCTGGCATTAAGAAGGCGATTAAAAAATCCTTCAGTTTCTCTAGAAGGAACAGGTTTTCCAGAATTTTTTGGTGCATTAAATCAATTTTTGACTCAAGAAAGAGCAGCTCAAGAATTTAGGCAAGCAAAAACTTTAGCAGCTCAAGCAGATAGTCATTTACGAGAGGCGATCGCCCGTCGTACTCCTTTATTAGAACAAAATATTGAAGAGCTAATAAATAAGATTAATTCTGTAGCACCAGAGTTTCATAAACTTGCTGAAATTCGCGACCAATTTCAGTCAGAAATTAGAACAGTTAGAGACAAAGAAGCGACTGAAATTGCTAATTCTTTTCGTTCTTATGTCCTCGACCTGGAACATACTTTTGAATCAGACTTTTTGCGCTATCAACCAGATATAAAATTTCTCGATTTCATTAACCCTGGTAAAAGAGAAGCTTTTGAAATAGAACTAAAAAAAGGATTTGAACAATATATTAGCGATAAATTAGCAGCATGGACTATTACCGTTGAAAATAAGATGGATGCAGCATTTTTACAACTTTCTAGAAGAGCTGCTCATTATGGTGCTTCCTATACAAAAGTCACAGATAAAATCACTGAAAAACTAACAGGAAAAAAGGTCAAATCTGCCCTTTCTGTTTCCAGTGAGGATAATGCTCCTAGTTGGGCAAAATGGGCTATGGGATTATTTTCATTAGCTAGGGGTAATATCGCAGGTATGGCGATGGCCGGAGCAGGTTTTGATTGGAAAAATATCTTGCTAAATTTATTGGCTGTAGGAGGAATATATACAGCAATTACTTTCTTTACAGGGATAACTTTAGGACCTATTGGTTTAGCTTTATTAGGTTTAGGTGTAGGTGTAATGCAGGCAGATGAAGCACGGAAAAAAGTAGTTCAAGTGGCGAAAAAAGAGTTGGTTAAACATTTACCTGAAGTAGGAAATGAACAGTGGCAGCCTATTTATGATGCTATTAAAGAATGTTTTGATACTTATGAAGGGGAAGTTAAAGAAAGGATAGATGATGATATTAAATCTCGGAAGTCGGAATTAGATAATTTGCTACAGCAAAAACAGGAACAAGAAATTAATAATGATGCAGAATTAGCTCGTTTTCAACAGTTAGAAACTGATGTGTCATCTGAATGTACAAAAATAGTTGCCGTTTATCAGGATTTTATGAAAGCAATTGTATAGCAGAAGGAAGAAGGAAGAAGAAAGAAAGAAGAAGGAAAAAGGAAAAATGTGGCGTTGTCTGAGTTTTAAGCTTTTGATATGTCAAATACAGTAATGGCGACTTCTATATAAATTATATAAATTATATAAATTATAAATGTAGGTTTGGTTTGGTTTAGTTTCTCAATTCAAGAGTAGTATAGTTTCCAAATGTTCAGTTATAGAGATCAATAGTAAGTCTTACGTTCTTTTACTACATTTACCCTAGTAAATATTTAATAAATTAGGTATTATTTAGGATTACTATATAGTAATCCTAAATGATTTGTAAAAAAACCATGAATTAGATAAAATTTTTAAAACTCTTATACCAATTTTATATGAAGCTGCATAGAATTAGGTGGTAGGTATTATGCCAAATTCGGTTATCAAAATACCTTTTTCAAATTCCTCTCTAACTCTTCTGCCTTTTGCCTTGCCTTCATAATAAAGCTTTTGTCTAAATAATATGGATATCTAAAGGAGGAGTAAAAATTGCAGACTAATTTTGATAACTTGATTCGCTATTTTAATTCTGCTCTTGGAATGTTAGAACTTGAGCCAGACTCTCAATTGAAAAAAGATATAATTTCTATTTGTGAATATCTGAAAAATCCTTCTTTTAAAATTGCTGTTTTTGCTCCGTTTAATTATGGCAAATCTACTTTGCTTAATGCCTTTTTAGGTCAAAGAACATTACCCATTGATTTAATTCCTACTACTGGAGCTGCAATTTCTATAAAATATGGTACAGAGTTACAGACTAAAATTAATCTTAAAGATGGAAGTAAAATTTGTGAAACTGGTACAGATATTCTCAAACAATATGCAGTGCTAGATAATAACCGTCGAATGCGAGATGATGTGACTTCAGTAGAAGTTTATTGCCCTCATCCTTTCTTGAAAAGAGGAGTTGAATTTTTAGATTTACCAGGAACAAATGACCGGGAAGCTCAAGATATTTTGGTGCAAGACCAATTGTTAACTGCCGATCTAGTAGTACAGGTTTTAGATGCCAGAAATTTGATGACTTTAGGAGAACGAGAAAATCTCAGAGATTGGTTGTGGGATAGAGGTATTAAGACAGTAGTTTTTGTTGTTAATTTTATGAACTTACTCTCCTCAGATGAACAAACAGAAGTTAACAATAGAATACGCTTTCTGGCAGAAAGTTTTCGCTCCGAACTACCAAGTAATATTAGTAACTTATATCGAGTTGATGCTTTGCCTGCTTTGCGGGGTCGCTTAAAAGGTGATGTTTCTGTGGCGCAAACAACGGGTTTAGTAACTTTTGAATCTGCTTTACAAAATATTGTTGAAACTGATGGGAAAAAGATAGATATTCAATTACCAAGAATACAGACAGTCGCTTCTCAGTTATGTCAAGTCATGGAAGCTAGTGCTAAGGAAGTGACTAAAGAGTTAATTGCTATTCAAGAGCGGAAAAGTGAAAAATTTGAGATTCAAAAGCGGGCAGAAAAATTAATTACACAAGGCTTTCAAAAAAGTAGTTCAAATTTTCAAAGTTGGCTATATTTAACTAAACTTTTGGAGCGCCATCAATTTGAATTGGCTATAGTTTTGGAACAAAGAACTTTTAATATTTGGGAGTCGGAAAAATTTCGACCAGAAGCTCTGAAATATAAACAAGAAATTACCGAATGGATAGATAAAGCTTGTGAATTTTTTCAACAAGAAGAACCAGCAGAATTAATTATTACATTTCCTGAAGCTCCTAAAGTTTTTTTGCCATCCCCACCCCCATCAGAAACCAAAAAATCAGGAGGGGTAAAAAATATAGCGATCGCCACTGGAATAGGTTGGTTATTAGCAGGTCCGATGGGTGCCGCAGTTGCTGGTGGTGCGACCTATTTTTTGAGCGATAATAAACAGAATAAATCACAAAATTTAGATAGTTATCAGCAACAGGTAAAACAAGCTTATGCTAATGCAGCTAGAGATTATTTAAGCCGTTTTAGTGCTGTAGCTCTAAAAGCAGTTGAGAAATATGAAGAAAAAGCAGAAAAAGTGATTAAGGTTCCTGTTAGTCAGCAGTCACCGGAGGCGATTAAGTTAAGAAATAAATTACAGTTATTGAATAATTTATCGGCAGAAATAAATCAAGAGTTGGATTTTTTAGCTGGTTAAGACATCGGAATATTTTGATGGAAATCTAGGTAACTAGACAGTGCAAAGTTCTGGGAATAACTATTGCTAGTCAAGGGTTTCACGGACTCAAGGTTAAAAATTCTCCATTCACA
>NZ_RCBY01000086.1 GCF_003838195.1 Okeania hirsuta
AGTCTTTCGGTGCCAACAACTAATGAAACAGCATGATTTAATACAAGGACTAACTTGCTTCCATTGGTGGCCTCAAACTAGGGCTGTTCAATTATAAGCGATCGCTTGAACATAAAGGTAGTTGGTGAGCGCCATCTTTTTGGTCATAAAGTTTGAATACATCTACTGTAATGATTCTGGTTTTATTATAAGTTATCATCCGAACATGATATAAATGGTAAACCAGATATCAAACATGAGAGTATATGACTCGTAAAGCCTATTCCACAGACCTAAGCGATTCCCTCCGGGACGCTGCGCGAACGCTGCTTGGAAAATCATAGCTCCCATGCTACCTGTGGCCAAATCAGAAACATCCAGAGGAAGGAAACAAACAGTGGACTTACCAGAAGTTGTTAATAGTATTCTCTACTGGAGTCGTAGTGGTTGTGCCTGGGAACTGTTACCCCATGACTTCCCACCAGCCAAGACTGTGTATGGGTATTTCCGAAAATGGCAAAAACAAGGAGTCTGGCAACGGATTCACCATAGCCTACGGGTTAATGTCCGTCAACAAGAGGGACGAAACCCCGAACCCACTGGAGCTATAATTGATAGCCAATCAGTGAAAACAACGGAGATAGGAGGAGCAGAGCGAGGCTTTGATGGAGGCCAAAAAGTCAAAGGCCGGAAACGGCACATCGAGCGTGGAGACATTAGGGCTAGTGTTAGTAGTGTTGGTTCATGCTGCCAATATATCAGATGTCACAGCTGGAAGGATGTTGCTGGCAGAATCAAGCCTGTCAGTTCCAACTCTACAAAAGGTTTGGGCCGATAGAGGTGATCGAGGACAGTGATTGCAGCAAGTCGCGGGTGGATGCGAGCTTTACCTGGAGGTGGTTGAACGTTCTCAAAAAAGTTTTGAGGTTGAACCTCGACGTTGGGTAGTTGAGAGAACTTGAGGCTGGCCCTTGACGACAAAGACGACTCAGTAAAGATTACGAGGGTTTACCGGAAGTGAGTGAAGCTGTCGTTCACATTGCCATGATGTCACTGATGTTAAATCGTCTTGTGGCTTAAGGTTTTATTTACAGATACCCTCTAATAATCTTTTATTAAAGTTGAAAAATCTTTTCTCTAAAAGAGTCTGAAATTTTTAGTTCAATGATACCAGTTCTCCAAAAAAGGAGAAAGGTTTTTAGATTATATCCTAACAAAGTGAAACCTACCCATTTCACCTCAAACTTTATAGAAACATTTAGGATTATCCCAAACGATTTTTTTAACTATCTCCTGAGATAAATTTTTCTCAAGCTCTACAATGTTTTTCACAATATCTGGGTGATGATCCATGTGTGGATAATCTGAGCCAAATATTAAATTTTCAGAGCCAATGTAATCAATAATTTGAGTTAGATAAGGTTCAGATGGCTCAACGGCAATATAACATTGACGGCGAAAATACTCTGAAGGCAGCAACTTTACCATATCTTTGACTTCCCAATGTAAATTTCTATACTCTTCGTCCAACCGCCATAACCAATAGGGCAACCAACCACAACCAGATTCTAAAAATCCTACCCTCAGCTTCGGATAACGCTCTAATACTCCTCCTTCTATTAAGGCCAATAATGCCATCATCTGTTCCATGGGGTGAGAACAAGCATGGAGGGCAAAACGACTATTGAATCTATCTGCTCCTGTGGTGGGTAAGCGACCGTGGGTTGCCTCGTGAATGCCTACAGCTATATCTAATTCTTCGCAAGCAGCCCAAAAGGGTTCGTATTCCGCATCGCTCAAAATTCTGCCTTTGACAGGGTTAGGGCGTAAAAAAACTGCTTTCCAGCCAAAGTTTACAATTCGATGTAGCTCTTTGACCATCTCCTGGGGGTCATGGAGATTCATTGCTCCTACTCCTTTTAACCGACTGGGGTCATAGCTACAAAATTCTTCATACAGCCATGTATTGTAGGCATGGGTAAAAGCTCCGATGACTTCTGGGGGGAAAGTATCGATGGCAAATAACCACAGTCCGGAAGTGGGATAAATAAAGGCTATATCTATTCCCATCAATACCATTGCTTGGACGTGGGATTCCACGTCGTAGTGGTTTAAATAAGCATGGGGGTGAGCCTCCATCATCTGCCTATTTCCCTCTTGTTCTACTTGTTGGGAGATTTTTTCGGTGATGGGTTGTCCTTTGATTTTCATGTCGGTTGAGGGGGCAAAGTCTTGAAATTGAGGTTCGAGGTATTTGGCCCACATCTGGGAAGGTTCGATAGCGTGGGAGTCTGCATCTATAATTTTGTAACTGTTCAGCATTTTTATTTTTCTGTGTAGTAGACTGTTTCATCTAAATAAAATAGTGTAATAGTAGAGGCGGGTTCTGCATTAAATTAGTCTTGCTCAACATTAAATTTAGATAAACCTGCCCCATGCCGCACTTCAGTAGATCCAGTAGTGGCGCGTCAAGCTTAAAATGGTGTATTAGTTTCATAGGCAAGAAGTTATCATCACAGACCATCAGGCGATCGCTAAAAATTGACATGGAGAAACAGGTGTTAAGAGTCTTAGTGTGCCACAGTTTCAACAACAGGATAAAGATGCTTCAATGACAAAATAGCAAAATAATAGTATACTTTAAGGTTTGGCGTTGCTGATTTGAGGTATGATATCATTCAGGATAAGAGGGCCAGCAAAAAACTTTCTCCTTCTACTCAGGGTTTCTTATTCTTTCTTCCCTCCTGACTCCTGAGGACTGACTCCTAAGTAATTAGGATTAATATCATATCAGAAATTTAAAATTGTTTAATTCGAGTGTTTGCTTTAGATGAATGTGATGTTTGTGCTGAAGATATTTGTGGTTATGAATGGGGCGATCGCCTGGAAAGACGAGAGGTAGAGGTAGACAACTATCGTGATTCCCAGACATACTATGGAGCTTTAGATTGCCAAAGTGAAGAAGTAATACTTAGTGCCTATCAAACAGCTAACACGGAAGCAACAATTGATTTTGTCAAGCATTTACGTATTCAAAGTGAGGAAGCGAAAATTGTTCTGATTTGGGATGGATCCAGTTACCATCGTTCCCAAGAGTTTCGTAAGTTTCTTGCCACAATCAATACTCAGACAAATATTACAGTTCATTGTTTGCGTTTTGGACCATATGCACCATCAGAAAATCCCATAGAGAATATTTGGGGACAAGCCAAAAAACTGCTTCGACAATTACACCAACGATGTCGCTCCTTTGCCATCACAAAAAAAATCTTTGAACTATTTATTAGAGTTGTCGCTAAATAGAGGGAAAAAATCGCTCCAACCTAGACAGAGCAATAATTTCAAGGCCTTTTTAGCCACCAATAGCTACAATCCTTATATAACAAGGTTTTTGGGGGTTTTTGAAGTTATAAAGCGACAAGTCTATTAAGTATAGGTTATTTAGTGTGCCCAATTTGAGTAAATATCAAGCTTTCTCTAGTATCATTTAGGATTTCTATACTAACCTGTGGAGTAAAACTATGTATCATCAGAAATGGAAAAAAATAATTATTTTTTGTTTATTATTTATCTTGATTTTTTTTAGTACCATTATCTTAAAAATTCTCCTGGTAAAACAATCAGCGATCGCTGTAAAAGAAGATGACTGGGATAGATTTTTAGAAGAGAAAGACTTTATTGAAGCAGTAAATCAAGTTGAGTAGCATTGGGAAAGAGACTATGAAAATTACTTTGATGAAAATCTAGCTGACTTTTCAGTAACGGCTGAAGGTATCGCTGAAACTCTTTCAAATATATCTCAACAAACTGGTACAAAACCTGCTGTTATAGCAATGTGCGCTGGCATATTTACACATTATTTTTTGTACACCTGTTCGCTTAATGCACTTTGAGCTGGACATTGTAAATACCTGAGCGCACATTGCTATATTTGGATTTGGTCACGAGCAGAGCAAATGCAGCTAATATTAATAACCCTAGGCAAAAAACCAGAATTTTATAGTGTTACTGATGCAGATAAGGCACAGTTAATTAATACAGTTATAAGCCTAAATAATGTGAAGGCAAACTATCTCAACTACAATATCGGAACCGTAATAAAACAATTGGTTCAGCTAACTGGAAAAAGGCACAACTGAAGATAGCTAGACTGCATAGAAAATTAGCAAACATCCGTCTTGACTCACTTCATAAATTGACAACATACTTAGCCAAGAACCACGGTACTGTTGTCATTGAAAATTTGAATGTTAGCGGTATGCTAGCCAACCATAAGCTGGCGAAATCAGTTAGCAGATAGTGATTTTATGAGTTCAGGCGACAGCTTGAATATAAAACTCAGTGGTACGGCTCTGAGCTAGTAGTTGTTGATAGATTTTTCCCATCATCAAAAACTTGCAGTAGGTGCGGTCATGTTCAGGATATGCCACTAAGCCTGAGAACTTATAACTGTCCTGACTGTGGCTTG
This sequence comes from Okeania hirsuta, assembly GCF_003838195.1. Classification (GTDB taxonomy): domain Bacteria; phylum Cyanobacteriota; class Cyanobacteriia; order Cyanobacteriales; family Microcoleaceae; genus Okeania; species Okeania hirsuta. The sequence goes on from NZ_RCBY01000086.1 coordinate 4,448, forward strand.
TAAATAGATAGAGATTTAAACGCCAGTATAAATTTGAGAGATGCGGTCGGGCAAGACCCGTGAATGCTTGTGGATGAGTAACCGCCGACGGCCTCAGTTGTTTGCATAGCATTCCGTAGGAAAGCAGGAAGTAAACAGTAAAATGTCGCATTATGACATTTTATATCGTTTTTATGAAGCAGTTACAACCACCCCTAGAATTGTCAGAGTTTGGTAATGAAATTTTTTCCCATCCTTATTATTGGTCAGCTTTTACATTAATTGGTAATCCTTGGTAAGTTTTTTGGGCGTTGATAATTTAGACCCTAGATCGATTATCTTCTCCACCTTTCTGTATGTAATAATTATAATGTAACTCTAATAGTAAACAAATATTCCATTGCACTAAAATTAGCAAAGTAGGAAGCAGGAAGTAGGGAATAGGGAGAGTCCAAAAATTGGATAATTTATTTTTTGCTATTCCTTAACCCTAAAAGTAAACAAATAAAAATTGGGAGAGACCAAAACCATCCAAACAATGACTCAAATATATCATCCTCGCCAAAAGCAACTTCAATCTCTAATAGAAAAGTTATCTATACCTCAACAAGCAGCAATAAAATGGAATTTACTAGATTTGGCTTTAACCCATTCTACAGTTTCCTCAATACATAACTATGAACAGTTAGAATTTGTAGGTGATGCAGTAGTTCGACTGGTTGCGGCAGAGTTACTATTTGAAAAGTATTCAAATTATCCAGTAGGAGAATTTGCCGCCATTCGTTCTATTTTGGTGAGCGATCGCTCTCTAGCACAAATTGCAAATAAATATGGGTGGAGTCGTTATTTACTAGTATCTAAAAGTGCAGCAGGAGATCGAGCTGGAGAAGAATCACGAATAGCAGATTCTTTTGAAGCTGTTTTAGCTGCTCTTTATTTAAGCACCAATAGCTTAGAATTAATTCGCCCCTGGTTAGACTCTCACTTTGAAATCTTGATCGCAGAAATTCGCAGTGACCCAGCTAGGCAAAATTATAAAGCAGCTCTCCAAGAATGGACTCAAGGTCATTACAAAACACTGCCAAATTATCAAGTTGAGGAAACAAATAAGATTCATGGCGATCGCGGACGTTTCTTTGCAGAAGTTTGGTTTAAAGGCAAGAAACTTGGCATGGGTAAGGGACCATCAATTAAAGCTGCGGAACAAGCTGCAGCTAAATCTGCTTTGAATCAATTGAAAGCTAAAAGTTTTGAACAGTTAGACGATCTACTTTAGTACCTGATAGATAAAGTTATTCATGGTAGTTAATACTCACCAATCTTGAAAACAAGGTGAATATTCAAGGAGTCAGAAATCAGAAGTGTGTTTGCGCAGCATTCGGATTGAAAATCAGAAGTTAAAATTAGTGGGAGAATGGCTCTTTGCGTAGCATTCCCCAATATATCAAGGAACAAGCGTATTTGACATTAAAGTCTTGCTATGTAAGCTTTTGAGCCTATTTTTTAGGTGTTTTTGACTAATACAAATTTGAAAAAAGAATGTTACGAATAATAAGTGTGATTAAAAGACAAGTACAGGAAATGTCCCTTTGACAAAGGGGTGGAACCCCGGGACGACACCAGTTGCAAGCGGTCGATCTTCGGAGCTTCCCGTAGGGTGGGATGGCGTTTTGCTCCCCAACATGTAAAGCGTTAGCGTTTGCGCAGCATGACCATAGGAAAGCTCCTCTGGAGGAGGAAAGAGGCAGCGGCTCTGTCACTCTTCGGGTCTCCTCGCCATATCCAATCCACCAACAGAGCGGTCAGAACCCGCGTCGGCGTGAGACGCAAGGGAATGCTGACCAAGAGAGGGAACGCGCACCAAAAGAAAAAGAGAATTTATGACCTAAAAATTGGTATTGAAGCCATTAATTCTGTACCTCGCCAATCCGACGGCTTCCCTACCTGAGTTCTGACTTCCTCTCCTGGGAGGGGGAGGGGCGAGGGGTGGGTTGACTCCGAATAAATACCCTATTGTAGCAAATATTTATCAATTTTGTATAAAGTCCCGATAAGGGAGTAGGGAAAATAGGGAGATGTGATCTGCATAGATAGGATCGGCTTTTTCATCACTAATTATCTGGATTTAATATCAATCGAGTTGCATAAGGCTAACGCACATTGAATCTAGTATAACTATCAGCCATGGCATTTTGATTCTGTATGTAAATTAACGCAATGCAAAATCAGACCGTAATCTCAAGTCTAAATCTTCCTCTGGATAAATCACGACTACCTCCGCTTTTTCCCGACCCAATAATACTCCAGCTAAAGCACCCAACCCAGCACCAGCTAATACTCTTTCTGTAGCAATTACTTTATCCCCAGTAATACCAGATAGTAAAGTAGCAGCAGCACCACCGACAGCGGCACCCTTCAAAATATCTCCAGCATCAGCACCCTTTGTGATTTTTTCAGTATCGGTAACTACCCTAGAAATAGCGTCAAAACGAAACCTTCTGCGACCGCGGATAATTAACTGTTCGGCCAAAAATTGAGTACCATCTGAAACAGGTTGTAGTTGACCTTCTATTAAACTGCCAAAGGGTATAATTACTCTTCCTTGAACATCTCGAATATCTTGTGCTACTGTTAGCCTTAATCTCATAGATTCATCTGGACTTAGGACTACTTTTTCTGCTTCCTCATATTCGACAGGTATAAGTGTCCCTGCTGGTATTCGTGCTACAGAAAACGGTCTTCGTTGGTTATTAGGAAGTTGTCTTTGTTGGTTCCCAAGAAACGTTCTTCGCCGATAAAATTGAGCCATAGCAGGATTTGAAATTAGAGGTGTTGCTGTGGCTAATGTCATACCTAAACTTAATAATAAAGATGTTCCGAAATGCCATTTTTTTGAATTAAACATAGATAATATTCTCCAAATAGAAAATTTTCAGCAGTGTAATAAATATCTGATGAGATATAGCAGTGCTAGCTCAGGGGTTTACCAGGGTCATTTCATTCTGGTGCAGGATGGCAGAAATAACTAACCAGTTACAAAATCCTAAAAGCCTTACCAATCAATAATTTTAACTTTTAACTTTTAACTTTTGACTTTTGACTTCCGCGTAGCGGCACTAGATTTTGGCAATGAATTTATTGATTTTCAGACAGGGAAAAATAAATTTCCTAAAGCTTGAAATAACGTTGTTTCGTCAATACATAAAATGCCACAGTTTAGAATGAAATAGCCCTGGGCGTTTACCTTTTTAGGGTAAGGGAAAATTGTTAATTTTTTTATATAACAATATTTTGAATTCCCTGTTATTTACCTACATAGCAATAGCTTTCAAGGCTAAAATTCCTGCACCATAAGCAGGTTGATGTCGAGGCCAGATAATTTTGGCAGTAGGAGCGACCGCTAAGATAGAATTTTCAAATTTACCGCGAAAATTAATCATACTGTTCCAGACACTTCCAATAGTAACTACTTCAAAAGTTTCGTGAGGCTGAAATAAGGTAGATATCACAATTTTTGTAGCTATGCTTAACTCCTCCACAGCGCTTTGAATAATTTTCTTAGCTACCTTATCTCCGTTATCTGCGGCTGAGGAGACAATAGGAGCAAGTGCTGCTATATGTGTTGGACTCCATTCACGACGATAGACTACTTCTATTAGACCTTCAATATTTATTAGGCCCAGATATGCTTGAAAATCTGTAATTAGAGTCGTGGGTAATTCACGTCCATCATAACTTTTCAAAGCTGCTTGTAAACCTCTAATAGCTATATTATAACCACTACCTTCGTCTCCCAATAGATAACCCCAACCACCAACTCGTTTAGTTAACCCCTGACTATTTTGGCCGAATACTTGAGAACCTGTGCCTGCCATTGCCACAATACCTATAGAATATCCAATACCTCCCACCAAAGCGATGTTACTATCGCTACAAATAATTATTGTATTTGGGTGTAAATCCCATTTTATCGGCAAATTAGTAATAATTTCTTGGAGCAAATTTTCTACTACTGGAAAATCTTCAGGTCTTCCTACTCCTGCTAAACCAAGACAAATTCCAGATATTGGTTGATGGTTATTATTATTAGTAACTGCTTGAGTAATAGCGGTTTGAATTGAATTTTTAGCTACTTCAATTCCCACACTCTGATAATTTGACGGACCACTTTTACCACTACCAAGAATTTGATAATTTTCATCTATTAAAACGGCTTCTGTTTTAGTGCCACCGCCGTCAATTCCTAAAACATTTACTTTTTTCATATTCTATAATTATTATTATTTATCTAATTTTGAGCTAGGAAAATTTTTGACAATTCATATCAGCTCTCAAACCTCCTACTTCAGTGGTAGGTACTGTTAATTGATAACTTTTAACTTATTTGATACCACCACCATCAATTTCTAAAACATTTAATTTTTTCATATTCTATAATTATTATTATTTATCTAATTGGGAGGCAGGAAAAATTTTGACATCGAATTATTCTAACTATAAAAAAAATATCATAAATAGCAAAACTAAGTTGATTTTTATGTCAAGTTGACATAAAAAAATGTCAAAGTTATTATACAAATCTAATAAAAACAAATAAATACTCATACTTTTTAGTCATTTATTAATTGTTAAGATTACCTTTTAGGTTATTTTTTATATTTATATGAAACCCCATTGATGTGCCTCAGAGAATCCTCCTGTGGAAGAGTTGCCCTAAGGCTAAAACACAGATTATCTCAACCTTTAGCTTAGTATTAGGAGTATCAAAAATGATTAAGCGCACATGATACTCCTAATAGTTGCATAGTTGGAATTAACATGAATATTTATTTTGGACAAGATAGAACTTTCTGCTTTTCAACCATAGATGAAATTAATTTGTACCTCAAAATTCCAATCCTGGAAGGATATTCAATCATTCATTACTCTAGCGAATTAGGAAAAAATTACACCGAGCAAGATTTTAATCTGCTACAAACAAATTCCCAATTAATGGGTGTATCGACTGTACCAATAACATATCCTCTAGAAGATATTGCATACAAAACATATTTAAGTTTGCTAGAACTGACACAAGACTGGAATTTATGTCGAATTGGGAATTATGTTCCCTATATTAATGATGAAAGTAAGGGTCTGGAAAACTATAAATCTTTCTGTAAGGGTAGATCCCTAGCATTTGAAAGTTTTTATGGGACAAACTTTTGTGTAAAATTACCAGCAGCAACAGGTATAGGTATTGCTGATGACACCTATGCAATCTACTTTATTGCAGTGAAGGAAAACATTAGTAATGTGGAAAATCCCGAACAAGTTTCAGCCTACAAATACCCACCCCAGTATGGACCACGTTCGCCAAGTTTTGCCAGAGGAACTGTTATTAAGTCCAATGGTAAACGTATTGGCTATCTGTCAGGAACAGCTAGCATCAAAGGACATAAGTCTGTAGGCAAAGGCAATATTGAAAAACAGTTTGAGGTAACTCTGGATAACATGAAACTGGTGTTTGAACGTATGGGGTTTAATCCAGGACTTCCAGACCCAATGCTTTATGATCGCTCCTTCACCATTTACATCCGCCATCCTTCTGATTTGCCTGTTGTTCAACAGATGGTTAAGAAAAATTTCGCTGCTGCAGATAGATAAGTCTATCTGCATTCAGATATATGTCGCTCAGAACTAGACATAGAAATTGAAGCCATCATTACTGAAAAGTAGCTACCATAACTACCCTGCAATTGAGTTACCCGATTTTATCCTTTATCAACTCTAAAAACAAAATGGAATTTGGTTTACAGTTTTTTCCCGATGTTAGCCCTCAACAGAAGTCAGGAGCACAGTATTTTCATGAAGCTCTCCATCTGGTAAGTCTGTGCGACAAACTTAATTATACTAATGTTAGAATTGTCGAACACTACTTCCATCCATACGGCGGATATAGCCCTAATCCTATCGTTTTCCTCACAGCAGCATCCCAACGAACTCGAAAAGCTCGCTTGATTACCGGAGCAGTGTTGCCTGTCTTCAACAATCCACTTAAACTAGCTGGAGAAATTGGGATGTTAGATGCAATTTCCAACGGACGTCTCGAAGTTGGTTTTGCTCGTGCATTTTTGCCCCATGAATTTGCTAGATTTGGGATTGATTTAAACGAAAGTCGTGCCCGCTTTACGGAAGGGATGGAACAGGTACGTTGCCTTCTTGAAGCAGAAAATGTGAGTATGGAAGGTCAGTTTCACCGCTTTGAGAATGTTACTTCTTTGCCTCGTCCGACTCAAACTCCCCGCCCTCCCTTCTGGATAGCGTGTCTGGCTACTCCAGAATCTTTTGTGACTGCTGGTGAAAGGGGTTATGGAGTAATGGCAATTCCTTTAGCTGGTGGGAAAATGGCCGAGTTAATTAAGCTATATCGAGATGCCTGGAAATCTGCTGGTCATCCAGGCCAAGGTAAGGTAATGTTGGCTTTTCATATGTTCTGTGCGCCAACTGAGGAGCAGGCGATCGCCATTGCTCGTCAACCATTAAATAGGTATTTGAAATCTTTGGTAGAAGCTGCTTCTGATTGGGTAAAGGGTACTTGTTCGGTAGATTATCCAGGCTACGATAAAATTATTGCTTCACTACAGGAAGAAACTTTTGAATCTCAGATAGAAAAGGGAGCTGCTTGGATTGGTACCCCTGAAAAATTGCGCAAGACAATCGCTAGTTACTATGAACAGGTTGGAGGTTTTGAATTTGCATCTATGCAGGTCAACTTTAACACTATTTCAGTCGAAGATGCCACAACTTCTATGGAACTCTTTGCTAAAGAAGTGATGCCTCATTTTACTGAAAAGCAATTAGTCGGTAATAGTGTTGTTTGACTATTTTTTAGGGGGTTGGCGTTGCAAAGAAGTCATGCAGTAATAACTTAGTTAGTCTAGTAAAGTAGGATTTTATGAAATTATTTGCTGAAAAATTGTCTTGATAAAATTGATAATTTTCACTTCTTTTTCCTACCATTTCATATCGATAAAATTTTGACTATAAAAATTGCTAAATAAGTTTCAAAACTTATGATAACTGATAATTGAAATGACTCTTTACTACTTTTTAGAAAACTATCAAATAATTCGATATTAATTAAACTTATATTTAATTAATTAATATATTTAAAATTTAAACTAATTTTGACAAAAAAAGTTGAAATGAGCTATTGAGGGCCAAATTTTCGGGAAAAATCGCGATTTTGCCCCTGTATTCGCAATCTTTTCATAAACGCTGTAAGTCTTGATATGCAATAAATACAGGATTTTTGCTTCATAGCGAATTTTGATGTATATTGATAACAAGTCTGTCGCTCTGCGTAGGTGCTAATTAAAATGAAAAGACCATTGGTAAGTAGAAGTGCGATCGCGAAGCGGAATGGAATTCTATCGTGTCAGCGGAACGGAGTTCTATGGCAAAATAGCATTGATAAGATTGATGATTTTTCTTACCGAAAAATTCAGGTATAAAGCCTCTCCATTCATGGGGAAAAAAGAAAAAAATTCCTTTAGCTCCATCCTCTTCTTTATAAGAAGAGGTAATTATTAATTGTTAATTGTTGAACATTTCGTATTGACAAAAATTTCCACTACAAAAACGGCTGAATAAGTTTTGATACTTATTCAGCCTTCCTAATATGCAGTTTCATTTCAATTTTTTAAAAGATTTATTGTTATTCCAATAGGATACCTGCTAAAGCATCTAACTCACTTTGAAGGACTTGCATTTCCACGGCAGCTAGGTCAACCTTCAACTTCTTACTAATTAGTTCGAGGACTTTCTTTTCTTGTGGAGTAATAACCTCATCTAACTCAGCAATTTTTTGACACTCAGCTACAACTGAAATCGCAAACTCATCATTGACTTGAGCAAGTAATTTTTCTAGAGATGGAGGAGATTTGATATTCTTCTGAATTATTTCCAGAGAACCAGGACTCAGGTTAGCTCCTTCAAGTTCTGGCAGTATTTGTTCCCAAGTTTTTCCAGGATTTCCAGCCAAAATTACATGAACCAAAATTTGATCCATGATAGCTTGTTGAGCGATCGCCGCTTTTAAATATTTCTGGGTATCAACTTGAGCAGTTTCTAGTGCAGCTTCCATAGTTTCTGGGGCCAATTTTGCTTCATAGAACCGACAAGCTGCATACCCCAGGGAATAGAGCATAACTGCATTTGTACTACCACCAATTACTGCACCTGCTAAAGGCACATTTCGCATAAAACCTAATCCGGCTTTTAAAGCTTGACCACCTCCAACTGCTAGACCAAAAATTCCTAAAACCTCTCCTTTTCTTGCTGGTTCTTGCAAATCAAATCCATAAGCATAAGCAATCTGATATACCATTTCTGCTTGTATTGCAGTTGTAACTGTTAAGTCAACTGCTATGAGTCCTAATCCCATTCCTGGTACAATACTTGTAGCAACCCCTGTCCCCCCAACATAAATTGCTTTCTCTAAAATTACACGATGGCTAATTTCAGAGGGGCTTTCATTTGGATATTTTTGTTGTAGGCGTTGAATTTCAGTTTCAGCTTTGACAATATCTATCCGATCAACTATTTCTAACAGCTCTATTTTCAGAGCTTTTGTTAATGGTAACAATAATTGACTATTATTCACCATTTCAGTAACATATCCTAGGCTATGTGTTGTATTTACAGCTACACTACCAATAGCTTCACCAGCACCACAAGCTGCTTGAACTGTGGCGTTTCCGACTACTTGTGCTGCTCCTCTAACTGAACCAAATAATGACCCTAAAAAAGACGAATTTTGATTTGGAGTTTTTGATAAATCTGCGGAAGTTGTAGTCATCTTTAAACTGATCTTTTATGAATTTATATATCTAGAATAAGATGCACATTTGTCTGTTAACAATAGTGTATTTACTGAAGTTTTATAGCGTAATTTCCTATTATTTTCCGAAAAAATACTGACCTATTGATAATCTATAAAATTTTTTTTAAGTTCCCACAGTAGGATTATTTTTGAAAATTATTTATCTATGAAATTGTACTTAATAAAAAAAGACAATTATCCCTGATTTATTATGGCTAATAAAAAAACTTGTCTAATTAGTAAAGTAGGATTTGATGAAATTATTTGCTGAAAAATTGTATTGATAAAATTGAGATTATTATCTCTTTTTCCTGCCATTTCATGTCTATAAAATCTTGACTATAAAAATTGCTGAATAAGTTTCAAAACTTATGATAACTGATAATTGAAATGACTCTTTACTACTTTTTACAAGACTATAAAATAATTTTATATTAATTAAACTTATATTTAATTGATTAAACTATTTGAAATTTAAACTAATTTTCACAAAAAAAGTTGAAAGTAGCTCTTGAAGGCCAAAATTTAGGGAAAAATCGTGATTTTGCGCTTGTTTTAGCAATCTTTTCATAAACGCTACAAGTCTTGATATGCAATAAATACAGGATTTTTGCTTCCCAGGGAATTTTGATGTATATTGATAACAAGTCTGTAGCTCTGCGCAGGTGCTTATTAAAATGAAAAAGAGGATTAATGAGTGGGAGTGCGATCGCCTCAGCGAAACGTAGTTTTATCGCGTAGCAGAACGGAGTTCTATTGCATCAACGGATAAATTTGAGTTATAAAAATTGCTGAATAAGTGCCAAAACCTATTCAGCCATCCTGAAAAGTAATAGAAAAATTAAACCTATAGCTAAGAAAGAATTGATGAGAACATAGACTAATGAAAGACCTTAGACTAGGAAATATTTTTCCAACTATTCCCTATTCCCTATTCCCTGCTATTGTAATTGAGGTAAAGCCTTTCTCGCCCTTTCTGCGCGAGCATCAGCAGACTCCATCACTTCATCAATTTTTTCCAACATTTCCCCTGGATAATTTTCTAACACCTTAGTAGAAAGAGAAATGCGCTTTCGACCCTCATCCAAATCAACAATCATCGCCTTAACCAAATTACCCTGGGCAAAAATTGTTGATAAAGAATCAACCCGTTTTTGACTAACTTGGGTAATATGAAGCAAACCAGTTAAACCCTCTAAATCTACAAAAACACCAAAAGGTTTCACTCCCGCAACCTTTCCTTCCACCAACTGACCAACAATTAACTTACTAAAACCAGCAGACTGAGCAGCCAAACGCTGAGACATTACAATTTTCTTTTTTTCTTGGTCTAATTCCAAAAAATTGACCGTCAATACTTGGTCAATCAATGACTCCAAATTATCCTTTGCCAAAAGATGGGAGCGCGGAATAAAACCCCGCAAAGATTGTACGTCCACCGTCACCCCACCTTTATTAGTACCAATTACTCGAACTTGGAAAGACTGACCACCTTCTTGTAATTCAATCAAATTCTCCCAAATTTGATTAATTTCTAGTTGCTTAATAGAAAGAAGCACTTCTCCTTCTGCATTTTGCTCACGGATAATTAGGAAGTCCCGTTCTAGCTGTAATGGTAGTGCTTCCGATAAATCTTGTGTTACTCCCAAGAAAGCTTCTTGAATGGGTAAAAGAGCTAAAGACTTACCCCCTATATCAATGTATACACCTTCAGATTCATAACTATATACTTTTCCAGTAACTATTTGTCCTTTTTGAAATCCATAATTATATTGAGGTTGTTCGAGAGCTTTAGCAAAATCGTCCATGGAAAAGGACTGTTTACTTTCTTGAGAGCTAGTTGATTCGGGATTCATATACGGTAAAAAAAACACTAGGCTACTTCAATATAGCTAATCTTTGGGGCTTCAGTAGAGAAAAAAATAGCTTATTGACCTATAGACAGGGAATAGGGAGTATGGAGTAGGGGGGAAGCAAAAATATCAAACTATTGGCCACAAAAAAATAATCCTGAAATATTGATTAAAATTTAGCTAGTTCTCAAAGAGTGAAGATTTTTGCTATTAGCCATGAGAAGATCAATTCATAGGGATGTTCGAGCTTCAATATTTTGTTGACCAACACTTTCTAAAACTACTTTTTTTTACAATTCTTGACCAAAAAGTTGCTTTGTCTTGACCCAAGCATCAGCAGTAGCTTCAGCATTATAACTACTACGATGGTCACAAAAGAAACCATGATCTGCTTGATAACGAAATACCTGGTGCTTAATTTGATGTTTCTGTAATTCTGCTTCTATTTGGTCTACCTGTTCTATGGGAATTAAAGGATCTTCTGTGCCAAAGAAGCAGTAAATAGTACCACTAATTTTCGGAGTTAGAGTAATAGTAGGTTCACCACCACCGGGAGTACCAGTGGCAATACCAGCTCCATAGAAAGAGGCAGTTGCTTGAATTTCTGGTAAAGTTGCTGCTAAATAGCTCACATGGCCTCCGAAACAGAAACCAATACAACCAAACTTGTCTGCTTTAACAGTAGGTAGGGTTTTGAGATAATTTATAGTAGCTTGAATATCACTTAGTAGTTCTGAGGCTTTGGTTTGTTCTTTATACTTGCGACCCAGTTTGACATTTTCCTCAGTATAGCCCACTTCAAAACCTGGAGCTTGACGTTGGTAGATTGAGGGAGCGATCGCTACATAACCTTCTTTGGCAAATTTTTCTGTTACTTCTCGGATATGGGCATTGACCCCAAATATTTCTTGAATTACTACTACTGCTGGAAATAGATTTTCTTCTACTGGTTGTGCTAGATAAGAAGCTATTTCTAGGTCTCCGTTGGGGACTTGAATATGGGCTGTACGGATTTTTAATTCTGTCATCTTTTCGGCGACGGGAGACCCGCCGTATAATTTACAATTTTTGATCAGGAGGAACCTCCTCCCTCTTTTTTGGGGTGCGATGACCCGTGTCATTATCGCACTGTGGTTAATTCTATCCAAACATTTCTCAATATCTAGTTCGATTACCCTTTTTTTGTGACCTTTTCCTTAGGTGTTGAGGTTGCTGAAGACCTACTTTTGCGCGTCTTGCGTACTCCTACCAGGTCTGAAGCTGTAACTTCGGGCTAGGAAACGAAGGGGTAAGCCTAGGTTGAAAAGTCAATCTAGACCTCGTTAATTGAACTTTCCTCATGGTAATGATTCTTGGTTAAAGTTTTGATAAATTAATGGTAAATGGTGATATATTTTAATTCCTAAAATAGGTTTAATTAAGGCTATAACCCTTAGAACAATACCTGCTCGAACTCAAATCAAACAAGTTTCACTAACAAAAAAACTGATAGTTGGTGGATAAGTTTAAGTTGAGAATATCAGTCAATCTTGGGAAAAACTCATAGATTGAGATGCTTTTCTAGACAAGAATATTTATTGAGCCAGATCACCAGGAAATAAATTATCTTCTTTGAAACCGTTAAGAACAAATCAAGAGCAACTGACCAAAGTATCCCAAGGTAATAACATAAAAAAGGTAAACATGGCAGTAAAGCCAGAGGAAAGCTAGCAAAACGCGAAAGTAAAATGATCAAAAAATAGCTAGAAGTCGTAAATATTTTCAGTATAAAACAGCTGACAAATTAAGTCGGACAGGTAAAAAAGTATTTTTTGATGAATTGTGAAATTTAGCAGGATTAACTTGCACAAATCAAGGCAAACAAAATGAAGATGGAAAGTATTTACCTAATGGTCAATCCTCAAAGTCTGGGTTAAATAAGTCTTGGCGCTGATGCTGCGTTTAATCAAATTTTTAACATACTAGCTCAGGTAGTTGCAAAAGCTTTTGATGTTGGCAAGTGAAACTCTAGAGTGATAGAATGGAAACCAAACTATACATCTCAATGACTTTATGATAGAGATGAAATTGTGTTTACAGATTGCAGTATCAGAGAATATTTTGATCGGAAACTACAGTGGAAAATTGATCGAGATACAAACGCAGCAATCAATTTGAAACGAGTCGGACTGGACTTGTTCGGTGACTATAAACCGCCGTAAGAACAAAGTGGTTATTATAAAGTCAAAAACTGCTTTTGTTTCTAAGGAAGTTCTGACCGTTTTTAATAAACATTAGAAGCCTACACAGAAAGCTAATACATCTGTGTAGGTAAGTTACAGCATAAAAATTTATTTCTGAGCAGCAGTTTTTTCTACTATGGTTAATTTTCAGATTAAAGCAGATAGTGATATTCCTGCATCAAACCAATTATTTAATCAAATTCGGTTTGCCATAGCTTCCCGAAAGTTTTCTCCTGGCCATCGACTACCTAGTACCCGACAACTTGCGATGCAAACTGGTTTACATCGCAACACTATAAGTAAGGTATATCGTCAACTTGAAGATATTGGTCTTGTGGAAGCTCAAGCAGGTTCAGGTATTTATGTCAGAGCACAGGGAAATGAGAGGGGGCGAAAATTAAATTCTCCCATATATGAAAAGTATCCCTATGCCAGTCATATAGTCAAGGGTAGCTTGGATGAATTACTGTCCCAAGGTTGTAGTCTGAATGAAGCTAGAGAAATGTTTCTCACTGAGATTGACTGGCGACTGCGTTGTAGTGCCAGGGTATTAGTGACAGCTCCCTCTAATGATATTGGTATTGGACAGTTAATGGCTAAAGAGTTGGAACAAGCTCTTAATATTTCTGTCCAAGTAGTTCCTCTGGAAGAACTAGGTAGAGTTATAGATGAAGTATCTTCTGGAACGGTTGTCACAAGTCGATATTTCATTGGACGAGCTGAAAAAATAGCTGCTCCTCAATCTGTACGAGTGATTCCAATTGATATATATGATTATGCTCAAGAATTTAAGTTGGTTAATAATTTATCTCAGGGAAGTTACTTTGGTATAGTTAGTCTCAGTTCTGGTCTACTAAAAGCTGCAGAAGTAATTATTAATAGTTTGCGTGGAAATGATGTAATTGTAATGACTGCGCAACAGGAAGAAACCCACAAAGTTGATGCTATGGTGCGGATGGCTAAAATAATTATTTGTGACAAATTTAGTGATGCTAAAGTTAAAGCTGCCGTACAAAAAAACAGAGCAGATATTATTCGCCCGCCACAAATTATCTGCTTTGAAAATTATATTGGAACAGAGTCAATTAATTTATTGAAACGAGAGTTGGGTTTGGTATAGTTTATGCTAAATATTATGCAATATGAAGAACAATTAGATAAAATTAATATTAATTTATTCCCTATTTCCGATGTTTATGCTGCTATAACTTTATATGGTATTTTTATAGCAGTTTTCATTAACATAGAATACAGAGATTTTGGCTTAAAGGCAGAAGCCAGAGGGCAGAAGGCAGAAGCAATGCAAGTCTACCTTTGTGAAAACCGCTATAAAGATTGTGAGACCTAATAATTGCTGAATATAGGATTACTAAAAAATCTCTATAGCAATCCTTTCTAATTTGTAATATTTGAGTGACAGTCAAGAGCCATAATTTTAGAAGTTTTCAGTTGAAATTAACTACTATAAAAATTGTCACAACTAATTTAGGATTTCTATATCTATAATTTCTTCTTATTCCATTTTTATGTCAATCTTAGTTTCACACCTTAAAATAGAAAAACTATAGTTCAATAACAAAGAAATAAAAAAATTCAACTACAAATTATATTTTTATTTTATGGAACCAAGCATTAATTTAAAGCAAGCTATTGAGAAGCGTCGCTCTGCTCGTGCATTTAGTAAAAATTCAATTCCTAATGTAATCCTAGAAGAAATTTTACGTCTTGGTATGATGGCTCCCTCTGGTTTTAACTTACAACCTTGGCGTTTTATTGTGGTTAAAAAACAAGAGAATAAAGAACGACTTAAGGCTTGTGCTTTTAATCAACGCCAGGTAGGAGAAGCTCCAGTAGTTTTAATTTGTTGTGGCGATCGCCATGTATCTAAACCAGAATATATAGAATCTATAATTGAGTTGCGCAAAGAGCATGAAGCTATCAATGATACTTATGCAGATTATATGAAAAATTCAATCCCTAAAATGTTTGAAAGTCCTTCTTCTTTTGAGTCTATGGAAGCTTGGATAAATAGGCAAATAATGTTAGCAGTAGCTCACATTATGCTCGTTTCTAGTAGTTTTGGAGTTGATAGTTGTCCTCTGGAAGGATTTATTACATCTCAAGTTAAAGCAGCATTTAATATTCCAGAGCAAGTAGATGTTTGCTGTCTATTAGCAATGGGTTATGCTGCTGAACCATTTAAAAAATATGGTGGACGTCTTTCTTTGAGCCAGGTTTGCTTTCAAGAAACCTATGGACAGAATTTTGTATGATCGACCAATTATACTAATTTGACTAAAAAATGTGACAAAACTGTTTTTATATGTAACAAGGATTTATAACAGATATTTATCCAAATGGTATTATTAGTAGTTTTATATTCAGGATTATTGATTTAATTACAAAATTAAAAAGCATAATTCCTAAAATAATTAATACAGCTAGCAAATTAAACAATCAAATTATTAACTAGAAAATGAAAACAGCAATCAGAAATATTAATACTCAGATATTAGAGGATAATTTACAAAAAAGCTGGCAATCTTTGAGAAATTTCAATGATGCTTGTAAAATTCAATGTGATTTAAAAGCTGGAACATTATTAGTGATTTGTGAACATCCAGCAAATTTAGTGATAGATCGAGAGAAAACAATTTCTGAGTTAAAAGGTATAGTTCAAAAACAACCACTAGAATCTATTGAGAAAGTAGGTATTTGTTTAAATGCGATTGGTCATATATATCCTTATGCTTATCATTCATTTTTTACAAAGAGTCGGCAAGAAGAGTCTACATTAACTTTTCTCCCAAGATGGGTAGATGGAGATATGGGCGATCAAGTAAAAATTACACCTGAATTTTTAGATTCTTTAGATAATCCATTTGATTTAAAAAATTTAGAACAGATATCTATTAGGTTAGAGTCTGAGCTAAATACTAATGTTGAGAAAGAGTATATTCCTGGAAAGAAAAGTCAAAACTCAGATATTAAAATTACTTCAAAATTACTGGATGATTTAGATAACCCTTTTGATGTGGAAGGATTAGATATATCTCTTAAAAAATCCAGAAGAACAGCAAAACATTCTCATAATGTAGGACAAACATCAACTGTTAACTTCAGTACTTTCTCTAAAGTAGAATTTCTCAGTGCCAGTTTAAGTTTGACAATTTTAATAGGCTGTTTTTATGCAATAACTCAACCCTGTGTGATTGGAAAATGTATGATTGTACCCACAGCAAAAGACTTAAATCAGCAATCATTAGAAACAATTAAAAATTCAAAAAACTCTTTGGCTCCAAAGCAAGCAAAAGAAAAGTTAGAAAAAGCAGTTCAAGATTTAGAAAAAATTCCATTTTGGTCAATACATTATCTAGAGTCACAACATTTAAAATCTACTTACAAAGCAGAAATTCAACATTTGGAAAATATTCAAAAAGCTTTAGCAAAAGGTCAACAAGCAGCTCAAAATAGTAAAACTTTGCCACTAAAAGTAGAAGATTGGATAGAAACTCAATCACTTTGGCAAAATGCAATTGTCTTACTAGAAAAAGTACCAGGAGATAGTAGTGCTTATCCTTTTGCCAAGAATAAACTACAGCAATATCGTAAATATTTAGTAGCGATTAAAGGTAGATTAACAACAGAAGAAGTGGCAGATCGAAAACTAATTGCTGCTAAAAAATCAGCTCAGTTAGCAAATACTAGAGAAGTAGTAGCTCAGTTTCCTGAAAGCTGGAAAAGTGTATATTCAAGTTGGGAAGATGCCTTGGATAAAATATCTTCTGTTCCACCACAAACAACTGCCTATTTAGAAGCTAAAAATTTACTCCCTCAGTATGAACAAAAACTTCAGTTAGCTGAGGAACGTAGAATTATAGAACAAATTGGTGAAGAGTATTATGATCAAGCTATTAGTTATGCGAAACAAGCTGAAGTTTTTGAGACAAAAGATAATTGGCAAGATGCTGTGAAATATTGGCAAAATGCTCTAAATTCTGCTGAAGAAGTACCTACTACTTCTAGTTATTTTGCTAAAGCAAAACCTCTCATTAAATCTTATGATACTATTCTGAAGATAGCACAAGCTAACCAGAGATTTTTGGATACTATAGCTAAAGCTGGTCAAGATTTAAGTAAAACTTGTAAAGGGACACCGAAAATTTGCGAATATAGTATTACGAAGGATTTAATTACTGTACGTTTAACTTCTGACTATGTGGATAAAATTAAGAAAACAGCTCAGGATTTAAAAAATAATAAAGATCAAAAGAGTTTGACTCAACTAGAAAAACATTTGAAAACTTTACAGATAGCTTTGAAGGCTATTAGTAATAATGCCAAGATTCCTTTAGAGGTTTATAACCCACAAGGTTTAAAAGTTGCTGCTCATATTCCTAATAGTTGAAGTGAGGGAGTGAGGGAGTAGGGGAGTAAGGGAGTAGAGGAGCAGGGGAGCAGGGGAGTGTTGGTAATTAACATCATACTTTTAGAGTGAGAATTTAGTGAAGATAAAAGTCTTAAATATCAGAAAACTGCTACTTTTTGAAAGTCGAAACATGGTGCTGTATTTTAGAAGCGATCGCTCAATTGGATAACTTTTCTAATTTTCTCTTTTCATTATGATAATTTCTCACAAATATAAATTTATTTTCCTGAAAACAATCAAGACTTCTGGTACATCAATTGAAATTTATTTATCTAGATTTTGTGGTGACGATGATGTAATTACTCCTATATCTTTGTAAGATGAAGCTATCAGAAAACTTCTTGGAAAAAGACAACAAAATTATTTAGATTTTGATGCTCAGGGAAATGAATACAAAAAGTATTTCAATCATATTACTGCTAAAGAGATTAAAAATGTAATAGAATCTTCGATTTGGGATAGCTACTACAAGTTTTGTTTTGAAAGAAACCCTTTTGAGAGAGCTATATCTTGGTACTATTTTAGCTGTCGAAACAAATCTATTAAATTTAACGACTGGCTAAAAAATAACTATTCTAATTCATCAAAAAACAATTGGAATATTTACACAATCAACGATAAATTAGCAGTCTATTTTATTGGTAAATATGAAAATATTCGCTCAGATTTAACTTTCGTCTGTCAGAAATTAAATATACCATTCGATGGATATTTACCAAAAGCTAAAGGATTTTTCAGAGATGACAACCGCCCTTATTATGAATTTTTGAATGCCGAACAAATGCAAGTAATCGGTGAATGTAATTCAAATGTTATTGGTTTATTAGAAAATTATGGTAGTGAAAATCAAAATAATCACAATGTTTCAATTTCAGATAAAGAAAAAGAACAACCAGAACATTATACTCAAGAGTATGAAAATTAGAGGAAGCTTTGATTGCTTATGCTCAAGGAATTGGAATTAATTCCAAAAAATATTGGGCTTATTATCATACACTAGGTGGTATTTTTCGAGAAAATAATCTTTATGGAGAAGCAATAGAAGCTTACTATCAAGCTATTAAAATTAAACCAGATTTTCCCTGAAATCACTATCATTTAGGAGTAGTGTTCAAGAAACAAGGAAAATTAGATGAAGCTTTCACTTAATTATCAAAATGCTATATATCTTGGACTCACTATTATTGAAGATTAGTCTTAGAGAAATTAAGACCAAAACTCATAAAGTATCGATCTATAGACTCATATACTTTCCTTCTTTCTTCTTTCTTATTCTTTCTTATTCCTTCTTCCCTCTTCCTTCTTACTTCTTCCTTCTTTATAAATTTTGCAATTGCGCATCCTGATTAAAAAATTGTCTACATAAACTATAAGTAACTAATAAACTTGTCACCAAATTTGCAAAAGCCAAAAGAAACATAATTAACATTTGATATGCCACAGCATCCAAAGGATTAACACCACTTAATAACTGACCAGTAACAATTCCAGGAAGTGTAACTATTCCAATTACCATCATCTGGTTTAAATTCGGTATTAATGCAGCACGAATAGCATCTTTTCTATACTTAGCAACTGCTGTTTGTGGAGTTGCCCCTAAACTTAAATAAGTTTCAATTTCCACCGGACTAGAATTAATTATACTGACAAGTCTTTCTCCAGCGATCGCTGCTCCATTTATCGCATTTCCTAATACAATTCCCACCAGTGGAATTAAATATTGAGGTTCGTACCAAGTTTCAGGTTGAATAACTAATAAGTTGGTATAACTGATACTTAAAACGGTACTGGTTAAAATCGAACCCCAAACTAAAGGTAATAATCGAGGTATTTTTTTACTAATTCTATTTTTAGCAACAACAGAAGCAACTGTTAACATAACAGTAATTATAGCGAGCGCCAACCAAGGTTGTTTATAATCGAATACTATTTCTAATACATAGCCAACAAATATTAACTGTACAATAGTACGAATTGTCGCTATTAATAGTTGCCATTCTAATCCTAATTTTTGCCAAGCTGATAGACCAATAGCTATCGCAATAAGTCCTAAAGCCATAGCTATATCTGTAATTGTTAATTGAATCATATTCGTTACTTATACCAAATTTATAAGAAGTTTCATAGAATAATATTTTAATCAGAATTGACAGTAGATTAAGACATACAGGTTAATAAATTTCATAATTCTGTGCAACTTCATATAAAATTGGTATGTTGAATTTTATATTAGTTAGGGCTTGCTGATTAACTCTCAAAACATTGACAGATAAAGCCAAGTTCCTTTTAAGTCGAAAAAACTGTCAGTTTTTCAGTCTAAAAAGCTCAAAAAATCAGTACAAAAAATCAGTATTTTAGGCAGACAAGAGCAGAAAAATCACTTTGACAATTCTTCCTCCTACCTCCTATATAGTTCTCTGTTCCTCCTGAGTCCTACCCTCACCAAAAGACTTTTCAGCAAACCCTAGTTATTAAAAATCATAATGAACCTCACTAGAAGTATTATGCTTTCTAGTGAGGTATGACTAATTTATATTAATGTATATTCTGAAATTCTAATTTTTAGAAGACCTAGCTAGGAATAGTTAATTAGAATTGCAGATATGAGGATTCTTTAAATGTAAGCATTTCCTGCGGAATGCTGCGCAAACAGCTATTAGCGGTCAGCTATTACTAGGTCATGCTGCGCAAACAGCTTTTTAATAGACATCTCCACCAAATGAGGGAGTAGGGAGTAGGGAATAGGGAGAAAGAATTGATAATTGCTGTGCAATAATTGATTTGATTTTTTATTATTGGAGATGTCTAATGAATAAAGCAAGCATTCATTTAATTTCTACTACATTCCCCACCACATATTCGTACTCTGAAGCTTTGATAAAATTGCTTTTTTCTCCTTTAAAGGTAATAAAGCTGATAGCTGTTAAAGTTAGCGTTAGCTCCTCTGCAAGAGGCATTTCCTCCGATAGGAGCCTAGCTGACTGCTGAATGCTTACCTTTGAATTAACTTTAAGGATGCTTGGAATTAACTTTAATATTAGCTAATAGCCTCACTCAAGTCATCATAATCTATAGCTGGTTCAGGAGGATTTTCAAGACCTGACTTATAAGTATCAGGTATGACTTTCCAAACTAAACCACCAAAGCGATCGGCACATCTTTTTTGTATACTCTCTATTAACTTTTCACCATAGTAATATTTTTCTT
Organism: Okeania hirsuta; assembly: GCF_003838195.1. Taxonomy (GTDB): domain Bacteria; phylum Cyanobacteriota; class Cyanobacteriia; order Cyanobacteriales; family Microcoleaceae; genus Okeania; species Okeania hirsuta. The sequence goes on from NZ_RCBY01000086.1 coordinate 25,004, forward strand.
CTTCCCAATACACATTCTCTTTTTTTCCAGTTTCTTTGTTATCAACTGTTATCACAGAATATTTTGACATTGTATTCTCCTATTATGAGTTAAGTAATAGAAAACTCTAATTACTCTTAGGCCAATTGAAATTTTACTTGTCTTGGCAATAAATTCAACCATTTATTCTAGATGCAAATATATCAAATATAAAAAGAATTATACTACTACCTAAAGTTATAGATTAGGTAAAGTTTTGATTGAGTTAATACTAGAAAATATCTATCCTTAGATTGTAGCTAAAATAAAATTTTAGCAATCTTATTTGAGTTGTGAGATATTGTAGATTTTAGGAAATAGGGAATAGGGAACAGGTATGGGAGAAACACCGAAGCAATAAAATTATCACAAATGATTTAGGATTGCGATTACAAGACTCACGTTAACAGTAGCTTGATTTTCTGAGTCGGTTATCATATCAAGAAATTTTACTAGCCTTTTATTCTTTAATTTCTCACTCTGAATATGACTAATGTTCCACCTCTAGATTTAACACAACAGTATAAATCGATCTCTGAAGAAATAAACAGCAGAGTCCAAGAAGTACTCAGCTCTGGTCGCTATATTGGTGGCTCTATTGTTGATGAGTTTGAACAACAATTTGCTAACTATATAGATGTATCTCATTGTGTATCCTGTAACTCTGGTACTGATGCTCTATTTCTAGCTTTACGAGCTGTAAATATTGGGCCTGGTGATCAAGTAATTACTACTCCTTTCACTTTTTTCGCTACCGCTGAAGTAATAAGTGCTGTTGGAGCAACACCAGTTTTTATTGATATTGACCCCCAAACTTTTAACTTAGATATTGAACAACTCCAATCAGCAATAACTGAAAAAACAAAAGCTATTTTGCCAGTACATTTATTTGGTCAACCAGTAGATATGACCAGGTTAATGGCGATCGCTCGTTCCCATAATTTAATAGTTATAGAAGATTGTGCCCAAGCTACAGGGGCTGAATGGTCAGGAAAAAAAGTAGGAAGTTTTGGTGATATCGGTTGTTTTAGTTTTTTTCCTACTAAAAATTTGGGAGCTTTTGGAGATGGAGGTGCTTTATCTACTAATAACTCGGCGATCGCTAACCAAGTACGGATGCTCAAAAATCATGGACAGTCTGCCAAATATTTTTATGAACATATCGGTATTAATAGTCGCTTGGATACCATACAAGCTGCAATTCTACAAGTTAAGTTGCGTTATCTAGATAGTTGGAATGAGCAACGTCGGGATTTAGCAAATCGTTACTTTGAATTTATGAGTGGAATAACTCCTGTAGTTCCTCCTCAAGAGTTGACTGGTAGTAGATGTGTTTGGAATCAATACACGATTAGGGTCAAAAGTCAAGATTTAGAAGCTACAGTAAAGTCTCGTTTTTCTAATTCTCTACGGGATTTGATTCGCATTCAGTTACAAAAAAAGGGAATAGGTTCAACGGTCTATTATCCTACTCCTTTACATTTACAGCCAGTTTACAAATTTTTGCCATTCCGTCAGTTGCCAGTGGTAGAAAAAGTTTGTCATGAGGTTTTGTCCTTGCCTATATTTCCGGAACTTTCTACTCAACAACAAGAACAAGTTATATTTGCTTTGAAGGATTGTTTACAAGAACTTTTATAGTCAGAAATTACGCCAAGGTACTACATATAGCAGATAAAAACTATAGCACTATGGTATATATAGTGTTTTTGTTGGAAAAATGCTTCAAGAATTTAAAATTTAGAATTTAGAATTACCTCTTCTTGAAAGGAAAGGATTGGGTTACAGCGCTTTTCATTCGAGTAGACCACAAAGTCAGCCATCTATTGTGGAATTTGCAGTCCTTGTTTCGCTTACCACCGCTCCACCTACCACCTAACTTTTTAACTATGGTTTACCCATTTAAAAACTGCTGTACAAGGAATTTTTTTCTTCTCTTGGTCCATTGAATATGGTGAGGTCTCCTCGCCATCCCACCCTACGGGAAGCTACGAAGATCGACCGCTTTTTTCTCCATGAATGGAGAGGCTTTATACCTTAATTTTTCGGTAAGATTTTCAACCAGATTTAGTATTATAAAAATTTTTACTTAATTTGCTCGTAATTTCTTTAACAATTTCTCGATCGCTTGAGTTTTTTTTACAACTGATAACTGATAACTGAAATGACCTGTTTTAGCAGATTTGGTGGTAACAATTACCCAATCATTAGAAACCAGTAATTAAAGATATCGTTGGCAGTAGTTTTACCGATAAATTGTGGTTTAAAGCCTCCACTTTTAAGGGGAAAAAGAAAAAAAAAATCCTTTGAGTCAATCCTCTTCTTTTCAAGGAGAGGCAATAATTAATTATTAATTATTAATTGTTGAAACTCCTCTGAATTGAATTTAAAGGTAGTTGAAATGTTGTCAAATTTATTCAATAAATTAAAGTAAAAATGATTTGCTATGATGGGGATAATCATGGCGATATACTACTAACAGGTGCAATAATTATTGTATTTTTTGTTGATACTAACTCTTGCCGTTGTTTGTGTAATTTTATTGCTTGTATCTAATGATTTTTCTCTTTATTCATACTTAATTCTCAGTAAACGTTGCGATCGAATTGAGGATGACTGTGGATATGTTCTAATATACTGCTGATAATTTCTAGACCAAAATAAGATTTTTGATTGTTAGATCGGGATTTATTTTTAGGAGACATCTAGTGGTTTTGTTGGGTATGTCGCAATAGGAATTTTTGCTTAGTCTGATATTTTTTTGGTAGTCGGTGGTTTTGTTGGGTATGTCGCAATAGGAATTTTTGCTTAGTCTGATATTTTTTTGGTAGTCGGTGGTTTTGTTGGGTATGTCGCAATAGGAATTTTTGCTTAGTTTGATATTTTTGTGACATTGACATCCTCCCCGGCCTGAAGGCACGGGGATTCCTACCGAGCCTAAGCTCCTCGGTGGGTTGACGTTTCTTTGGCTGCTGCTAGCTTGAAGTTAGTCTTATGCTTGCCTCCACGTCCGTTTAGTGTCTCGGACTGCCCGCCCGCGACTAATATATTTATTGCTGCATTCTCGTCTCGATCATGTTTTGCACCGCAGTTGAGGCACTCCCATTCTCGCACCTGAAGGTCTAGCTTCCCACCTTTAAAGCCACAATTTGAGCAAACTTGGGATGTTGGCTCAAGGGCGACTAATTACTCTGAAATCGCGACCATATTTTTCTGCTTTTCCTTCTACAAAAGTCCTGAATGTTCTCCAACCGTGCATCTGATACCCACCCCTCTTGCTCCCCTCCCGGGAGGGGA
>NZ_RCBY01000087.1 GCF_003838195.1 Okeania hirsuta
GTAGGGTTTTAGCCCCATAAATACTTATCTTAGGGCTAAAGCCCTACTACAAACAAAAACTTTACCGAATAATTAATAATTACTCCAACAAGCGTAGGTTGGGTTGACGCAGGTTAGCGCCAGCTTATCCGTTAGGATAAACCCAACAATAGTAAAGCTTTTTTAGATTTCACTATTGTTCTACCTAACCTAAATTTTTAGGCGTTTCAGTCCAACAGTCCAAATAACAATCAATTCAAAACTCCCATAAAAAACGGACGAAATAACTCACAAGAGAGACTTGCCCGATTCCGGGACGGATCGCTTTGCGAATCGCCTTCCAAATGAACCAACCCCATGTTTTGCAACTGATAAGCAAGGGATACTTTTATACGTATGGGTTTGGGGTTGTTCACAATTTCACTAAAAATAGGCAATAATTCATCGTAGCGTTGCAGGTTCCACCATTGTTGTTGTAGATGTTCTCCATAAAGAGAAGTTGCGCTCTGGGAATTGTCTAAAAGTTCTTCTAGGGTTATAGTTTGTTGCTGTAGGTAATAAAACGCCAACTGCAAGCGATAGGGATGTCCGCCCAGAATAGTAATAAGTTGCTCGATTTGTTGTTCGGTTATTTCTTGTTCGTAGCGCTGTGCTAGATCCTGCACTTGAGCTGGAGTAAATTCAGGTAAATTAATGACTAACCCAGTATTAAACAGAGAAGGATTAATCGACAGAGGCATCATAATTTCAGTAGAATGAACTGTCACCAGTCGCAGCTTTTGCCAAGGATTACTTTCTGCTACCCCTGCTGTAGCTTGCTCAGACCAGGTTCGCAGAAGTTGGAGAAATTCACGAGCAATATCTGGGTAGGCAAAAAGCTGATTGAGTTCATCGATAGCTATGATCAGAGGTCGATCTAGGTTTGCTAAGATAATATCATTGAAGTAGTCAGTGGCCGTTGATTTGCTACTTAGGGAGTTATCCCAACAGTCGGCTATCTGATTGTCCGCCATCGCCTACGGCGATGGCGCATTGAGAAATCCTAGTTCCTTGCTAACTCTAGTACATATCCATTGTAGGAAGCGTTTTAAGTTCTGTAAAATCTCACCATCGGCCAGTTGTAAGTTCAGATAAACAGTTTGATAGCCCAGGTATCTTGCATAATGCAAGATACGGCTCATCAGGGAAGTTTTGCCCATTTGCTTGTGGGCGCGGATGTTCAACAGTGTACCTGCTTCCTGGATACCTTCGTAACAGAGGGACTCGATGATGGGATTGCCAATATAAAAGATAGAATTTAGGGCGATCTGTCCTCCTGGTACTGTTGGCAAACGATGTTGCAGATCGTTATTGTGATTGAAGCATTTTTTTGATTGGGGGGGATTGCTACCATCGCCAAGCATATCGAAATGATAATTGCAGGCAGGTTCTGGGATTAAGCAGGTTTGAGCAAACGGCATTGAGTTAATTTTTGTCCGATTATCTTGATGGGAATTTAGGTAGAGATAGTCCTCCTCTATCAAAGTGAGATTAAAAGCATGGAAGCAACACTTCAAAGTCCGTTTATCAACTCCTGACGAGCGGCCAAAAACTTTGCTGAGAGTATTGGGAGTCAAACCTGTTTCTTCACTGAGATATTCTAGAGTGTAGCGCTTAAAATGTTGCTCAATTTCTGCCTTAGCTTTTGCTTGATTGAGTTTTTTTAAGCCTTGAATAGTTAAAACTACGCCTCGTCGGCGTACATTGTTGGTCATGGTTATGATATTCTTTTATGGCTTTGTTGCATGAAAGTTAGGATAGAACTCAGTTCTGCCCTCTAGGATTGCAGTTTTATCTGATTATTATAGATTCAAACAACCTTCAGTTTGCACTCCAACAAAGCCGTTTAATTGGATAAATAAATGTATTTATTGGGTCAATAAAAAAGCTTGAATTCAAGAAAATAAAACCCAGAAATATTTTTTTTACACTAGCAATGATTACAATTAATTCAATAAATATATCAATTTAGGTATTTTAAAATCTATAATTTATATTTTTCAAGATAATTACTTACTAATTAAAACTAAAATTTAGACTAAATTTATTCTTGATTTCAGTATGAAATTATGGCTAATTATTTACCAATTATATGAGAATTGTACTTATCCCACATTTCTCAGTATAAACGTTAAAAATTCAGCATTTTTGTTAAGTTTGAAATGAAAAATACAGTGCTTAACTTTTAACTTTTTAGTTTTTCCAAAGTTAAATAATTTTCTCCCCAATGGTAGCCTTAAGTTTTTGATTTCAGTATAATTTGCTGTTGGAAATCCCTAGCACTCAACCCTTAACTTTTTTCTTAAAATTGTAATCTTTGGTGGTATTTAGAGCAGAAAGCCAGCATGATATAAAAAAATCAAATTATTCTACAAAATCAATAAAGGATAACTTTCATGCCTGCAATTGATACCACACCATCCAAGGTGGCAACCACTGCTTTACAAGGTATTCCATTCTCTTCACTGATTGGAGGACCTTTAGATGCTGCTGTTAACGCTCAAATACAGTCTGCAAAAGGAACTATAGACTTTATCCAGAATGTGGGTATGACCGGACCTCCGGATAATCGAAAGGCAATCCAAGTGGAGTTTATCTATTATGCTGATGGACGAGAAGCAAAACTGATTGTCCCGCTTTTGACAATTTTGCCCATTCCTTACTTGGCTGTAGACTCAGTTGATATCAACTTTAAAGCAAGTATTAATGCGTCTTCATCAACCTATGCAGAAACTTCAACTCAAGAAGAAGCCCAAGCTGGGGGCAGTGCAGAAGCCTCCTTTGGATGGGGGCCTGTTTCTGCTAAAGCTAGTTTTGATGCGAGTTACTCCAGCAAAAAGGATTCTAAAGCAACACAAGAATCAAAATACTCGGTTGAGTACACGATGGATCTCCATGTTCATGCTGGTCAGGAAGATATGCCTGCCGGTCTGGCAAAAGTCCTGAACATTCTAGGTGATAGTATTACACCTAGTGCTAATAAACCCACTATACAAGTAGCTCCTGGAACCCTAGTTGCTAACGATCCTACAAAAGGTCCTCAAAACCTTTTGGTGACAGCCATTTTGTTTGATGAAAAAGCTATGCGTGCTGCAGGGAAAGAGATTGACGTTGCTCGAAGCGATAATACTCCTCCTACTAATATCGAAGTTAAATTCGGTGAGGCAGAGACTAGTAAGTTTACAACCGATGACGATGGTACTGCAGAAATTCAGATTACAATTTCAGTAAAAGCTGATGCTAAAGGAACTACACCAGCGCAGCGAGTGAAACTCAAGTTGACATCTTCAAACCCTGCCGCGTCAAAGATTGCCACTTTGGTTATTCCTGAATTTACTGTTCCTGAGTCTGATCCAGCTACCAGCGGCCAAGACTCGTAAGCATCTTAACCACAGCGGTTTTCATTTCAGTAGACCACAGTAGGAGCGAATGGCTATGTGCTAACGCAAAGCTGCCGCTTTATATTTCGCGGAGGGTTAACGTTTGCGGAGCATTCCGGAACGGAAAGTTGTGCGTTAGCTAAACGCCCCTACAGGGTTTTGGTCATGACAATGTGGCTCATCAATCTGAAAAGCGCTGCAGGTTACTAAAAAGCAGCAATCTAATCTATTTGGAACTTTAAATATATAGATTGCTGCTCCCTTTCCTTACCTAATAATTAAGGTTTAAAGCCTCTTCTTTACAGGAGAAACAAAAAAAAATTTTCCTTTGAGTCAATCTTCTCCTTGAAAAGAAGAGGTAATAATTAATTATTAATTGTTGAACTATGGTCAATTAAGCCTGAAAATTAGTTTTCTCTAGCTATTTCCAATCTCAAAATGGGTATTCGATATGTTACTTAGAAAAGTTGTTAGCGCAATTCTCACTGACTTTGTGGGTGCTCAAGACTTGTCTAATGAATATGCAAGTCAAATTAGTCGAAAATATAAACAGTACAGAAACGGGAAAGAAAATATCTTAAACAACTTTGAGTCACCCGTCAGTCTGCTCAAAGAAATTGATTTAGAACTAAAGTTTACTATCATAGATATAGATGAGATTAGTAGTGACGCACTAGATATTGAGGAGAGTTGGGGAAACTGTAGAAATATTGCAGATGAAGTGATTAAACCTGTTATTAGAGAGATGCAAGCCTTGATTGGCACCATACTCCAGGATATACCAGGTCTAGTCAGTTCAGACGATCAGATTCGATCTACCTTGCTCGAAACAGATGCTCCTGAAGACAGGCAGAATACTCGAGTACAAAATCTCCAAAATCTTTGGAGCAGCATTAGAAATAATTTAGACAATGAAGACTTCAAAGATTCTGTCAAGCAAAAAATCACTCAGAAGTTGTTCAAGACAGGCAAAAGCAACTTTTTGAGAGGTAACACACAGCTTAGTCAGGAAACTATTCGAGAGATAATTGTAGATAAACTTAAGGAAGGGATTTTATCTCATCCAGATTATCGTGAGGTATTCAAGCAAACCAAAGAACTCAACCCAGGGACTCAAACTTCCAATTTTATTCAAAATATTCGAGACCGTTCCCAGGATATATTTACTCAAGCTGCCGACAATTTTGTTCAGGAAACAGAAGCGCGAACATTACTACAAAAGCTCCCAGGATTACTTCCTCATGCCGACATTATGGTATCGCCTAGCTTCCTAAGAGAATTACCACCTGAAACAGTGTCTTCATTGAAAATTCAGACTAAAATGGAGAGCTACCAGTGGATAGTATCTGAATCTGGTGAGAGCCTACAGAAAGTAAGAGAATAGGTCATTTTTTTAAGTTTTAGAACACATAAAGTTAACTAATTAATCATGTCAGCATTAGATAACGATCAAGTTATTGAGCTATCTCAGCTCCTATCACAGCCAATAATTTCCACCCTTGAAGCTGACTTAAATTCGGCTAAACGGTTCGTTAAGTTTTTAACAACTTATAGCTTTGAAGAAGCCAGTAATCTGATTCAGGAAGGGGATCAAATTCGAGAGCTAGAAGATGAAAATAGTGAACTACCACGAGGAGTTTCTAAACCGTCGAAATTAAAAATGGTGACATTTTTATATCGGCAAATCGATCCTGTCGATCGACTTGAGAAACTTTTTCAGGTACAAGTTCCCTTGATATCCTTAATTCCCTTACCACTCTTGCAAATAGAGAAAGCTGAGTTTGATTTTAACATTCATATTGTCTCAGAAACTGATCTGACTACCGAAGGTGCAAAGTCTAGGGCACTTTTAGGCGAACGGTCAAATGCAGAAAATGAGACACAAACCCAGTATGGAAAAAGCTTTAAAGGCTTAAAAGCCAGGTTATCACCTTCAGTTGGCCGTTCTGAAAGTGGTGAGATTCATCAAACTACTGATGCTAACATGAAGGTCAAACTTCAAATGAGGCAAGCTGATTTACCTGGTGGACTAGCTTATTGGATGTCTACATTTAATAATGCTACATCCCTCAATCAAGTAGAATTACCTCAGCCAGATTCTAAGGATGAATCTCCATAAGCAGCAGCAGTTTAGTCCAGTGATTCTTCTGCCTCCAGCAATTTATAAGTAGCTTGAAATTTTTCTTGTTCAATTTAAGATTTTTTGTCCTACTATTATCAGTAAAAGATGTCTATCAATCCTTCAAAAAAACCCTCTCCAGGGATTCCCTGTCCACGGTGTAATTTTTTCATTGAAATGTCTGTCCAAAGTTTACTATACCAAGCTTCATTTCAATGTCCAGCCTGTTTCTTGACCTTAAGCATGGATCGCAATCAGTCTAGACCCGCACTAGAAGTATTGCAAAAAGTCAATAAAGAGATGGAAAACATAGAAAAACACAAAAATTTTGATTTATAGAATTTAACAGGAAGATATGCAACTTAGCAAAGTTGTCGGTGCTATCCTTAATGATTTGTCTGAGGCTCAAGACTTGGCTAATGAGTATTCTAGCCAACTTAGCCGTAAATATCAAAAGAATAGGGATACAGATACAGATGACAATGACAATGTATTGACAAATTCTGAGGTTCCATCTGCGCTGATCAAAGAAATCAGCCTTGATTTGAAATTTATTATCAATGATATTAAGTCTGATGGTTTTACTATAGATGTGGATAAGACACAGGAAAACTGTAGAAAAATAGCAGAGACAATAGTGAAGGAATTGATTCCAAAGATTAACAAAACGATCAAAACTTTAATAAATAAGGCTAACAAATTTAGCACTGATAACTTAGATCCTGCTAGGGTGACAAAAAATATTGTTACTCCAGAATTTCGCAATCGACTTGAGTCAATATCTTATCTGGATTTGTTTAGACTATGCCACAGAACTTTTATGTCGGAAAATGATTTAAGTGAGTCTGAAATCAAGAATAGTATCACTAAGAAACTCGAAGATGAATTGTTCAAGCAAGAAAATATTAAAATTCTGCTTGAAGTAGAAGAACCTGACAATCCTCAGGAAGTGAAGCTAGTTAAGGACACAAAAGAACAATTTCAGGAAGACTGTTTATCTTCTGTAGATGCTGCTCTTCAGGAAATTAACGATATTCAAACTGTGATTCAAAAAATTAAGGGAACTCCCAAAACTGAAGTTATTATTAATCCCAGAGTTTTAATGAAAGTTCCAAAAGAGGTAATTCAAAGCCTCCAAATTACTGCAAAATATGATGACTATAAATGGACAATTTGGGGAGTTGGTTAAACTTTGTATTAAAGCTTGAACTCTAGTAACTGTAGACCATACTCAAGCTCGGTATTTGCATGATTTGTAGCTTGAAAAGAAAACCGCTAATGGGACTTAAACAAAATAGAGCCAGAAAATAGGCTCAAATATAGACGGGTAAAGGCTTTTACGTCAAAAAGGTATAAATCCTGAATTACCAAGGGTTCTAGCCATTTTTAGGGCATCGACGTAATTCCCTTGTCTAGAGTGGGTTTGAAGTATTTTTTTGACCAGAAAATGTTTAAGTACCACTAATTAAAACAAAGGAGATTATTATGCCTCTTAATGTCCGACCAGTTGAAGGTTCCGGAGCCACAGGTCCTGCTATGAAATGACCACTGCCACCAGAAGCAGATAAACAGGTAAGCAATGCTATTAGACAGGTAAACAGTGGAAATATGTTTGGAGGACATCTAGCTACCTTTATTGGGGATGTTTTTGGTTGGCGCGTAGATCGCCAGAACCCTCCTGCAAATTTTATGAATATTTCCGTTCAGCGTAATGGAATTAGTCCCCCCAGTACAGTAGCAACTGTGTTTGTTCCTCAGCCTTAAAGGTTCTTCCTCCTCTCCCTGGCTCTCCAACGTCTGCGCATGATGCTCCTATGAAAGAACTTGAAAGATTTACACGACAAGTTCTGGAACTCAGTTTTGCAAGTCATGCACAGCAGAATAAAAAGTGGGTGATAACCCGATATGAGGTATATGGTAATTTTTCAGCCTGAAAAATACCATCAGGACTTACGCATCACCACTATATAACGTTTACCGCTGACCGCTTTTTTAACAAATAGGTTGCTTCCCTGGTTTCACAGCATGAATATACTCACTTCCAGAATTAGGCCAGCCGCGACGATAAGCTGCTAACTCTGGTTTTCCCCATCCTAACTGTAGTAGCATCTCCAGAAAATTAGATTTTTCCCACTTCAACATATTTGCCCATTCTGTACGTTGAGCGATCGCTTCTACTTCTTGTATTTCTATTTTGCGAAAGTCTCGACCACTACCCACACTTAAATATAAGTCCATCCCCATTGTCACCTGACTCCAGAAATTTAATACAGAAACCTTTGCTGCCTGCAAAATTTCTAGATCGCTCAATAAAGCAATTAATTGTTCATGCACTACGGGAAAACTAATAATCTTATCATTAACTGTCACCTGTCGCCACACAATACCAGAGACCAAATATTCTGTTTGATAGCGATGAACAGCAGCTTTAAAATCTTGATATGCAGTAAACTTTTGGAAAGCTTCTGGTTTGAGAAAATGGTCAACTACTGGGTTTCCCGTGCGGGGAGTTGCTGCCAAATTCAGGCGTTGGCCTTGCAGACAAGCTTGGCGCTCTTCAGCTAGGATATCTATTAGCTCGATAGTGCTGTAGACCTTTGACATGAGGACATATTATAGTCAGGGTGGGATAAAATATCTTCATTGTGACATATTTTGGGCTAAAGAGGGAGTAGGGGAGTGGGGGAGTAGGGGAGTAGGGGAGATGGGAGATGGGAGCATTTTTCGGTGGTAGTGCTGTCATGATTTTTGTTATGTATGGCAGTGGGAGCATCTTGCTCCTGTTCCAGACGTCCCTTGTTCTTGTATACCATTACCCGAAGAGGACTAACTATTTTTCTACACCTAAAATGTTGCAATAGTAGGGGCGGGTTCCGGGTTAAGTTAATGGTGTGACAAATTATTCAGATAAACCCGCCCCGACCCATTAACGAAGTCAGAAGTCAGAAGTCAGAAGTCAGAAGTTATTTTTGTAACGGAGATTTGAGCTTCGCTCCAAAAATATTTCGCCAGTCAAGGCGGGGTGGCGCGACCTAATTATTGCTCTGCTGATTAAATCTAAAAGCATTGACATATAAAGACAAGTGCCTTTTTGGGGCTTTTCAAAAGTGCCTGGTTTTCAGCTCTTTATGCTCAAAAAGGAGCGTATTTTAGGCGCATAGTTGGGCAGAAAAATCCCAAATTAACAATTCTTGCTCCTATCTCCTCGCTCATTCCCATTTCTCCTGTCTCCTGTCTCCTGTCTCCTGTCTCCTGTCTCCTATTGACTCTCGACCATTTGATTTTCTTGTCGGAGATAAGCTTCAATAAATGAGTCTAGCTCGCCATTCATCACATCCGTAATAGCAGTAGTTTCTTTCTGAGTCCGTAAGTCTTTTACCATCTGATAAGGATGGAATACATAGTTACGAATTTGATTACCCCAAGCTGCTTCTACCATGTCACCCCGAATTTCACCAATTTCTTGAGCGCGTTGCTCTTTGGCAATTATCAGTAACCTAGCTTTGAGCAATGCTAATGCTTTTTCCTTATTTTGTAACTGACTGCGCTCTTGAGTACAACGCACAGCTAAACCTGTAGGAACATGAACAATTCGTACCGCTGTTTCAACTTTGTTGACGTTTTGACCACCCTTGCCGCCAGACCGAGAAGTAGTAATTTCCAAATCTTTTTCTGGAATTTCCAACTCTACAGAATGATCTAGCACAGGCATCACTTCAACTCCTGCAAAACTGGTTTGCCGTTTGCCATTGGCATTAAAAGGTGAAATTCTGACCAAGCGATGAGTACCTTTTTCTGCTTTCAGATAACCGTAAGCATAGCGCCCGATAATTTCCAGAGTTGCAGACTTAATACCTGCTTCATCTCCTTCAGAAATTTCTGCTAACTGTACTTTATAGTTATGGCTTTCTCCCCACCGAGTATACATCCGCAACAACATCTCTGCCCAGTCTTGAGCGTCTGTACCTCCAGCACCAGCATTAATAGTAATAACTGCACCATTTTGGTCATAGAGACCAGATAATAATTGCTGTAGTTCCCACCGGTCTAACTCCTGGTTGAGACCAGAGATAGTTGCTTGAGCTTCCTCCAATAAAGACTCATCTGTCTCCAGCTCCAATAACTCAAAGATTGCTCTAGTATCTTCCAGATTATTTTGCCATTGCTGATATTGCTGTAGATGAGATTTGAGGTCATTAAGCTCTTGCAGAGTATTTTGTGCCGTTGTTTGGTCATCCCAAAATTCCGGTTGAGCTGCAACTTGCTCTAAATCTTGGATTTTTGCTTTTAGTGCGGGAACGTCAAAGATAGTCCTGGGTTTTTCCCAGACGAGAGGACAAATTTTCAATTTCTCGTTTAATGTCTAATACTTCCATGGCGATCGCCTCCTTTCAATAGTCAGTTCAGTAGTAGACTGACACAGCTAAAATGGTGCAATAAGTGTAGGTTGGGTTGAGAGAAGTTAGCGCTAGCTTATCCGTTAGGATCAACCCAACAGTAGTAAGCTTTTGTTGGGTTTCCCTTCGGGAAGCTCCGCTAACACTGCCGTACCGCTACTTGGTGTGCAAGCTACAACCCAACCTACATTTTTAGGCGTGTCAGTTCAGTAGGGTGTGTTAGCGGTAGCGTAACACACCAAAACCCTATATCTATTGTCAGTGCGTAAGTCCTGTTACACACAAACCACTATAAAAATAAACTATACAATAAAACCCGGTTTATTTCAGTGCTGGGTTTAGCACTAATACCGGGTTTGGCAAATTTTGGTATCGCTTTTGCTTGCTTTTCGTCCATCAAAAGAGGACTATACCTAAACTTACTGAAAAGCTGATAGCTATAGAAAGGGAAAGAGTTGCTTAGGACTTATGGGGATGATTAACCTCAGATAGGGAAATGTTTTTCCCACCGTTCCCTATTCCCTATTCCCTATTCTCTGATGTATAAATTAGTCGCGACTATTAATAGCTATCAAAAGTCGCAGAATAAAAATGAATAGGTTGATGTAAGTTAAGTACATTGAGAGAGCTGCGGGAATATACTGATCGTCGCGATAAGTACGAGGCAAGATGTAAAAATCTACCACTGCAGCGCCAGCAAATAGAAATACACCTATGCCAGATATACCTATTTCTAGCCAACTTGGAGTATAAACACCGAAAAAGCTAAAAATAACTTGGCCCACAACTGCTACTAATAAAGCAATTATTCCCAAGCTGACAGTTTTAGTCAAGGCCATGCCATCTTCTTCAGATAGATTTGAGCCTATTTGACGAGCTGCTATAAAGGTGACACCACAACCGAGGGCAGCAAAACCTACTCCCCCAATACCTACTCCTTGGGTACTTAAAGCCACAAATACTAAACCACTCAGAGTATAGCCGGATAACAAGCTGTAAGTAGCTAATAAAGGTAGGGCTACGTTATTATTGCCTTTTTCCGCAATTCCACGGGCAATAAAAAATAATGCTAATTCGCCGATAAGTGCTACCCAGAATGTGGTCATAAATAGACCAGGGTTAGACTGCAGCACTTGTAGGCCACCAAAAGTACCTACTGCTGTGAGAATTAGGCCACCACCTACAAAAGGTAGAGCATTAGAAATCACGTTAGGGCCAACTAGGTTTTGACTTTGAGCCTCACGAATTGCTTGACGAAAATTGCTGGTATTAGCCATAAGAGTTTTCCTTAATTACAAAAAAGGACTTTTATCAAGAAAGGAGTCAGGAACTAGGAGTCAGGAGTCAGAGTTGAATTTCAGATCCTCACTCATTAATTTTGTGCCCTGGTATTGTACGTTGCCAATTCCAAGCCTCCTCTACTTTGACCTGACTTTTTATATCTACATATTATTGTGACATTTTAGTTAGATTTTTGCATATAGCATATTATATTTATTTATGTCAGTGATATGACGCACACTTCACAATAAATTGTTATTTTTTATGAAAATACAATTTAGCTTAGTAAAAAATACTTAGTAACATCACTCAGTTGTGTAGACTAATTACTTATAATTGGCTTGAAATCTATATAAGGCTTTTTTTGATCATTTTCCATATATATGAAATAGGTAAAATCAATTAACTACATATATCTACGACTATTGTTCTAATTGTTAATACTGTTATATATATGATAAAAAATACTTTAATTCCGTAAATATCTCTGGTGAAATAACATTGAATAGGGTGAAATTAGTAGTAGAGTTTTTTCAAGATTCAGTAAAGTCTTGCAAAAAGGCTTGCAACACTTAAGTAGGATTAGTTAGATTATATTTGTGAGGGCAAGAGAGGTTCACAAACCGCTAAAACTACTGAGAAGTATCAATCTTCAAGTTAAAGTAAACTAATTATTAAACTCATACTCACACCATCAACTCATATAGTATCCGGATAATTAGTTATTGTATGATGAAAGGAGTCAGGAGTCAGGAGTCAGGAGTCAGGAGGAAGAAAGGATGAGAGTTGGAATTATCTGTGGATATTCCGGCATTTTATGTCTGCATTGAATGGAAGTAGAAAGTGCGATAACTGTATAACCTGATTTTATATTAAATATTGAAGTGTGGATAGAATTATAAACATATACTACATAACCGGATTCTATATCACACACATAAATTATGAATTACTAGGTGTTTTAACCATGAAAAATCTATTAAAGTACGCATTCGCATTGTCCGCAGCTACTGTTTTCGGTAGACCTAACTCCTAAGTAATTAGGATTAATATCATACACCTGCTTCAGCAACGCAAAAAAAAAATATCTGTGAAATAAACTCTCAGAGCGATCGCTAGTTCATTAGCGGTCGTTGATCATTTGTAGGAGCGTTGTATGCAATGCTCCTACTATGTATAGCAGAAATAAGAAGGAAGAAGGAAAAATCTTGGATTGTCTAAGTTTTAAGCTTTTAATATTTCCTCACCTTTCTTTCGACTGCTATATTACAGGACTTACGCATAAGGTAGGAAAGACTAAAATTTGAGATTGCTTTCCGTTCCGGACTGCTGCGCAAACCCTGTCGGTCGCTTCGGACGAAAATACGTTCCAGGTGCGTAAGTCCTATTTATTAATTAACTGCGATCGCTCGACTGTCTGTTAATTGTTGGTAACATCTTCCATAGACGACCAATCATCAAAAAACTAGCCAGGATAATTAAAGAAGTAGGTCCGCCATCGTTAATGTTAGGCACAGGAGTAGTAGAAGTACTCACAAAGAACACATTTTCAGAAATATTTTCAATTCCAGTGTTCGACTTGATAATATCCGACAACTGAAGACCACCTAACCAATCTGAAACCAAAACACCATCGCCTAACTCCCACTCAGCAAAGTGAGTATCATTTTCATACCAGAAGCGATCGCCATCTCGCAATCTTTCAAACTGGTCTTCTAAAATCGCTTCATTCAACTCCCCAATACTAGAATTTTGTAAATTATCTTCTGCCAACATTCCCACCCATAGGTCAATTTCGTCAACATTGCTATAAACCGCCTCTAGTGATGCCACCAATTCTGGGTCAGATGAAATGTCACTAAAATTATCTTTCCTAGGTAAACCCAATGCTTCCCTAACATCATTGTAGCGGGCCAAACCATGATCCCTCCCGCGCTGAATATTCAGAGCTGCCAAATCTGTTCCATTTACTACTGGCCCTTCACTAGGAGGACCAAATAATTGATTCCGCAAATCATCAATTACTTTCGCGTCTGTTTTCTGCTGTACCTGAGAAGCTAAACCACGCAATATCGGATCTATTCCTCCTTTTTCAGTAATACTATCTGGCCGGAAGAAAACTTCAGATAAGTTTAGTGGGCAAAATTCTGTAGAGCTACCATCTTCATTCAAATGTTGTAGAGTAGGACTAACCATAGTATGTCCCAAACGAAAACCTGCTGTAGAAAATTCTGTACTGATATTAGGATTAACAGTTGAATCATAACCAGTATAAGGGTCGAGAGTCACGCCCAAAGCAGGCAAGAATTCGTCATAAGTAATTTTCTGGATTTGAGCCCCCACTATTTTACGCGCCCGTTGATAAATCTCTTCATCCCGAGCAATAGGGTCTAAAGGTAAGTCTGTATGAGTAGCTTCAATAATTTCAGCGATACGGTTATGCTCTCGTACAAAAAGAGTGTGTATTGAGGTTAAAGCTGAGTTTTCATTTGCTCGTACATCCCCTGCCAAAAAAGTGTTTGCACCCATTGCTTCTTCCATTGCCATGTGAGGTGCATCTTCATCGTCACCTCTAGTTAGCAGTAAATCTCCTGTGGAGTGAGCAGTCACCTTCAATTTTCCACCGTCAAAGCTGCGTAAGAAGTCAGCACGTTCTTGGTCGCTACCATATACATTGCTGCCATCTATCCAAGCTGTAATTTCATTAAATTGGTGGCGGGGGTTAGTGAGGTCAGTGCCAGTATTTTCATCAAAGAGCGATCTAGTAACAGGAATCAATGAACCTTTTACAAAAACAGGGTCGTCGTTAGGAATGGGAATGCTAATAGTTTCTGCTGTTGGTCCTGACTGTAACTCACTCAAAGTGATATCATGGTCAAGAAATTGTCCCCATAACCATGTATAATCACTTAAATTTCGGGGGTTTAGAATAGATTCTGATTGGTTAAACACAGTGTTACTAATAAATCTAGCATTCGGACCGTCAACTAATTCAGAGATGCCATCTTCATAATTTGCTGGTGCTAAACGAAGCAAATTTTCACCAGTTCCACCATATTGAGGATGATCTAAGTTATTGTTACTACCGTCAAATGTACGAAAATTCATAGTTTCCACCTGTATTTTTCTCAACTACATCCTGATCCTTATACTTCTACTTCTACTTTTCCCAAGCTTATGCAGTTTTTCCCAGTATTTTGATTAAGATCTGCTGAATTACTTATATTAAGTTTTACTGATCGCTTTGTATAATGAATTTATCTGTAGAATTATATAGATTATTTCCTAAACTTTTGGTTATATGGCTTCTTATTTGGGTTGTATAGACAATATTTAGGTAATAAGGTCATATGCAATGCCATGTCCATAAGTTACTATTGCTAGAGATGAGGAAATTTTTGGAATTCTCCACAAAGGTTCCACTGGCAATCACATAGAACCCATTTAGTATCTTTGTCAGCGACCCGCATTTTTTTTGCTAGGAGTCAGGAGGGTTTAATCAGGAGTCAAGAGATGGACGGAAGGCATAAGGGAAAAGGTTAAAAAATATTCCCTATCTCCTTACCTCCCCATCTGATTTTTAACATAGGCTCAAATGGATTATATCCGCAAAATAATGTAAATATGTAGAAAGTCTGCTTCATAAAACCGACATAAAACTTCACATAGTGTGATATTTTAATGTTTACTTCCTGCTTCCACCGGAACTGTCGGCAGCACTCCGTCCACAGGCATCAACGGTCAAGCCGACCGCATTTCTTAAATTAATACTTGCGTTCAAATCGCGGTCTATAGATATGCCACAATCAGGGCAATCAAAAGTTCTTAGATTTAATGGCATATCTTGTACATGACCACAACTAGAGCAAGTCTTTGACGATGGAAAAAATCTGTCTACTACTACTAATTCACAGCCGTACCATTGACACTTATACTCTAGCTGTCGTCTAAACTCATAAAAGCCCTGGTCTGCTATAGACTTGGCTAGCTTGTGGTTAGCTAACATTCCACTGACGTTCAAATCTTCAATTACTGCACTGCCGTGGTTTTTGGCTAAGTATGTTGTTAATTTATGAAGTGCATCTTTGCGGATGTTGGCTACTCGTCGAAGCAGCCTAGCTATCTTTAATTGTGCTGCCCTCCAGTTAGCTGAACCAATATTTTTATTGCGGTTAAGGTATTGTAGTCTCGAAAGCTTCGCTTCAAATTTACGGTATGACTTTACACTTTCAAAGACTTTCCCATCACTTAAAGTTGCTAATGTTTTTACTCCTAAATCTACACCTACGACATTAGTTGTTTTGGGTGTGGAAGTAGGAGTACATTCAAAAGCTAAACTCAAGTACCAATCACCAGCTTGTCTGCTAATAGTGATTTTTTGAGTAGTGGCTTCAATTGGTTCATAAGTTTTTACCCAGCCAATAAAAGGTAATTTATGACACCAACCATTTAATTCTATTGGTTTTCCACAATTATCTATTGTGAATGAATCAGACCTACCTTTCTTCTTAAATCTTGGATATTTACCCAACCCTTGAAAGAACCTCTTAAATGCTTCACCTAAGTTGATGAAAGCATATTGATAAACTCTAGACGACAAGCTTTTCATCCAGGGATAAAGAGGTTTTGTGTGATTAGTAAAAACCTCTCTCAACTTACGTTTGCGCAGCATTCCGAAGGAAACATTTGGTTTGTCACCATCTTTGTAAGCAGCATTCCACAGACTTAAACCCCAGTTATAGCACCATCTAGAGTAGCCCGCGTGTTGAGCCATCAAAGTTTTCTGTTTATTATTAAGTTTGAGCTTTGTTCTAATGGATTTCATGTATGCGTGAGCGCAGCCAGTCTAAATAGTATGCTTAAATACGTATTATATCGTTATTCGTTGATTAAGTCAATGCTCTACTAGAGTCTCTGAGCTAAAATGATTAGTAAAAAAGACCTAACCTTCTAACTTTCTAGGGGGAAAAGTCTGTATAGCAGTCGAAGCAAAGATATAAAGTTCATCCACACTGAGAAAGTTAGACTTACTACTGTTATAACTAAAGAGAACTTCAACAAGCGATCGCTAACTACAATAAAACTAAGGATGCAAATGCTTTGCTGAGAATGGAGTTATAGTTAAGCATCATTAAGAAAAATATTACAATATTAGGCGTTGCTGAAGCGCGTGTATGATATTAATTCTAATTACTTAGGAGTCAACCCACCCGCGCGCCTCTTCTAGGAGGGGAAGTCAGGAGGACTGAGTCAGGAGGGAAGAAAGAATAAGAAACTCCGAGTAGAAGGAGAA
The DNA here is from genome assembly GCF_003838195.1 of Okeania hirsuta. Taxonomy (GTDB): domain Bacteria; phylum Cyanobacteriota; class Cyanobacteriia; order Cyanobacteriales; family Microcoleaceae; genus Okeania; species Okeania hirsuta. The sequence goes on from NZ_RCBY01000087.1 coordinate 16,489, forward strand.
AGTTTTTTGCTCGCCCTCTTATCCTGAATGATATCATACCTATTTCTTCCTATTTAGTTACCGAAAAACTCCTTTCTATTTACTAACTCCTAACTCCTGTGAACTCATAAATTTATTCCGCAACGCCAAATAAAGAATGCGATAGAGACATATAACCGAGCAAAAATAGCTTAACCAAAATAACTTTTCACAATCTTCATAATTCTTTCTGAGGCATGACCGTCACCGAAAGGATTAATTGCCATTGCCATTTTTTCATACTTAGCAGCATCACTCAATAATTCCGCAGTAGCAGCCATAATATTAGTTGAATCAGTACCTACAAGTTTAGCAGTTCCTGCCATGATTGCTTCCGGCCTTTCTGTAGTTTCTCGTAATACTAAAACAGGCTTTCCTAAGCTCGGAGCTTCTTCTTGTAAACCACCAGAATCAGTTAATACTAAATAACAGTTATGAATTGCTCCTACTAATTGATTATAATCAAAAGGTTCTTCTAAAAAAACTCTGGGATGACTTTCTAAAATAGCTTTTAAAGGTTCTCTAACTGTAGGGTTTTTATGAAGAGGTAAAACTAAAGCTGTATCAGGAAACTTGTCTAAAATTTTGATAAATCCTTGAGCAATTTCTGTCAAAGGTTCTCCCCAATTTTCGCGTCGATGAACAGTTGCTAATATTACTCGGTATTTGTGCCAATCTAAACCATAAATATAACATTGAGGCTGAGTTTTCGCTACTTTTAACAAAGCATCAATGACCGTATTTCCTGTTTGATGAATTTCCCCTACTACTCCAGATTTGTGCAAGTTTTCTACAGCTAAATTGGTAGGAGCAAAATGTAATTGAGCTATCTGAGAAATTAAACGGCGGTTTGCTTCTTCAGGATAGGGATTCAATAAATCATTGGTTCGTAAACCTGCTTCTATGTGACCAACAGGAATTTTTTGATAAAATGCAGCTAGGGTAGCCGCAAAAGCGGTGCTAGTATCTCCCTGGACTAATACTAATTGAGGCTGCAGTTGCAGAAATAACGCTTCTAATCCTTGCAAACTTCGACACATAATATCTGTCAATGTTTGCCGAGTTTGCATAATTGCTAAATCCCGATCTGGACTAATTTCAAATAATTTCATTACCTGTTTTACCATTTCTCGATGTTGTCCAGTTAAAATTACCTGGGTTTTAAAATCTGGAGAACTTTGAAAAAGTTGGATAACTGGTGCTAATTTTATAGCTTCGGGGCGAGTTCCTAAAGTAATTGCTATTTGGATTGGAGTACTAAGCATTTTGGCTTAATTTTAGATTTTTTTCTAGACAGTCATCAAAATTATATAGTGTTTCTTGGTTGACTGAAGTACAGTAATTAGCCTTAAAAGAAAGACTTAAATCAGGGAGATAAAAAAGCTGTTTGCTGATGGCTATTTGCGTTTCGGCTGTCGCCGTACGCAGCATGACTTAGAAAGTTATAATTGCAACTACAGCTTAGGATTTGATTAAATAATAATATCTAGTATATCAGGAGGGGTATTATATGTCATGGTTATTTCTAACAACTATTAGTTCGAGTATCTTGCTGATGAATGTAATTTATTACCTACTACAACCAAGGTTAATGTTATTTAATTTAACATCAGATTTATTGATGGCACTGGCCTATTATTTGATCGCACTAATACTTACCTACTGTTTGATTAAACGACCAAATATGCCATTCAATTTAACTTTTTGGATGTTGGCAATTTTGATGATTTTTAGTGGTATTTCTTACAGTCAAAAAATTTGGAATCTACAGTCTCCTCATCATGGTCTATTAGGGTTAGTTAAAGGTACTACAGTAATAGTTGCTATTGTCACAATAATATTTTTAATTCGTTTAGCTCGAAAACTTTTAAAAAGACCTGATTTAATACAACTAGAAGCAACTAATGAGGAACTAGAAAAACAAATCAGAGAACGTATTTTAGCTGAAGAAAAAATATGCCTCCTGAATGCCAATTTGGAAGCTAGAGTACACAAGCGAACAGCAGATTTAAATCTTTTAAATCAAAAGCTAGAAAATGAAATCAATGAACGTATAGCATTTTCTGAAGCTTTAAAAAAATCTGAGGCTCGTTTAGCAGGTATTTTAGATATGGCGGAAGATGCAATTATTTCAGTAGATAGAAATAGAATTATTCAAATGTTTAACCAAGGAGCAGAAAAAATATTTGGTTATACAAATCAGGAAGCTGTGGGGCAATCACTTGGTAAATTAATTGTTTGGCAAGAGTCAAAATTCAACAACTCTCTAGAAGTAAAAAATCATCAAACAAAACATAGACTAGCTGTAGTTATTGCTAGGCGAAAAGATCGTACAGAATTTCCAGCAGAGGCATCAATTTCACAATTAGAATTAAAAGATGAAACTGTATTTACGATAATTTTGCGGGATATTAGCGAACAGCAAGCTGCACTTTACGAACGCAAACAAGCAGAACAAAAATTAGCTATTCAAGCTTCAGCAGCAGCAGCATTAGCAAAATTAGGTCAACGTGCTTTACAAAATATTTCTTTATTTGAGCTAATGTCAGAAGCAGTGTCCCTAGTTTGTCAGACTCTAAAACTAGACCATTGTCAAATTTGGGAATACTCATCAGATACTCAAACTTGGCAAATTAAAGCTAGTATGAATAAAGCAAAAACTTTAATCGCTCAACCAGTTGTTACTAAGGCTTTTGATTCTATTATTACTCACACTTTAGCTGCGGAAAAACCAGTTATTATTGAAGACCTCAACACTAAAATTTCAGAGTATCCAGACTTCAAACACTTGTTAAAGCAAGGTATTGTCAGTGGTATCAGTTTAATCATTCCGGGAAATCATCAATCAGTAGGAATATTAGCTGCTTATGCTACTAAAAAATATACTTTCACTCTTGATGATATTCACTTTTTACAGTCAGTGACAAATGTTCTCGCTAGTGCAATTGAACAAAATTTGATTCACTTAGCGCTACAACAACAATTACAACGTAGTCTTCTATTAGGACAAATTACTCAAGATATTCGCCAAAGTTTAGATGTACAGAGAATATTTGATACTACTGCAAAACAAATAGGTCAAGCTTTTCTCGTCAACCGTTGCGTTATTCATTCCTATCAGGTAGGAACAGTACCAAAAGTACCATTTGTAGCCGAGTATTTGGAAGAAGGATATCAATCGATCATGGATTTAGAAATTCCGGTAGTAGACAATCCTTACATAGAAAAGCTTTTAGAGCAAGATAGAGCGATCGCTTATAGCAATGTTTATACAGAACCCGTGTTACAAACAAATATTTCTATATCAATATGTATTTCCATAGGATTAAAATCTATGTTAATAGTTCGCACCTCTTATCAGGATGAACCCAATGGGATTATTTGCTTGCATCAATGCGATCGTTACCGTACTTGGACAAAAGATGAAATTGAACTACTAGAAGATGTTGCCCAACAAGTAGGAATTGCCCTGGCCCATGCTCATTTATTGGAGCAAGAAACTAGCCAAAGTCAACAACTTGTTGAACAAAATATTGCTCTTCAACAAGCAAGACAAGCAGCAGAAGTGGCTAATAAAGCTAAAAGTGAATTTTTGGCTACTATCAGCCATGAAATTCGGACTCCAATGAATGGAATAATTGGGATGACTTCTTTGTTATTTGATAGTGACTTAAATTTAGAACAGCAAGAATATTTGAATGATGTCCATGACTGTAGTATAGCTTTACTCGGAATTATTAATGATATTCTTGACTTTTCCAAAATTGAGTCTAATACAATAGATTTGGAGCAAAGACCTTTTAATTTAGGATTATGTGTGGAAAAGTGTATTGATTTACTAGCTATTAAGGCAGTTAACAAAAATATTGAATTAGCTTATTTAGTTGAAGATGATACTCCAAGTATAATTTCAGGAGATGAAATAAGAATACGCCAAATATTAGTTAATCTTATCTCTAATGCAATTAAATTTACACAAAAGGGAGAGGTCTTAGTTAATGTTTCAGCTCACAAAATAATAGATTCAAAAAAAAGCAATAATCAACAAAATATAGAGAATGATTTGTATCAAATAAAAATATTTGTTAAAGATACTGGAATTGGGGTTCCCCGAGACAAAATGCACAAATTATTTCAACCATTTAGTCAAGTAGATAGTTCCACAACTAGGGAATATGGAGGAACAGGATTAGGATTAGTCATTAGTAAACGTCTCTGCGAGATGATGGGTGGTAAAATGTGGTTTGAAAGTCAAGAAGGAATAGGATCTACCTTCTATTTTACCCTAATTGTAAAAGTTGATGAGAATGTGAAAAGTCAACTTAATTCTATACCGAAATTAGGTAAAAAACGATTATTGATTGTAGATGATAATCCTTCTTGCTTACAAATTTTAACTAAGCAGTTAAGTCAGTGGGGGATTTTAGCTCATGGTGTTGCATCAGGTGTCGAAGCAATAGATCTGCTTCAACATGAAAATGTTAACCAAAATCAAGTTTTTGACCTAATAATTATTGATATGCAAATGCCAGAAATGAATGGAGTGGCAACTGCTACTGCTATTAGGGAGCTACCTAAATATCAATCTCTACCATTAGTTATGTTAACTCCTATTGGTAAATCTCCAGAAAAAAATCAGCTCCAAAAACTAAATTTAGCAGCTTTATTAAATAAACCCATTAAGCAATCACAACTGCAAAATATATTGCAGAAAATATTTAGTCAAATTACAATTAACTCTTAGAACTGATTTATAAAGTAAATATTAAGAGGCTGAATTTCTGGCAATACAAGGGTTTTGGGAGTTATAGTTCAATAATACCTAAATCCCTGAGATTTAGATGAAATCAGGGTTTTAGCTAAGTTTACAAATCAGCTCTTAGTATTTTTTAATAAGATTTGTATGAATTCAATGCAGTCACAGAATAATGCTACTGTAATTATGATAGTCGATGATGAAAAATCGACCCGTTATTTACTTCATCAAGTATTACAAAAAGAAGGATATCAAATAATAGAAGCAAAAAATGGTAAGCAATGCCTAGAAATGTTTAGTATTCAAATACCAGACCTAATTCTACTAGATACAATGATGCCAGAAATAAATGGCTTTAATTACTATATCAAATTACAAGAACTTTTTAGTAAGGATTTATAAAATAATTTGTCTCTAGATCAAAAACTAGATAGCAACCCTTTACTCTATGGGACTTCAGTGTTAATGATTACTACTCTTGAAGATCAAGAATCTATCGATCTTGCCTTCGCTGTTGGTATCCTAGATTATATTACTAAACCTGTTCAATTCGCAGTTTTACGTCAGCGAGTCCGTCGAATTTTGCAAATTAATCAACTTGTTAAAGAGTTAAGAAAGCAAACAGAAAGATCGAGATTAATGACCCTCATTCAAGAACGAATACGTCAGTCACTAAACCTTAATGATATTCTCAAAAATACAGTAGATGAAGTCATAAAATTTCTTAAAAGTGACAGGGTATTGATATATAAATTTAATCCAGATGGAACTAGTGAAGTCTTGATGGAATCTATTGCTTCTGGTCTACAATCCGTTATAGAAAATATGAGTATAAATTCATATTATAACAATGATAATCTACAGCAAACAAATCTTACTAAAAATATAGCTATTGCTGATTTAATTCTATATCATATTGAATTTATGACTCGGTTTAAAGTAAAATCTAACTTAGTAGTACCAATATCAAAGATAAATAAAGAACAATTTTCTGAGCAAGATTTTGACTATTCTAGAGAATAATTATGGGGATTATTAATTGCCCACCACTGTTCAAAACTAAGAAAATGGCAATCTTCAGAAATTGAATCTATTGAACATTTAGCTAGACAATTAGCGATTGCCTTACAACAGTCAGAATTATATCAACAATTAGAAACTGTAAATGAAAAGTTACTTCAATTTGCTACTCTAGATGGTTTAACTAAGATTGCTAACCATTGTCTATTTGACGAATATATCCACAGGGAGTGGCGACTTATGGCAATTGAAAAACCTTACTTCAATAATTAAGCGGAAATGATCATATAGAAAAACTTGCTATACAATTTATCTCTTTTTGTCAAAACTTATCGATCTAATTGAACGAAAAAATATGTCAATTATTCATGATTATTACTTTTTTTCTTCCTTCTTACCTCTTCCTTACTTAGATTAATTAACCGAACTTGATATAATTTTACTCATGAGTTACAGGTACATTTTATTTAATAAACCTTACAATGTTTTAAGTCAATTCACTGACAATACTGATGAGTCTAACAGACGGCAAAACCTTAAAGATTACATTCCCGTGTCTTCAGTTTATCCTGTGGGTAGATTAGACCGAGATAGTGAAGGAGTTTTACTACTAACAAATCATGGACAACTCCAACACCGACTAACTGACCCTAAATTTGCTCATCCTCGTACTTATTGGGTGCAAGTAGAACGAATACCAGATGAGGCAGCATTAAGACAACTAAAACAAGGTGTAACGATCAAAAATTATCAGACTCGACCTGCAAAAGTAAGATTGTTATCTGTAGATCCCAATTTTCCACCCCGCAATCCACCAATTCGATTTCGTAAAACTGTACCCACCGCATGGTTAGAAATCATTCTCACAGAAGGCCGAAATCGTCAAGTGCGAAGAATGACAGCAGCAGTTGGTTTTCCCACACTACGGTTAGTTAGAGTAGCGATCGCAGACCTGTACATAAATGAACTTCAACCTGGTGAGTGGCGAGACCTCAATCAAACTGAAATTGAATCTCTCAAGCAGATGGTTTTTTAATTGAGGAAGTTGCTAGAAGGATAAATCAACCTACTATTTGTCTAATTTACCATTAATTATACCATTAAAACCATAAACTTCTCGTCTTCCAACAAATGGTACTAAAATTACTTCCCGTTCATCTCCCGGTTCAAATCTAATAGCAGTACCTGCCGGAATATCTAGACGCATTCCTTTGGCGAGTTCACGGTCAAAACTCAAAGCATTATTTGCTTCATAAAAGTGGAAATGAGAACCAACTTGAATTGGGCGATCGCCTGTATTTGCTATTAATAATTTTACTGTCGGGCGACCTGGGTTTAATTCGATTTCTCCCTCTTGAATAATCATTTCACCTGGAATCATAATAGTTATCTTTTTCCTATTTCTTCTGTCTTTCAACAATTCTAATTTCTAACGGATGGGATTATGCACAGTTACCAATTTTGTCCCATCAGGAAAAGTCCCTTCTACCTGAACTTCTTGTACCATTTCTGGGATACCTTCCATGACATCATTTCTTGTTAATAAAGTTGTACCAAAACTCATTAATTCAGACACCGTTTGACCTTCTCTAGCACCTTCTAAAATTGCCGCGGAAATATAGGCAACTGCTTCAGGATAATTCAATTTTAAGCCTTTTTCTTTACGACGTTCTGCTAATAAAGCAGCAGTAAAAATTAACAGTTTATCTTTTTCTTGGGGTGTTAACTGCATAGTATTTTTATATAGTTATCTCAGGGAAAATTTTATCATGTTTATCAATTTAATACTTGAATTGGTAGTGCATCAAGAAAGTGTGGGAATGGTAATATGAATATAGTCCCTAAATAGTTCAAACCATTATGGAATGTGCTCTGTGTGGTCATGGGCATTGTCCATAAGCACGAAAAAAACCAGTAAAGTAAGCCAACGGTACTATTGTCCCGAATGTCTACAAACTTTTCCTATGGGATGCTGCACAAACACGCTCTACTTTCTATACCCTACAGTATCGTCGGCAAATTGAACCAGAAACAATACCTATGGTTCTGCAAGGTCATATTGAGGGTAGTAGTTTAAGAGGAATTAGCCGTACAGTAAATCTGTCCTATAATACGGTAGTCAGTTTGGTGAGAACTGCCTCTCAAAAAGCGAGTGGCTAATTCTGGGGAGACCCCAGAATGTAAGAGGCACTCAAGACAAGGACAAATGATTCATCATGCTCATGTACGCGCATATCGAAACCTCACAAATCAGTGGAGATGAATTTTGGTATGAATGTCCACAAAAACAGGCATCACTGCCAGTCGAATGAACTGAGGGCAGGTGATTGTGGGATTGGGATAAATCAAGCATTCTCAAGTGGATTGATTCTCACAGGGATAGTTGGTAAACATACTCAGGACTTACGCAAAGACACTATAATATAGTGTTGACCCATAAAGGTTTATCTATTTGGCGATCGCTTGAAAAACAAAATATAGCAATCCTATTTTATTTGTGTATGAAAATCTTACCGCTTTTAGGGAACAGGGAACAGGGAACAGGGAACAGGGAACAGGGAACAGGGAACAGGTAAGAGTTTCGGTTTTTTTATCTACTTTTTGATTACCCGCAACCTATTTAGGATTGCTATATCAAAAATTTCAAAGCTTAACTCAAGTTACTTGATATTATTTGGTATACTTTTTGAGTATAAAAACAATTGTTTGTCAACATATTTAAGATGAATTTTAATTATTTAAAATAATTTCAGTATTTAATTAAGTAGCCAGAAAAATTATACTCTGACAAATCTTCCTGACCATCTGGAAGAAGTTAGCCACGATTAAAAAGGAATCGCGCAGGTAGACGATACCGGATGTATAAAAAAATATCAAAAACTGGAATAATTAGGATGGAATGAGTGAGAATTAGTATCAGGAAAAATCATTAAAATTAAAGGTTTTCCTAGAGATAAAAAAAAGCGATTGCTAATTGGCGAGGTCTGCTCAGAATGTAATACGCACTCAAGACAGTCAAATTATTCTGGGTTACTATTTTCACAAAAAGAACAGAATATATTGCTACTAACGACCTGAATCAATCCTGTAATGATGAGGTAGAGTTGGAAATCCAAACTAGATGGAAAATCATCTTGATAGTATGTAACTATTTGCAGCTAGTCTGCCAGGGAAAACGCATCTAATTTTTTTGACAAATGACTAAAAACCCAATAATGCCCTTGACCTCACAGGGTTACAAGCAGCTCAAAACCATTATTGGATAAGAGTTCAAAGGACATTTAGCTGGGTCTTTAATTTGTGATACGGGATAATCATTATTGTTGTTGGTGTGGGTGAGCGAAGCTCACCCACACCAACACATAGCCTTGATCTATTGTTCAATTTAAATGGAAGTGATAATGGAGTCTTTATGGGTGATATCACTATCTGCAATCACTCTAATTCACTCGATTTTTATTTTTGTTTTTTTACCAAGATTGCAGACTGCAATCGTAAGGATTCAGGTATGCAAAATAGGAATAAGAGAAAGAGTTGATGAGGGATCGCCTACAACGCTGTCCACTAGAGACTGTTCAAAGAATTCAATCACAGAACGCCCCTGGCGACGACAGGTTTGTACCACAGTTAATAAATTAGCTGTGTGTTGAAATCTTTCCATACTTCTGGAACCACCACTAACTTTTCGTTTGGTGATTGCCAACCGTCATGAACGTTCTGCTAGATTATTATCAGGAGGAATCTCTGGGTGAAGTAGAAAATACCACCATTGGTCTGCTTTCAATTTCAAAGTTCGTAACAGTTTCCCTGCTTCATAGCCTGCTTTATGACTCCATTGTTTGAGAGCTAATTCTACTTTGTTTTTAAATCCAATCGCCCACTCATCATAAATAGCCCGTTCTTGGTTCTTTTGCCAGATACTATAATGTTCAAATCCTTCATCAATTAACTCTTTAAAAGTTTTTCCTATCTCTTGATTCAACTTACCTGGTAGTTGAATTAATCGTTGAAAATGACATCGTAGATGAGCTAAACACTTCTGTTGGGCTTGCACTGGATAGCCATTATAAACACTCAGATCATCACTACTGAGAACACCAGCATATTTATGCCCCAACTGAGATTCCAGTTCGGCACGTCCTCTGGTATCGGAAGCCCGGAATAAACAAAAATCTTGATTGGTAAACACCCACAACCATTCCTTCACTCCTTTTACTGGCCAAGGTGTTTCATCTACATGAATTGAAGGTTGTTCTATTTTCACCCATTCTGAGAGTTCTTCTACATGAGGTTTAATTGCTTGCTCTAACCTTTGATTGGTGTTCACTAAAGTCCCTAAGCCAATCTCAATTTTCCCTAATTCCCATAACATTTCTTGTTGTTTTTCATAGGGTAAATGTCCATAGTTTCCCAACCATCCTAGGAAAGCTTGTAACTTTACCCCCAAATCTTGCCCTGGTATCATATCTTCAGACCAAGGTGCTGATGTGACTGTACCACACCTCAGACATTGACACTTGTGGCGATGGTACTCTATGATTTCAATAGGTTTGTCCACCAGTTGGGCTACTTGTTGAGTTTCTACTTCCACACTCTCATCTAAAAATTCTGCTTGACCACAATGACTACAAACAGAGTGTTGCAATATTTCTATTCTGTCTATTCTAGAAAACCCTTTGCGAGTCTTACCCTCATGGCCTATTTGTCCTCCTGGTCGCCTCTTCTTTTCTGAGGAACTTAGAGACTCTTCTTTTGGTTTGGTTTTTTCCGATTTTTTCAGTAGATCGGTTGATGGGGGTTTGGAGGAGTTCTTACTGTCTAGGTTTTGACTCTGTTCTAATTTATCAATTTGTTTTTGCAGTTTCTCTATCAGTTTTTGTTGAGTCAACAACATTTCTACCAGTTCTTCCTTTGACAACTGGTTGAGGCGTTTACGATTTACTGGGCGCTGTGATTGACTCATGCTTTTACTTTTATTTGTACGAAGAGAGTTCTATTTCTAGGGAGTTTCGTATAACAGGTTCGCCATATTGACCTAAACTATGGAAAAAGTATCATTGACTTGTTCTAGTCTATCCAGGACTTAGCCAAAATACACCATCCATCGCTGTTCTTGCTTACAGTCCAGCAGGTATTCATAAGACTGTAAGAATATTTTAGCATCTTGCCATTTTCGGAAATGGCTTAAAGCTAGGGTTCGTGACTAAGTCTCCAAACTCAATTGTTTTGTATCCGTATTTATAGTTAATAAAAATGCCAGAATAAAATTTGGCACACACAAACCTGCAATTAGGGCTAAAACTAGAGACGCTGCAATGAGCGTGCCAACTAATCCTATAATTCTTTTGTGGCAAAACTTTTAAGTTCTTAGCTAGAAAAGGTATGCTATACCTTTCATCAACTATTTTTAATAGATAGTGAAAGCTGAAATCCCGTAAATTCGTTATCTAGTTTGTGATAGCAGAGAACTTGGTACTTAATTGCAGTTACTCTAGTTTTACGCCTTTAAGAATGGCAGAAATATTGAGGCGTTAGCGGAGCTTTGCGTCAACAATCGCCTAAATTAGTAGACTTTATGTATACCGCTAGCGTAAATCCTGATTAGTTTTGGTTAGTGAATTCAACTACTAATCGAGCCATTCTAATCGTGCCCAAGTTTGGGAACCCACAATTCCATCCACAGTTAAACCAGAGGATTTTTGGAATTTCTTCACAGCTTCTTCTGTTGCTACACCAAATATTCCATCAAATACCAAGGGACCATATCCAAGAAAATTTAACCGTCTTTGTAGATATTCTACATCTTCTCCAGTGCTACCCAAAAACAGAGTAGTGCGGACAATTTTACTTGTATCTATTACTCCCCAAGTTTGGGAACCAACAATTCCATCCACAGTTAAACCATAGTATTTTTGGAATTTCTTTACAGCTTCTTCTGTTGCTACACCAAATATTCCATCAACTACCAAGGGACCAAATC
>NZ_RCBY01000088.1 GCF_003838195.1 Okeania hirsuta
CACAGATGAAGCTGTCACTGTTGAAGAAATTGCTAATCTTAAAGATGGTTTTAAGGTGTTGAAAACTTTTGCTGTGGCTAATTTACGTTATAGAGAAGCAAGAGAAAAAGCAGAAGAAGCTCGTATTATCTTAGACCAAGCGCTAAAATCTGCCGAATCAGAAATCAAGCAATCTCCTAAACCGGATAAATAAGTTTTCTAGTATCTAATAGACTTCTATAGGCAATTAACTATAGCAAAGAAAGGGTTGGTTAGGACATATATTGATAATGAATCTTAGATAGGAAAGGTTTTTCTCACTATTTTCTATCTATGCATATCTACTACAATATCTAGATATAAGTAATCAAAGCTATTATTGCCTACATCAGTAATATTGCTGAGGGTGATGTAATTATAGTTTCCTGTAATAAATTTATAAAATCTCTACATCATCCCACAAGTCAGACAGTATTATGAAACTTTAAATCAGAGAAGATCAGATAGTTAAGTATATACTCATTTTATCAAATATTTACTTTATATATGCTACTCATAAAAAAAGCATATTTTTCATCTATATTGATTGATAATTAAATTAATAACTATTTTATAGAAGTTGAAATGTATCAATGTTTCATCAAAAATGCTCAAGGGTGACTAACTTTTAGAACTAGAGTTTAGCGTTCTAGACAACAAAATTGTGATCTGCATCATTACAAAAATTGAGAGATGTCACATCTTTTAATGATGTGACTCATTGAAGGTTACCTAATAATAATTGATACTGGGTATCGTGATTATCAAATAAAACCGATTTAAAATTTTTTAATATACTACTGGAGAAAACTTTTAATCATGTCTACAAAACAAGCTCAGTTAATCAAATTCTTGAAGTGGGAGTTGTCCATCTCTGATTCAGCGATCGCCATTGCTTTACGACATGAGGAAGAAGACCCTAATCAATTACCGATGATACTTTGGCAATACGGTCTTGTAACATTGAAGCAGTTAGATCAAATATTCGACTGGTTGCAGATGGCCCATATTTAATCGACTATATTTCCTGAATTATCTAGGCCATAGATATATTACCTTGGTAATACAAGTGAAGCGACATTTAAGGAGGTATGAATTGGGTTTTAAACCAAGAAAAATTATAAAAACTAAATTGAATAAAAAATTTCAATTAAACAAGGGAGTATCTCAGTTAGCTTTTTCAGCAAGATTACTCCCTTTTTTTTATGGAATAATAAACAGGGAAAAATTATATATAGCTATCAGCATTTAGCATTCAGCATTCAGCATTCAGCTAGAGTCAAAACTTTTAACTGTAATGTTTTGAAGTTTCTTAGTTGTCCTAATCTCAATGCGTAGTGCTATAGCAGAAGAAAGAAGGAAGAAGGAAAAATCGCGTTGTCTTAATTTTAAGCTTTTGAAATGTCCGCGCTCTTTTCTTCGACTGCTATAAATCTTTTTTATTAAACCCACATTCCGCACTTCAATTTGAATTACGATAGGTTACAGAAAACCTTGATATTGAATTGAGTAGAATTACTTATGGCGTTTACTAACTGCAAGTCAGATCATAAAGCTAATGATTGCGTTATTATTTAGTATAAAAAAAATGTCTTTAATAGAAGAAATAACAGTTAAAAATGTAGACCACTTAGGAATAGTTGCAGGACTAATTGATGAGATAGGAATAGTGGAAATAATTAACCAAAAATTAGGAGTAGATAATCGAGAAAAAATTACTTCAGGGCAAGTAATAAAAGCTTTGATTCTCAATGGATTAGGAATGGTATCACGTCCTTGATATTTGTGAGCGTCAGTTCTTTGAAGACAAGGCGGTAGAAAAATTATTAGGTACAGGTATAAAATGTGAATATTTAAACGATGATACTCTCGGTAGAGTTATGGATGATATCTATCAATTAGGATTAACAAATTTATTTATAGAAATAGGATTATTAGTTATCAAAAAGTTTAACATTGAGACTAAATATACTCACTTAGATTCAACATCGTTTCATCTTCATGGAGAATATGAGCATATTGAAACTACTGAAAATCATCAAAAAATACCAATATTAATGACAAAGGGATATTCCCGCGACCATCGACCAGATTTGAAACAATGTATACTAGTATACATTGTGAGTGGCCATAGCGGAATACCATTATTTATGAGAACTGCTGATGGTAATGAATCAGATCAAGCAGTATTTGGTCAAATTTTAGCCTGGGTGAAAAAACAAATAAAACTAGATAGTATTATAGTCTGTGATAGTGCTTTATATAGCCAAAATAATATCCAATTAATCTCAAATTGAAAATGGATAACTCGAGTCCCAAGACGATAGTGCTACGCACCGCTACGCGATACTGCTGAGGCAACGCTCCGCGTTTCATGTCGCGCAGCGAAACGCACTAACTGCTACACGACAATTGATTGATGCTCTTGACAGGAGTTTAATTCCTCCTGTGTTTTCCGCTGCTAACAGAACTTCCTAGTTCACCAGGAATACTCATTTCACATACTTTTTTATGTTCTATCAATTAATTTGTTAGCTAAAATTCTGATTAAGTGTCCACAAAGGTTCTAGAATTCAAAAGTTAATTTCCGTATAGAGGAGCCAAGTTAATGTTCTTACCTGCATACTCACCAGATTTGTCACCCATCGAACTATGTTGGTCAAAATTTAAAGAGTTTCTCGGTTCTCGTCAAGCTCGAACTCAAGAACAATTAAATCGAGTTATCAGCGAAGCGTTGGCGGAGCAAGTGCGGCAGCTCTCACGGGGTGACAAGGTAGCTGAAAGCTATATATAGAGATGGACTTATCGAATAAGCTGAAGAATACTTCCACTAAAAGAGAACCATTATTGAGAATAGATGAGGATGTGGTGCGATCGCACCACACCCCCCATCGGCGTTGAACAATAGTTCAAGTTGCCCTCTAAATCAGATGATCACTCATACTCACTTTTATTAATTTTAGTTGCTCAGAAATAATTAAATATTAAGTAGTTTATTCATGGCTTTAATTCCATTTATGTAACATGGTAATTTATGACGATTAAACTTCATTAAATCTTCTACTAATTTCCCGATAATTTCATCATTTACAATCCAATTAACAGGCTTATAATCCGAGAAAAAAATTACTGTGTCTTCTGTACTTTCTTCTTTTTTCATTGATTCTTGATACATATTTTTGAAGACCTTTCTTCTTGATTTTTTGTCCTTGAAATCAATTGATTGTGTATGAAATAGCTATTAATAAAATTAGATTGTTCAGTCTAGTTTGATTGGCCTTGGCTGCTTCTAGGTGATCACCACCACTTTTATAATCCTTAAACATTGCTTCAATTCCCATTCTCTGGCTATATACTTTTTTGACTTTCTCAATCGATGATAAATTTGTCAAAATATACCATTTTTCTGAAACATAGTTGTCGAGATATTTCTGTTTTTTATATACAAGTAAGTTATATATTCCTACCTTCTTGATTTTAGTAATTTTTTGATTTAATAATAGTTGAGCTGTACCAACTTTGACCTTTAATTCTGAGATTTGACAATATTTTTTCCCTCCTTTAATTGAGGTAGATTTTCGCTGCCTTAAGACAAAGTAAACCTGATTTTTATGAGATTTTTTTAACCAATGGGATAGAAATATACTGTGGAATTCTCTATCTGCTGTGATGATAATTTTATACCTTTTTAATAATCTTAACACAGGACGAATTACTGCCTGCTGTTCTATTAAATTACTAGCCCCTTTATGATCTAAAATCTTCCAATATATGGGTAATGCTCTATTTTTACAGGCCACACTAATCATTAATATATTAGTATTTTGCCATTGAGTTCTATCTATAATTAATATTAATTCAGAAGTCAAACTAAATACTTTCTCTACCATAATTCTTACCAAAGGAAACCAAAATATAGGTAAACTTAATTCCTTGAGGGTTAAAAATCTTTGTATATGTTTGCGCTTACTTTCTGATTGGATTGGCAGAGGAAATAAGCTTGTTAATTTTGATATTTGTACAGTTTTATATACTGATATTAAGTATCATAATATTTGTAATGTTGCTACTTGAGATGGACTCAATTTTTTCTCAATCTGATCTTGATAAAAACCTAATATATTCACTTTTTATTCATTTTTACTTGTAATTAGCAATCCTTTTTGATCATAATTATTTCAAAAATTGCTTTAATGAATAAATAATCAACCTACTGTGTGGGGTGTGGTGCGATCGCACCACACCTCCATCTATTCTCAATAATGCTTCTCTTTTAGTTGAAGTATTATTCAGCTTATTCGATGAGTTCATCTCTATATATAGCTTTCAGCTACCTTGTCACCCCGTGAGGCGGCAGCTACATCGCTCAAATTACTGAAGATGATGCCATGGGTTGGTTTGAACATTGTGGTTTATTCATATGAAAACCGCTGTATGTATCAGTAGCTTGAGTGTCAAGCGATTTTAAGCCTGTGGAGAAAATAAGTTAAAGACTGCGGTCAGTGGTTCTCACAGAAGCAGGAAGCTAACTCCAAAGCTCAAATCTCATTTGGATAAGTTTGGGTAAGTTTAGTAGTGGGTTAACTCCACCACCGTTATTATTGTCAAAATCAACGACAGTACTAGTCTGGGCATTAATAACTTCCAAGTAAGGATCGAAACCAGAATCATTGGTACTGGCAGCAACATTTACGAGTTGCCCTGGCACTTGAAATTCTAATCTATATTCATCAACTAGAGTATTGCCACTATTACTAGGTGATGGGAAAGTAAAATCGTCTTCGTTTAATTCACCATTAATATTAATAACGCTTCCTGTTTGAACTTCTCCATTAAAATCACTACCTCTGGGAGTTACATCAATGTCACCTTGAGGGACAGAAACTTGTAGAAAATAGGGATAGCTTCCTGGTTGATTTAACGTGCCAAAACTGGTAACGCGAATTTTATAGTCACGACCACCCTGAATAAATAATTCATTAGGAATTGCTGAATCGTCATAACCACCTCCATTTGTTGGTTGACCCTGCTGAATCAATGAGTTACGACCGCTACCATGATCATCTGAATCTGCTAAAACATTACCTGTATTAGCATCAATAATTTGCCAAAAAGTATCGTATTGATTTGAATTTTATGCTGTCAGAGAAATGGTTATTGGTTGACCTATTATTGCTCCGCTCAGGTCTAGATCGTATTCATCAGCTCTTGTCACCCCCCCTGCTGGGGATCTAAAAATCAGATCGTTTGTGTCTAATTCAGCATTTATATTGACTGGATTTGGCATTTGTTCTTATCTCCTATTTTTGATTAGGAAAAAATATAGCAATTCTCAATTCAATTGGTTGTGAAAATTTCTATAAAAGTTAATTTTCAACTAGATTGAGTTTTTGAATTTGTATACATAATTATCATTTAATAATTTTGGCAGTTTGTGGATTCTTAAAAAAAATTATATTTTCTTTGCTTATGGGTTTATTCTGTTAAGAAATACCTTCTATTCTAGATTGATTTTCCTTTCTACAACATTCGCGATCGCTGTGAAACGATATTGTTTTTAGTTGAATAAAAAGTCATGTATATGAGCGAGAAAACCACCTCAGTATTTACCATATCAAAATTTTTGTGGGAATGCAACCGAAATTCCTTTGAGATGCCAATTTTTAATAGAGCTTGATAAAATGAAATTGTTTGTATTTTTCTGTTGAGGAACAATGGATGGAAAGATTTGATAAGGGAAAGAACAAGCATATTATGTTTTGGAGCTTTACAGGATGAAAATTTTCAACTCTTCCTTTTCGCTCAAATTCCTAAATATTCGATGATCTTTGAGTCAGGAAATCTAGTTGAATAAGTTAAATGACACTAAACTACCCAATCTCTTCATAAAAAGATTTCAATAATTCTGTATTTTTCTGCCAATTTAGATGAGTTTTAGCAAAATTAATTGCACCTTCACTTAGTTGTTTATATAAAAAGTTCTCCTCAAACAACTTGCCCACCGACTCAACAATATTCACTGCATCAACCATAGGTAAAACCAAAGCATCTTTCTCATTTTCCATCACCAAACCAATATTAGTCCCAGGCAAAATTACAGGTTTACCCATTGCCAAAAATTCTGGTAATTTACAGGGAAAACGATAATCATTAAATTTATCTGGTCTACCTGGTTGAATTAACACATTTGCCAAAGCCAAAATTTCTGGCATTAAACTCCGGTCTACATATCCTAATTCAATGGCATATTTCCGCGCCCAATTATCATCATCTCCCAAAAAATTACAGAAATCTCTACCCGTTCTAACTAACACCGCAGGTTTACCTTCTCGGTTCAACATTGCTACAGCTAAATACAAACTTCTCACTTCATGAGTATTAGCAGCATGAACATTTCCGGTGTAGGAAAAAACTAAAGTATTTTCAGGAATATTAAACCTTTTTACTATTTCTGGATTGGGATTTCTGGGATAAAAATAATCTGTTTCTACACCAGGCCATAAAACTAAACTCGGCACATTATTCGGCACAAACTCTTTTAACTTTTCAATAATAACAGTCACTCCATCGGCACTTGCTAGAAACTCCCGATATTTCTGGGGATGAGAAACATTATCTGGAATTGCGAGAGACCCATTAGCATTAGCTATTTCTTTAAAAGGTTTGTTTAAATATTTTTCCAGAACATATTCCTCATTATCTTCCAAGTGAATTACTAATTTAAAATCATAAGCTTTCCGGAGTTTATGACAATAATTTCGCGTAACTTCTCTCGGAGTCCAAACATGAACTACATCCGGACCTTGCTGATTTTTAAATAATTTATTCAGCCGATAAAATTCACCATATTCTGTCACATTATATAAATGTGTTAAATGTTCTCCCACTTGAGAAACAGTCTGTTTATTTCTAGGAACAGCCACCACACAATCAAAGCCCAATTTAACTAAATTATTCGCAAAATGATGCACATGAAGGGCACTATTAGAATGAAAATCTTCGTACAGAACAAATAAAATATTTTTCATCAAAACTATATCTTTAGAATATGTGATTTTTTAGTAATTGTAAGTCAATAAGCTAATTAGCTATCAGCCGTCAGCTTTTATTGTTTATCCTACTCAAGTAAACATAAAATTTTATACTACTCACTCTTAAAAAAAGGGGGGTCATTTCAGTTATCAGTTATCAGTTATCAGTACCGACCACTAAAGCCGGAGGCTTGAAAATACTGGATTGAATATTCTCTTGGTCGATTGGATATGGCGAGGAAACCTCGCCATCCCTCGACCGCTTTTTCATCCCCTTAAAAGGGGAGGCTTTGGACCTCATTTTTTGGTGAGGAGAGAAGTCCTGATAAAAAGATTTTAAATGAACCAGAGGCGATCGCTAAACTTCTTTGACTCATCATACTGACAAATTTACTCCATGAGTTTTTGTACTTCATTTAATGGTAAATCTACCACTTCAGCAACTTGCTCTGCTGTTAAACCAAGTTTGATTAATTTAGAGACAGTGTTTAATTTAGTTTTGTATAAGACATTTTCAACGATGGGTTGGCAAGAGGTTGTCTTGTTGTAATTTGATTGAGTATTTGCAACATTACTATTCTCTAATTCTGCTGTTTCGGAATTAGGGCAAAGATTGAGATTGCCAATTTGTACTGGATTAACAATAATCTGATGTTGAGAATTTGTGAATCCTAAACGTTCGACTGTAGCGATAAAATTTGACTTATTTAACTTCTCTCCAAAAATCTCTGATAAAACTTGCCAGAGTTCGTATCCTTCATCCTTAACATGACCATTAGAACATTTATATTGTTCTGCAATTTCTCTATATTTTTCGTTATTCAGAACACCTTTTAAAATTCCCATTTGTAGATTATTTAGGTGTTTTCCCGTTTGCTGAAAGACTAACTCATCAATTGAATTTAAAACTGTTTGCCAGTCCATTGTCTTAGAATTAATTCTTCTGAATAGCTTATCCGCTATTATCCTTCTTTATCCGTCCTTTTTATATTTTTTTAACAAAATCTCCGTTTTTATCCGTCCTTTTCCGACTTGTGGATATGAAAATGAGGGAATTAGAATTGTATTAGATGCCTAATTATAGGGCAAAAAGAGTAAATAAATGAGGTAATAAAATGTCAAAAGTAATTACAGAATTTATCAATTCAACAAAAAAAAGCTTGGTTCGTTCTCTAACTCTAACTGTTGCTGCTACATCTGCTGTAACTTTCTTATCAGCAATTTCTGCTTATGCTGGAGGTCCTTTGAAAGCAAGAGTAATTTCTATTGATATTTGTACAGAAAACTATGGTGTTTTGAAAGGTCATAACTTAGCGGTTGCTAGAGTATTTGATGATAAAACTGGTAAAGCACCAAGCACTTTTGTTGTTTACTCTACTTATCCTGGTCATGGTCTTAACCGACCAGAATTTTTAGAAATGGCTAGAGATAGCAAAGCTAGTGGAAGATATCTAGACTTTTACTGGAGTGATAATAAAGGTAGTAATATTTGTGGAGTTACATCACCTTCTCGTTATCATTTCTTGCAAGATATGCGCTATATCCGCTGAAGCATTTGTAGTCCAGTAGGGTGCGTTAATGTTTGCGCAGCATGACCTAGGAAAATGTAACGCACCATATTAAAGCTTATATTAGGTGCGTTACTAAGCGCGCTAACACACCCTACTAGACTTGTAGATATGAAAATGAGGGAATTAGAATTGTACGAGATGGGTAATTATAGGGTTAAAAGAGTAAATAAAAATGTCAAAAAAATTGAAAACTTTCTTGAAACTAATTCCAAGTTTTATATTATGCGGAGTTTCCTTATTATCTTCTGAAACAGCTTTTGCTCAACAAAGTTGTACTGAAGTTTTTTATTCAGGAAATACCTCTAAACTATATTCTGGTGGTAAGACTTATACTATATCTAGCTCTCGTTCTGTTCGTGGTTGGAGCTACAAAGGTGGAACAATCGCTAGTTATGTCATCTTTAATGGTCAAGTATCACAAGTAATTGTAGAGAAATTTACTCCAGAAAGAGGATTTGAGAGAAAATTACATACTGTTAAAATTTCAAATAGTGACAGTATTCTTGGTTGGGACTGGGACGAAAAAACAAACAGAGCATCATATATGTTCTACGATGGTCAAAAAACCGTTGTTAGAGTACAGGATTTTTTTGGCGATAGATTTGGTGGTGTACGCAGCACAACAACGGTTTCAAATAGCCGTCTCGACAAATACTCTTCTTCTTGGACTTTATATAATGGTGTTGCTGAATATACTTTGCGTCAACAGACTTTGAAAAGGGAAGAATTTTCAAATGGAACTTTTGGTTCTGTTCTTGAGACAACATCTTACAATTCTGCCAACAGCATAGCAGGAAGAAGTTGTTATTAATAGTTCAGTAGTGGACTGACACACCTTAAATAGTGCGTTAGATGAGAAGCGTGGGGAGAAAAAGACACCTAGAAACAAAAATCTATTGCACAGTTTTAGCTATGTTAGTCTACTACTGCCTAAAGTTATTTGTTTGTATCAAGGCAAGTCCTATCTTTTATTTGAGCTTCCTAAAAAAGTAATTTTCGGGTGTCGTCCTAACCATTAAGCCTTTAGAACTCCTAGCACCGGCCTTTACTCTCCTAAGCAAACAACAGCGATACGGCTGACACCACACTCCGCGATCGCCGGATTTATGAGCCGATTTAATATCAGAGGATTTTTGAATTTCTTTTCAAACTACTCTCTTTACTATCATACGTCTTGGGCCACAGATTTTAAGCTGCGAGTATCTATAAATAGCAATCCTATTTTATTTGTGTATAAAAATCCTACTGTTTTTAGGGAATAGCGGTCAGACCCCGCGTCGCCGTCAGCTTGCTTGCAGAATGCTGACCAAGAGAGGGAACAGGGAATAGGGAACAGGTAAGAGTTTCAGTTTTTTTATCTACTTTTTGATTTGTCGCAACCTATTTAGAATTGCTATATCTATCTCGAAAATTTTTTTTTCATTTTTAAAACTTTCCTATACATCCAATAAATTTTTTCATCCCACTAACTACAATTTCAGCTATCTAATGTACTATTGCGATAGTCGCAATAGAAGAAATCATGTTTTTGACATCCTCCCCGGCCTAAAGGCACGGGGATTCCTACCGAGCTATAGCTCCTCGGGGGGTTGACGTTTTGCTGGCGCAAAGCTCCGCTAACACAGGCTGCTGCTACCTTGACGGTAGTCTTACGCTTGCCTCCGCGTCCGTTTAATGTCTCGGACTGCCCGCCCGCGACTAATATATTTATCGCTGCGTTGGTATCGCGATCGTGTTTAGCACCACAGTTAAGGCATTCCCACTCTCTCACTTGAAGGTCTAATTTGCCTCCATGAAAACCACAACAACTGCATTTTTGGCTGGTTGGCTCCCAACGATTAATTACTCTCAAATCCCGACCGTATTTTTCTGCTTTACCTTCTAGAAGTATTCGGAATGTCCGCCAACCTAAATCTGATATTGCTCTGGATAATTTACGGTTTTTCACCATACCAGATACATTCAAATCCTCTAAAACAATTGTTTGGTTTTCACAAATTATTTCAGTGGATAATTTATGCAGAAAATCTGTCCTAATGTCTTTTACTTTGGCATGAAATTTAGCTACTCTCAATCTAGCTTTTTCATATCGTTTAGACTTTAAAGTTTTCTTGGATAATGATTTACTTAACTTTCGATACTTTTTAATCCGCTTTTTCAATGGTTTAGGAGCATCAACCTTTGTACCATCGCTAAATGTAGCAAAGGTTTTGATGCCTAAGTCTATCCCCACTGAATTATCAATCTGAGGCAATATTGTGGCACAAGTTTCTACTACAAAACTTAAGAAATATCTATTAGCTGAGTCTTTAATAATAGTTACTGATGATGGAGGAGCAGGTAACTCTCTAGACCAAACTATCTTGAGTTTTCCAATCTTAGCTAAATATACTTTATGCTGACCAACTTTAAAACCTCCTCTTGTAAATCTAGCAGTTTGCTTTGACTTTCTAGTTTTAAATTTAGGAGGTCTGATCGGCTTACCTTTTCTTTGGCCTCTAGTTGATTTAAAAAAGTTTTGATAAGCTTGGTTTAAATCATTTAAAGATTGCTGCAATGGTATAGCAGAAACTTCTGATAGCCATTCTCTGTCTTCAGCCTTTTTAGCTTGAGTAATGAACTGTTTTTGTAGTTCAGAGCTACCAGGTTTCTTTTCTCCTAACTTGTATTTCTCCTGGCAGAAAGCTAGGCTATCATTCCAAACAACGCGGACACAACCAAATAGCTTTGCTAATCGGTATTTTTGTCCCGCTGTTGGATATATACGATACTTAAATCTAGCTTTCATAATCTGACTTTTTAACTAACACTTAAAATAACATATTTATTGAAAAAAACAACTAAAAAGTTGCCCTAGAAGGGCGAGGCTTTAGACCCATTTTTTCGGTAAAAACGTAGGTTTACAACTACAAAGCAAAAGTGTAATCGCTAAGTTGAATATCAAAATTCGGATTATAATATGGGTCGCCTAAATCCATATAAATTTGCCATTGGTCTAATAACAACATATAGTCAACTACATCATAATTTCTTTGTCTGTGTTTCTCTGATTGATGATTAATTAAAACACTACGGGGGGTAAATACTATTCGCTTGCCATTTTTCCTCAACTTCAAACACAAATCTACATCTTGATAATCGGAGAAAAAATGTTCATTAAAACCTCCAACCATTTCAAAATTTTGCCTACTCACTATCAAACAATCTCGACTTACAGCAGATACTTCTCTTGCACAAACTAAAGAACCTGCATAACCATCATGGTTAGAGGGAAAACCTCGCATTACATAATCAACTTTTCCAGATTTTCCTAATACAATGCCTGCGTGTTCAACAATTCCATCTGGGAAAATTAATAGTCCTCCCACGGCACCAATATCAGATTGTTCGGCGTAATATAAAAGATGTCGTTGCCAATCTTCAGTGACAACTTCCAAATTAGTATTGAGGAAAATAAAATATTCTCCTTGGGCAGTTTTGGCAGCCAGATTATAAGCACGAGAATAATTAAATTGCCCTGATAGATTTAAAACTTTCACCGCAGAATTTTGGATAATATTTTCTGTTTTTTCCCCACCAATTAAAATCACTTCATTTTTGGGATAAGTTGAAACAGACAAAAGATTTTTCGACCATTTATCAATATTTTCTGAAAGATTAGGAGCAGCAATAATTAGACTAATTAAAGGATGATTATTTCTAGGTAAAGGATTAATATTTATTCGATGTTTACCTAAACCTGGTTCTGCTTTTGCTGCTAAACCAATTCTTTGTAAATGAGAATTAACAGCAGCTTGTTGTACTACTTCAATACCTGCTTTAGCATCGGCATCTCCCGAAATACTTCCTTTAACTTGTCGCCAATGATAAAGGTGTCGAGAAATATGAGAAATTTTATTAGTTTGTTCGGAAACTCGTAACATAAACTCATAGTCTTGTACTCCATCAAATTCGCTTTTAAAACCACCAGCAGTTAAAGCTAATTCTCGACGGACACATAATAAATGACCGACATACATAACACCACGAAAATATTCAGGAGACCAGTCAGGTTTAAAGAATGGAACGATATAATTTAACCCAGAAAAATCAATTTTATCTTCATCGGAATAAACTACATCGAATCCTTCTGCCAGTTTATTGAGACTATCTTCTAATGCTGTGGAAGCTAGAGTATCATCATGGTCTAATAAACAAATATATTCTCCTGTAGCTATATTTAGAGCTTTATTTGTAGCAGCACTAATTCCGCCATTATCTTCTGAAAAGAGAACTTTAATTCTGGGTTCTTTTTCTGTTAAACCCGCAAGTATATTTCTAATTTCTGGTTGTTTCGATCCATCATCAACAATACACCATTCCCAGTTAGGGATAGATTGGTTCAGAACACTTAAAACTGTTTCCACAAACCAATCTAAAGATGAATTCCAGGTTGGAGTAAGAATACTAATAGAAGGTTTAGAGTAATCTCTTCTTACTTCTATAGAAGATTCAGAAAAACTCCTTCTTCCTTCTTCCTCCTTCCTTCTTCCTTCTATAGAAGATTCAGAAAAATCCCCTTTTCCTTCTTCCTTCTTCCTCCTTCCTTCTACTAAAGATTCAGAAAAATCCCCTTTTCCTTCTTCCTTCTTCCTTCTTCCTTCTATATCAGAAAAATCCCTTCTTCCTTCTTCCTTCTTCCTCCTTCCTTCTACTAAAATAATTTCCCAGAATTTATCAACTGTTACTCCGGATAAACCCAATAATTCCTGTTTTTGTTTGGGCGGGGGAGTAGGAGGTTTTGACTTTTGAATAACTTCTTCTAAGGGTTTAGTCAGAAGTTTTTTTTTAGCCGTAGTTGAGGTATCTGGTTCTACAGGAAATAGACTCTTGACAGGAATATTTTCCTTTTGAGATTTGAACTTTTCTAGATCAGCTTGAATTTCTTGGATTTCTATTTGCGATTTCTCCAAATCTGCCATTATTTCTGCCAGTAAAGCAGAGACAGAAGACTTAGATTCAGGAGTAATTTTTAAAGTAGATTCTGATGGTAAATTCTTCTGCAAAATCTCAGAGCGATCGCTATCTATTTTTTCCAAGTCCTGTAAATTTTCTTCCTGGTTATTTCCTAGTTCTTCTCTAACCAAACTCTCAATTTTTTCCTGATTTATTCTGAGTTTTTCGGAGGAGCGATCGCTATCTATTTTTTCCAAGTCTTGTAAATTTTCTTCCTGGTTATTTCCTGGTTCTTCTCTAACCAAACTCTCAATTTTTTCCTTGTTTACTCTGACTTCTTCCTTCTCAAGAATTACTATATCTGGATAACTTCTCTTACCCACTCGTCCACACCAAGAACCATAATTTTTTCCTAATACATTGAAACCAGCATTAATTACCCACTCCAATAATAAAGACTCCAGAAAACCCATCCCTTTTTCTGGTGAATTTAGGTCTTTAGTAAAACCTTCCTGAAGTCTATGAACAAGAGGTTGAGAACTCTTGCCTTCAGATATTAATTGTTCTGAATCGTGGTTAACTAAGAAACATTGAAATAAGAGACGACCACCTGGTTTTAAAACTCGATAAATTTCATCTAAATAATTACGAATCTTACTCCCACCTACCTGAGTAAATCTAGAACCGATAAAAACAAAATCAAAACTTTTGTCGTCGTAGGGAAGTTTCAAATCTGAGTCTATCTGACGGAAATTGAAATGTGGTTTATGGCTGCTAATATTCTGTTGTGCCCAAGATATTAATTCTTCAGAAAAGTCATTCCCCTCATAATGACCTGGAGATTTTAAATAATAGGCTAGACCATAAGCAATATTCCCAACTCCACAAGCAATTTCCAAAACTTCAGCAGTGGGTTGAAGACCTACTCTTTGGATAAAGTCGCCTAAAAATTTGCAGCTTCTTTGGATAAAGTTAATTGCTTTTCCTTCTATATATTTATCGTCAGGAATTGGCAGGGATGGATTAAAGAGTTGAAACAAAATTTCTCCCTCTTGTCCTTGAAATATTGGAGTCAGATTAATTAGAGTATTTTGACAGTTTTGAAGTTCTGCCTTTGTCAGAGGTATTTCCAGACTAAATCTAGCATTTTCAGCATTATTAAGCTTAGTCCGAACTTTTGCTACATCTGGGCTAGGTAGACCTAATTTTTGTTCAAAAGAACAAAATTCTTGACTGCCGATGAAAACTTTAAAGCTTTCTACAGAACCAAAATTGTAAGAACCCACCCATCCAGATATTATTAATTTTTGATTGGCTTTCGCTATTTGATCTAGATGACCTATGGTTGTAATTGGTTCAATTGGTGGAATGAATTTTGGTTGTTCTTGAACTATGGGTGCTTTAGAAAAAGTTAATGGTTTTGTTTTTTCTGGCACTGTATATGGCTCCAAATCAACTACATTTTTTTCTGGTAAATCAATTCCACTTTTGTCTTCTTCCTCACTTCTAACTTCTTGTTCACTTCTAACTTTTGACTTTTGACTTTTGACTTTTTCCTCCTCACCTCTAACTTCTTGTTCACTTCTGACTTCATTACTTCTTCCTTCTTCCTTATTCCCTCTTCCTTCCTTTACTTTAGACAAAACCTGACCTTTGCCTTCTTTAAATATAGGAGTTAAAGCAATCTCAGCATTTTGGAATTGTGAAATTTGTTCGGAGTTAAGAGATGCCTTAATACGAAACCTTGCTTTGCCAGAATTATGAAGATTCGGATGTAATTTTCTCACATCAGGGCTTGGTAAATTTAAGGCAGTTTCAAAATTTTCTATTTCAGTATCTGCAATAGTTAATTGAAAGCTTTTTACTGCTCCTAAATTACGAGAAACTACCCAACCTATTAATAATAATTCTTGACGGTCAAATTCTGCCCTATCCAAAGAACCCAACGTTGCTAATATTTTTGTTTTTTCTGGCACTGTATATGGTTCCAAATCAACTACATTTTTTTCAGATAAATCAATTCCACTTTTGCCTTCTTCCTTCTTTCCTCTTCCTTGATTATTAACTATATTTTCTGCTGGTAAATTAATGTCACTTCTTCCTTCTTCCTTCTTCCTTTTTCCTTCGTTTCGTAATGTTAAAGCTGCAGCATAAAGTTCCATATCTTGACTATTAGCATTTGCCAATTCATCCATTAATTTTTTGTCTGATAAAACCTCTTTCCGAAATTCAAGATATTCTGGATAAGGATTTCTGTTTTGGTAAATAACTTGATAATCTGACCAACCAAGAAGATTTTTTAGTGCCAGTAAATCCTCTTCAAAATATTCTGTAATCCCCACAAAATCAAAATAATCCAGAGATTTACCATTCACACAATAAGCCATAAGATTACTGTTATTTTCAGCAAACTTCAATAAATCTTGTTTATTTAGATACTCCTTTGTAGGATTCGAGATGTGGCGAAAACAGTAATCAGAAATTAATCTGTGGATAGGTTCTCTTAACCATGTAATTCTCTTAGTTTCAGGAAATAACTTATCGTATTTACCCGCGCGAAAATGACCCTCAATAACTTTAGTCTGCCAATGAATAGTAGCTGGCATATTATCTTCAAACATATTAGTTTTATCTGTCAGAACTCCTTGAGTTCCATAAACCTGTAATAAAACCTGTCTGAAAGCTGTTCCGGCTGCTTTTGGTACATGAACAGAAATAAGTTCTACTCGAGGAGTTTTGGTTGGTAAATTACTTGGTTGTGATGTTTTAACTAAAGCAGATAATGCCGGATTAACTGCATTTAATAAAGGTTCTCCTTCACGGTCGGCAACTAGAGGAATTAAAATAATCAGAGCATCTTTAAATTGTTGTTGCTGCTGTTTATTCATTGGCAATCTAATAATAAACCGAGCATTATTAGCAGCAGAAATATTTGGATGTGCTTTTTTCACTCCAGGACTAGGAAGACCTTGAGTTAATTCAAATCCTATTAATTGTTGACTGCCAAATACAATCTTAAAATTAGTGACAGATTCAGGCTCGAAAGAAAGAACCCATCCACTTAAACAAACAGTTTCATTTTCGATTGCTACTTGGTCTAAAAATCCTGTAGTTGCTGCTAGTTGTGTCGTTTTTTTCTGTACTATTTCAACTTTTTCCATATTGATAAGATTCTGCTAAATTATTTTTTAGTAAACAGTTAGTGGTTGGATAGATTGGGCAAATGTTAGTTAATTTATTACTTTGATTATAGTCTTACAGCAGATTCCAAGTATATGAAGTGCAGATATTAACAATTCAATTTTGCAGTGCGGGCATCTTGCCCGCGATGAGTGTACCTCACCAAGGTGGAACTTGCTATATATTATTTATTATCTTTGCTCTAATGATATTAACTAGCTAAGTATAACGGTGCAAAAAAACAGCAAGTTAGTAACGAAAAGTAAATTTGCCAAAAACTCTCTTCCCTTCTGCCTTCTGCCCTCTGCCTCCTGCCTTTTCATAACGATAATTTTCAACACCGACCTACTTATCAGCATTTCAGTACTCAGCGAATCAGCGCACTAAAAGCTTGGGTTTAAATGCCCGACTTCTAGCTTGTAGTGGAGGGGTCGCACATTCCCTTATAGAGAACCCATTTAGGATCTATTTAGGGTTTGCTGAAAAAGTCTTTAAGAAGTCTATTTTTTTTCCAAAATTAACAAATCTTCTTTAACAGATGAAGTCCGACCACACCAAGAACCATAAGATCTTTCTAGAACATTAAACCCTCGTTCATTTATCCACTTTAATAGTAAATTTTCCCTAAAACCAATCCCTCTCTCTGGTAAATCAATATCTTTAGTAAAACCATCTTCTATCTCATAAATAAGCTGTTGAGAACTTTTGCCTTTAGCTATTAACTGTTCTGATTCTGAGTTAATTAAAAAGCAAATTAATAAGCATCTCCCTCCAAGCTTCAAAACTCGATATATTTCATCAAGATAGTGCATAACTTCCAGACTTTGTAAATGAGTGAATAAATGAGACATACAGACACAATGAAAACTTTCATCAGGATAAGGAAAAGTAAAATTAATTGCTGATATTGTGCCAGTGGAGTTATACAAAGGATGATAAATATTATGCCAGTCAAAGTTCAAGTTAGGTTTGCGTGTTGTAATTTCCTTTTGTACTGAGGAAATCAATTTTTTTACCATATCAAAACCTTCGTAACGACCAGAAAGATGTAAATAATGAACTAAGGCATAAGCAACAGTACCAATATTACAACCAACATCCAGAATATGGTCTGTGTGTTGTAAACCTAATCTCTGAATTAAATCTCCTAGTAATTTGAAGGAAGTACGAATAAATTCACCGCTTCCATCAACATCAATTATTTTTATATCTTTCTCTTCAGGCAGTGGCAAAAGTGGTGTTAATACCTTTAATAAAATTAAACCCTCACCAAGCTTAAATTGAGGAGTTAAAGTAATTAATGAATACTTTAATTGGTTAATTTGCTGTTGATTTAAAAGTATTTTGAGACGGAATCTAGCATTATTTGCACTATCTAAATTAGGATGAACCTTTTCTACATCTGGACTGGGTATATTGAGAGTTTGTTCAAAAAAACTAAACACTTGATTACCAATAACAACTTTAAATCCTTCCACCATACCAGCATCAAGGGAGGCAACCCAACCAGATAAGTGCAACACTTGATTTTGAATGACTGCCCTGTCTATAGAACCCCAAGTAAGTAGAGGATTAATTTTTGTTGTTTTCTGGGTAATTTGTTGTTTTCCAGATGATAAATTTTTGAGATTTTCTTGAGTGTAGTATTGTATTTTTGATGTTTTTCTCCGGGTCTCCCGCAAACTTACTGCTTCTCTATAAAGTTCTATATCTTCGTCATTTATAGTTGATATTTTATCTACTATTTCTTGATTAGATAATACTTCTTCTAATAATAACTTGTACCCTGGATAGGGATTGGTATTTTGGGTTTCAAGTTTATATTCTGGCCAGTTTAGTATTAATTTTAGTTCATGTAAATCTTCAGGAAAAAATTCTTGAATCCCGACAAAGTCAAATTCTGTTAATTTTTGCTCTTGAACAAATTTTGATTTAATTACATTCTGCATCTCTGGTTTTTCGGCGAATTCTATAAATGTCAAATTAGACTCTTTGACCGGTGATAAATTTTGTTCATCACTTTCTAATAAAATTTGCCAAGTCTTCCAAAAAAAGTAAAAAGAGATTAATCTCTTGATTGGGTCTCTGAGCCAAATAATTTTTCTAAACTCTGGAAATTTATAATCATATTTACTACTAGTGAAATGACCATGAATTACTTTAACTTCTGGCTTGGGATTGATTAACATTTTATTACGTAAACGTCCCCTGTTTGGATAGTCAAAGAAAATTTCTTCTAGATTATATATTTGCCTCAAAACTTGTTTAAATGTTGTACCAGCAGTTTTTGGTACATGAATTGAAATAACTTTTGCCTTTGCTTCTTCTGGTCGGTGAGGTTGATTTATCTGACTCATTTTTTGGTTAAATATTGAAGAATAATATTGTGCTTAAATCTGGTTGATTTTAAGATTTTGATGCCTCAATTTTAACCTTAATTTTTTCTAATTTAGACTTGTATTTTTCTAAGGAAAACTGGTGGTTAAATAACTTTGATTTAAGTTCATTTTTTTTTTCTACAATTAACAAATCTTGATGAGTAAAAGATTTACGGCCACACCATGAACCATAATATTTGCCTACAATAGTTAAGCCATTTTCTTTTATCCAATCAATTAGTACAGATTCTTGAAAACCTAAAGTCTTTTCTGGGAGTTCTGGATCTAAACAAAAACCACCTTCTACTTCATATACTAAATTCTGAGAACTCTTGCCATCAGTAATTAACTTTTCAGATTCAGAATTAATTAAAAAACAGGCAAATAAACACTTTCCTCCAACTTTTAAAACTCGCTGAATTTGATGCAGATAATGACGCATATCGATACTAGACAAATGAGTAAAAAAATTACTAATACAAATCGCATCAAAACTTGCTTCTGGATAAGGCAATGTAAATTCTCTCATAGGCAAAGTTCCCTCAGTATTATAAATAGGATGATAAATATTGTGCCATTGAAAGTTAAAGTTGGGCTTTCTGGAAGTAATTTCTTGCTGTGCCCAATCAATTACTTTTTCTGAAAATTCAATACCTTCATAACGCCCTCTAGGTGTTAAGTAATAAGTCAAACCGTAGGCAATTTCTCCTATTCCACAGCCTATATCAAGAATACTATCTGTAGGTTTGATACCTGTTCTTTGAATTAAATATCCTAACCACTTGAAAGCATTAGACTGAAAGTTAAAAGCACTATTTCTATTAACTCGATCTATGTATTCTTTGGTAGGAAGCATAAAAGAAGGATTAAAGACATTAACTAAAATACAACCCTCATAGTTTTCCGAAATAGGAGTTAAAACAATTAGGAGGTTTTGATAGTTTTCTCTGTGTGTTTTATTCAGAGGTATTTCTAGATAAAATCTCGCTTTTTCTGACCCTTTTAACCTAGGGTGGGCTTTTTTTATTCTCGGACTTTCTATTCCTAAAGTTTGTTTAAAGTCTCTATATTCTTCACCTCCAATCACAACTTTAAAACTACTAATAGGAATTAGATTTAGAGAAACTATCCAACCTGTTAATTGTAGGGTTTGATTCTCAATTACTACTTTTCCTATATTGCCAATAGTTAGTAATGAGGTGGATTTTTCTAAGGAAAATTTTAGCTTGCTTTTCCCTTTAGCAACTGCTGCTAATGATTTCTTGAGTTGAGGAATATATCTGTGAATAGTTAAATCTTCTACTTCATTAAATATCACATCTTTCGATTCAAAATCTGACCAAGGTCTCCGTTCATTTTTAGTTGCCCTACCTCGCATCATTTTTTTCATACTTTCTTCTTTTGAGCGAGTAGTATAATGATTTATTCTTAGTTTCTTGATGGAATGTGTTGATGAAAAAGGTCCCTTAATTGGTTGTTTATTTTCTGTTACTGCCCGACCTTCAGAAAATACAAATTGATGAGGATTTAGAGGACGAATTGTTTTTTCTGGATGCAAAATACATTTGATATGTTTATTCGGACCAAAACTACTTTTGCTTCGTTTAATAAAGTTTTCTATTTGTAACCCTTCTGGGTTTTTCTCATGTCCTGATGTACCGAAATTTAGCCAGTTAACTCCTAGAGCTGATACATCGGAAAATTCATCTATTATATCTGTAATTTTCTCTGCTGCAGTGGGAAATAAAAATTCATCTAAATCTATAAATGCTATCCATTCTGAGTCATATCTGTGATTCTTTAAGCAATGATTATAAGCCGAAATTTGCCCTGGTTTGTCCGGCCAATAATAATAAATTACTTCACCTTTTTGAATATATAATTGCAAAATATCTTGAGTATTATCTGTGCTATTGTTATCATATAAATAAAATCTTTCTACACCAACTAATTTATGAAATTCTAACCATTCTTCTAGATAAGGACCTTCATCTTTCATTATGGCGCATATACTGAGTTTGCATTTTTCTCTTGATTTTTGTTTAATAAAATCCTCTAAAACATCAGTATCTTCTGGAGTTGACAGTAGAGTACTTCTGATACTTTCTGAATTATTTTTTGTTGTATTTTTTATTGATTTTATGTTAGTTGTGACAACTTCTGTTTGATTTAGTGTTTTTTTTTCCAGATTTTTAAATTCTTCAGAATTGACAACTATCAAAATTTTAATGGAGCCAAAAGGCACAATGCTTTGATCTTTTAGTATGATTTGTAATGTTAATTCCGATTCTTTTGGTAAACCCATTAATTCTATTTCTGTCGCAAAACCACTGGTTTTTGCCTGCGGAATTTGGGGATAAGCCTTTGCTACACCAGAACGTTGCTGATTAATTGGTACTGTTTTAATCACTTCACCATTGCTGATAATTTCTATTGCTACTGCTGGAGAATTCTTACCAACAACCCACCCTGCTAATTTAATTATATTTTGATTAAAAATTTCCCCTTGTTGTGGTCTATCTAAATAATATCCATGTAATAGATTTTTATCTGGCTTTAAGATTTTCAAACTAGAAATTTTAACTAGCATATTTTCTGACCGATCAAGAGCAAATTTAATACTTTCAAAAATATGCTCGTATGGCTCTCTTTTAAAGAAAGTTTCCTGTAGTTTGACAAAATCCAAATATTCTAGCCGACTGATAGTTTCTAAAGAATTCCATAAGGGCTGAAAATCTTTCCGCCATTGATTCCAGATCACAGTTTGTCCATGGTCGGGGAAAGTTGCAAAACTGAACTGAGGAAAAAAATCATGGATAGCAGCAACAAGCTTAAAAATATCACCCATCCAAACTCCAGCTTTCTCTTGAGAAATTTGCTGGAGCTTGGTACAATGCTGAAGTGATGGTTGAGCTTGAGCATAACTTCCCGGACAAGTGTTATTGATTAACCAAATAGTGTTTGCATTAGCCAAAGAAACAGAAGCACAAAAGTCACGAAAAGTTTGCTCAAAGGTATGCACATCATCTAAGTAAATCAGATCGAATGGCTCAAACCCTTTGGCATGATTCCTGAAGAAATCATTGCTATTAACTTCTAGGAAAACTATATTGTCAGTGGCATATTTATGGGTATTAAACTTGAATTTTGGATCGACAGCTACTTTATTTTTGATATTAATTGCGTTGAAAGTTACACCCTTACATACTCCTATTTCTAGATAGTTGGATGATTGATTAATTCTAGCAAGTTGATTGAGGCGATCGCTCTGATTTTTCAGCACTATGTTATGATTACTCTCATAATTTGAACTTTGATTTAGGTTAGTACGCACTTTTAAATAACCTTCTAAAATCTCTAAATAACGTAATGTTTCTGGTTTTTTTAATTTGGTGTGTACTTGATATATATATGTCATAACATCACACCTTTCTTGAGCGAAAAAATCTTCTTGATCCCAGTCTGGGAGCTTGGCAAAATTGTTTTTTCTCAGTGATTCAACGACTTGGTATGGATATTTGTTTATGGGCATTTGATTAATGCCTCTTTTTTTCCAAACTTCTAATTCTAAAATATTTTGAGTATTTCCAGCGACAATATAGTTGCGACACTTACTATAGATATGTGGATAGAAAGATAGGTTCCCTGGTCTTCTGGGAATACAAGCAATGTCAGCGTCTAAATAGTTGAGAAATTCCAGGGAATAAATAGAGCTACCTTCGCTAAATATGATTTTTTTAGCACTCATTAAATAGGCAATTTGTTCGAGTATATGATAATTTTCTGGCTTTAGTGAAATATAACCCTCATTTACCAATAGACTTTCCAAATATTTCTCCCCTGCAGTATAGCCACCTAAAGGAATATGAGTTCTGCCCAAAAAAAGCTTGAGTCCTTCTGGCTCTTTTCTTAAGTTATGGGTAGCATCAAAAATCCTTTCCTGTAGCTTCTCTAAATAGGAACGATACCAGTTTTTTGGTCCTAATGCTAACTCACTACCTGGCTCTGGAACGATTAGATTTTCAAAAGCACAATCATTTGTTACCCAAATACACTTAGTCAGAGGTATTTCTAGAATTTCCAAAGTTTGAATAAACCATTGAGGAGGAATCTCGTTATTATCCTTTGTCTTTGATGTTAGGCATAGAGCAAAAACAATGCCATCATGGATCTTGCTATTGAACGCCCATAAACGATGAATACTTTCAGTTAAAGCGTGTCCAAAGTGTAGATGAAAAGGACCTCCATAAATATATTTACCTGGATAGAATTTTAAATTATTGGCAACATTATTGTTTTGATTAACTTGTATTACTATGTCTTTGTACCTGTACCCATATGCTCTACCAGCGCGCATACGAAATATGCCTGGCATATCATCAGGAAAGACAAGACCTCCAATCCAATTGCGATCTTTAATTTTAATGGGTTTAACAATTGCATTCTGTATTTGAAAAAGACGATTGTTATCCATGATATTCTTTATTAAGGGTAATTTGAAAAAATACACATATCATATCTTGATCGTGAGCAAAACTATCAATTAAATTATTGCTCCAACACCTAAATAAAATTTAGGAAGATTAACTTAGTGCAAATTTAATACTTTCAAAAATATGCTCGTATGGCTCTCTTTTAAAGAAAGTTTCCTGTAGTTTGACAAAATCCAAATATTCTAGCCGACTGATAGTTTCTAAAGAATTCCATAAGGGCTGAAAATCTTTCCGCCATTGATTCCAGACAACAGTTTGTCCATGGTGGGGGAAAGTTGCAAAACTGAACTGAGGAAAAAAATCATGGATAGCAGCAACAATCTTGAAGACATCTCCCATCCAAGTCCCTGGTTTCTCTTGAGAAAGTCGCGCGAGCTTGGTGCAATCCTCAAATGATGGTTTAGCTTGAGCATAGCTTCCCGGACAAGTATCATCAATTAACCAAATAGTCTTTGCATGAGCGAAAGAAAGAGAGGCACAAAAGTCACGAAAAGTCTGCTCAAAGGTATGGAGACCATCTAAGTAAATCAGGTCAAATACCTCAAAATCTTTGGCATAATTCCTGAAGAATTCATCGCTAGTAACTTCTAGGAAAACTATATTGTCAGTGGCATATTCCTGGGTATTAAATTTGAATTTTGGCTCGACAGCTACTTTATTTTCTATATTAATTGCGTTAAAAGTTACACCCTTAGCTACCCCTATTTCTAGATAGTTAGATGATTGATTAATTGTCGCAAGTTGATTGAGGCGATCGCTTCTACTTTTCATAACTATGCTATTATCGCTTTGAGAATTTGAAGTTTGATTTGGGTTAGTATGCACTTGTAAATAATTTTCTTATATTTCTAAATAACGGGCTGATTCTGGTTCTTTTAATTTGGTTTGTATTCTATTTATAAAGTAATATTGAAGGCGTGCCAGTCTACTACTTACTTTGTTACTTAAAATGGCTTTTACCACCAATAAATGTGTCTAGGTTTACTCAGAGTTTGTCTCACCAGCCAATCTTTGAGTAAATCATAAGCTGGTTTGTATTTTTCTCTTTAATAACTACTATATTCTCCAACTATATGTTCCGGATTTGACAGTGGTAAAAGAGGTGTTAATGAGATCGATATAATTTTACCATCACTTCATGGACGAGTAAGGTTATTGATTTTTCCCTATTCCTCATTCTTTCTATTGACTACTTTTGAGGTTGTTTAAGCTGGAGCAAATTGGCAATTATTTCTAATTGTTTAGCAGATTTAGATAAAATAGCTAAACCTTTTCCATTGTTATGCCATTCAAGTTTATGTACTTCTGGATAGCGACTACAGAAATCTCTAACTGCTTTATTAACTGAAGGACATCTCACTCCTTTAGGTGGTCCTGATTTATAATCATCTACTATAACAATTCCCTGGGGATTTAAAAAACGAAGTGAGGATTCTAAATCGTGTAAACATCCTTGATAAGAATGGTCTCCATCAACAGTAAACCAATCCAAACCTGATGAATAATTTGTTTGGTAAAATTCCGGATTAAGAAGTTCGTTACTATCTCCTTCAATAATTTGGTAATCTTTAAATTTCCCCATCAATATAGCTGCCATTTCTCTGCCAAAGGGAGTTATATAATCCAGGTTTTTATCCAAAGATATAAAAGTTTTTGGACTACAAGAACTTAAGACTACTGCTGCAGACCTACCTGTGGCAAAACCAGTTTCTAAAACATATTTTGGCTGAACTATTTTACAAAGATTACTAATAAAAATTGCTTGGTCTGGATTCAAATGTCCTTTTTTACACCACAACTTGCTGTTCAATAAGCCTTCTAAGTTATTATTAGCGATCGCCTCTTTAACTGTGTTAGATTTACGTTCGATAATCAGGCTTAATTCTTCTCGATCTAGTTCCACATCCTGACTATTCAGTTGCAATTTTTTATCGACAATAGAGCGGTCTAAATTATCTTTAAATTCTTGAGGCTTGATAACTCTCAAACGTTTGCTTGAATTGATTTTTTCAGCTACTAATGGCAAATTTTTATGCCTTCCATGTAGGATTTTGACAGTCCCAGAAACAGCTCCAGGAAAAGGAAATCTACAGTTATATTCTGGGGGTAAAGTAGCGATTCTAAGTTGACTATTATACAAAATTTCTCTAAAAGTAGGTTGATCGCCATGAGGTAGCTTATATAATGTTAACCACTTGGCAAAAAATTCTTCTATTTGAGGAGATTTTTTATATAAAATTACCCCTGTATTTAACTGTTGAAAACTTTCTGGTATACCATTAACAAAACCTCTAATATTACAGGGAGCATGAGCTACTCCCAGGTCAAATTTATCTAATAGTGTAAATATTTCTGAAAAGTTAGCAGATATATAGGTATCTGTATCTATAAATAATGTGTAATCGTAAGGCGAGGCATACATATATTTGATTTTATCTACATGATTGTAATCTGGTTTTTCTATAACTACAACTTGATCAAAGTTAGAATTTTTGATATCTTTACTAGCAAAAATTGTCACTGGCATATTCGGCATTTGAGCTTTTAAGCTAGCTACTGATTCACAGGCTTCACGAATAAATCTTTCCCCAGTAGCAATATAAATTACGCCTATTGATTTGTGAGATTGAATATGTAATTTTATGGAGCAAAGAGGTACAATGCTTTTATCTTTAAGTATAGCTTGTAATGTTAACTCTGATATTTTTGGTAAACTAATTACATCTATATCTGTCGCAAAACCACTTGTTTTAGCGTAAGAAACTTGAGGATAAACTTTTGCTACATCAGGACGAAAACGTTTTTGGTTTATAGATACTGTTTTAATTACTTGACCATTACTGATAATTTCTACTGCTATAGCAGGAGAATTTTTACCAACTACCCACCCCCCTAATTTAATCCAATTTTGCTTGATTTTTTGTCCTTTTTTTGGTTTATCTAAACAATATCCATGTAATAAATTTGAAACCGGTTTTAATAATTTAATACTGGAAATTTCTACTTGAATATTTTCTGACTGATGTTGCTCTTGATTTATCAATTTTATAGATTTTTGATGTAATAAACCTTCTCCACCAGTAATTTTATAATGTCTCAATCTCCGAATTTCGGTAACTAAGTTTTCTTGATGGAAAAAATAGCTACTATAAATATTTTCTACTTGGCGATGACAATCATGTACAAAAACATCTGTACTTCCAGTTTCAAAAGCTAGTTTGGCAGCTATATATATACTCTTCATTCTACCTGGCATTTTTTCGGAATATCCAGCAGGTGCATCCACAAAAATAACATCCCATTTTGTTTGTACAATCTCTTCTGGCAGTACCATTGACAAACATTCTTTACCCTGACTATATTCAGTTAGTAAATTTAACCAGTCTTTCCGTTTTGTACCATAATCAACTAAATAAGCTACAATACCCGGATAAGTTTCTTTTGCCCAATTAAACCATTCTGGATTATCTTCTATAAATATAGTTCTACCTTCTTTGTTAACTTCCATCCACAAACCACTGTCTCTACCAACGCCAAATATTAAGAAGTTGTTTGGCGTTTTCGGACTAATTGTATTGATGATGTATGAATATTCATCAATATGACAGCCAGATAATTTAGCTAATTTATTCTTATATTTTTCAGTTGGTAAAATGCTAGTTTGAGCATCAGTATTTAATTTATTAACAGGAGTTGTTATTGAATTATCACGATATTTAATTGATTTAGATTGACTAGCAGTTGATTTTGGATTTTCTGAGGTATTTTGGTATTTGTCCAAGCTAGTTTTAGCCAGGCTCAATTTAGATTTATATTCTGATAGTAGTTTCATTCTTTCGGCAAGTTGCTCTAGTGATTTTTGTGATTGTTTCTGTTTTTCTATATCAGACATAATTGAAAACTCTGTGGTTGTTAAGCAATAAAATTTAGTTCAGTGTTTGTCAAGATTTATCTTTAAACTACAAGCCAATAAAATATTACTATCTTTGATTAATTAGAATAGATATTTACTAGACGTAAATCAAGTTAAGATTGTTGCTAATTATCTCAAATTTTGGTGCAGTTAAACAAGAAGTAATTGTAATTTGTGGTCATTAGGTGGGACAGTCTAGTTTACTATAAGTTTATACCTAAATATCATAATAATAGAATACAACAACTTAGACTTTTCTGAGGTTGTCATCTGCTATCAAGATATAGTTTTCAAACTAAGGACGAATCTATGAGTAAGTCATCTTTCTTAAATTCCACAAATACTTTGATTCCAAGACTATTAAAATTAATCCTAATTTCTCAGGACTCTATAATAGTTTAGGAACAGCTTTGCTTGAGAAAGAATTTAGTCTATATAATCCCAGATAATTAACTCATTTATAAGTTATAAAAACTGAATTATACCAAAAATTAAGAACAAAAATAAGAATATGCACTCCCAGTTAAATCTAGAAACGACATTAGTTGAAAATCTGCAACAAGCAGAAACTTACTTGGCCAAAGGAAAATTAGATATAGCACAGACAGCTTGTCAAAAAGTCTTAGTAGCACTACCAGACTTTGCCCCTGGGTACAACCATAAGGGGGTTGGTAAGGGGGTGCTGGTTTCCCCACTCCTCCACAGGGTGGG
>NZ_RCBY01000089.1 GCF_003838195.1 Okeania hirsuta
GAGCAACATCGGCCAATGTTCTCAAAGCAGATAAGGCGTTAACAGCAGCTCTAGCATTGTTTAATGGATTATTAGACCCTAACTGTTTGGCTAGTATATTCTGAACACCTGCTAGTTCCAGAACTGTTCTCACCGCTCCTCCCGCGATAACTCCCGTACCTGGTGCTGCTGGACGCATGATCACTTTAGCTCCACCACCAAAACCATTTACAAGGTGAGGAATAGAGTTAGATTTTGTGAGAGGTACTTCTACTATATGTTTTTTGCCATCCGCAACTCCTTTCTTCACAGCACCGATAACATCTGCTGCTTTACCCACTCCTACGCCTACTTGACCTTTTTCATTGCCTATGACAACGATCGCCCGGAAACTCAGGTTTTTACCACCTTTAACAACTTTAGTGACTCGGCGGATTTGGACAACCCTTTCCTGCCATTCACTTTCTTTCTCTTTTGTACGGTTATTTTTTTTACGACGCTGCTGTTGTTGTTCTGCCATAGTTGTTACCTTTTGTCAAGTTCTTTTTTTGTGTGTAACTTTACTAATTATCTAGAAGTCTAATCCCGCTTCACGAGCTGCCTCAGCTAAAGCTTTTACACGGCCATGATAGATATTTCCACCACGGTCGAAAACTACTTTTTCTATTCCTTTTTCTAGAGATCGCTGTGCAATTAATTTTCCTACTTGCACAGAAGCATCACAGTTAGCTCCTGAACTAATACTTGATTTTAATTCTGGTTCTACAGTTGATGCTGCAACTAAGGTATGTTGTTTAGTATCATCAATTACTTGAGCATAGATATGCAGATTTGAGCGAAATACTGACAGTCTAGGGCGTTCTGATGTACCAAATACCTTTTTTCGCACCCGACGATGCCGCTTTCTGACAGAGTCTTTACGAGTATACTTCATCTATTTTTTACCTGATTTACCTGCTTTGAGTTTAATCATTTCACCTGCATAGCGAATACCTTTGCCTTTGTATACTTCTGGTGGACGAACAGCACGAATTCGCGCAGCAGTATTTCCTACTAATTCTTTATTTATGCCAGTAACAATTACATTAGTATTATTTTCTACTGCCACCTGAATACCTTCAGGAGGGGGCATTTCTACTGGTTTACTGTAACCTACGTTTAAGATCAAGTTCTTCCCTTGAACTTGAGCACGATATCCTACTCCTTGGATCTGTAGTCGCTTTTCATATCCTTTTGAGACGCCTTCGACCATATTGGCAACTAAAGTTCGAGATAGACCATATTGCTGACGAGCACGACGAGTTTCAGTTTTTGGTTTAACCACAATAGTATCTTCCTGCTGTTCAACAGCTATTTCTGGGGACAGTACTCTAGAAAGTTCACCTTTCGGGCCTTTTACTGTTACTTTTTGACCATCAATGGTAATGGTCACTTTGTTGGGAATCTTGATGGGAAGCTTACCAATTCGAGACATAGCTTTCTTTGTATATATATAAGGTTGCTAGATATTGTTTTCTTTGGGTTAGTGAATAGCTCTTGATTAGACCTCTTGCAAAAGTTTTAATCAAATCAATTCAAGACACGAAATCAACAATTTTACCAAAAAATTGTGGTTTCAAGCTTCCTTTTTTTAGGAGATAAAAAGACAAAAATTTCTTTGAGTCAATCCTGTTCTTTTAGAGGAGAGGTAATTATTAATTATTAATTGTTAAACTCCCTATTCCCTGACTTCTGCAAGAAGTCTATTCATTTTGTTTACTACCAAACATAACAAAGGACTTCTCCTCCGATGCCTCTTTTTCTAGCTTCTCTATCAGTCATAATTCCACTGGATGTGGAAATAATAGCTATTCCTATTCCACCTAAAACTCGTGGTAATTCTTTACGATTTTTATAGACCCGGAGTCCAGGTTTACTAACTCGCTTCAGATATCTAATAATGGGTTGTCGATTTTTACCTTTGTATTTTAAAGAAATTACTAGGAACTTCTTGAGACCTTCGCCTTCTTGTTCAAATCCACCAATAAAACCTTCCTCGTTCAATACTTTGGCAATACTGCGAGTCATCTTTGTTGCTGGAACTTTTGTTGTTGTATGTTGCGCCATGCAGGAGTTGCGAATTCGCGTCAACATATCTG
The DNA here is from genome assembly GCF_003838195.1 of Okeania hirsuta. Classification (GTDB taxonomy): domain Bacteria; phylum Cyanobacteriota; class Cyanobacteriia; order Cyanobacteriales; family Microcoleaceae; genus Okeania; species Okeania hirsuta. The sequence goes on from NZ_RCBY01000089.1 coordinate 2,118, forward strand.
ATATTGTGTCGTTAGCCGCCATTTTTTCCTTTTTTTCCTTAACTACTTTAAGTTAATTAGTCCGAAAGGGCATTCCCATTTCTTTAAGTAAGGCGCGGCCTTCCTCATCAGTGTTAGCTGTGGTAATAATTGAAATGTCCATTCCCCGAATTTGATCGATACTGTCATATTCTATCTCTGGAAATATTAGTTGCTCTTTTAAACCTAAGCTGTAATTTCCTCGACCGTCAAAGCTTTTAGGATTTATGCCTCTAAAGTCTCTAATTCTAGGTAATGCTAAATTAATTAGTCGGTCTAGAAATTCATACATTCTTCCAGAACGTAGAGTCACCATAACTCCTACTGGCATTCCGTTACGGATTTTAAATCCGGCGATCGCTTTTTTTGCCCTAGTTACTACTGGTTTTTGGCCTGTAATTGTAGCTATTTCTTTGATTGATGAGTCTAGAGCTTTAGCATTTTGAGATGCTTCCCCTAAACCCCGGTTCAATGTTACTTTAACCAGTTTTGGTACCTGGTGAATATTTTTATACTTAAACTGCTCCATCATTTTGGGAACAATTTTTTCTTGGTAAAAATTCTTTAGTCTTTCTGCCATAGTTTTAGTAACTATATAGTTTAGTAAATTTACTTAGTAATAAAGTAATTTGATTTTGGTCTGTTTAATCAATAATTTCTCCTGTTTTTTTGAGCTTTCGCACTTTGCGACCATCATCTGTAAATGTATAACAAATGCGACTAGCTACTTTTTCTTTGCTAGAGTAGAGCATAACGTTAGAACTATGAATCGGAGCTTCAATGGTAACAATTTTACCTGACTCTCCTTCTTGCTGAGGTTTAACGTGCTTTGTTTTGACGTTAATTTCTTTCACTACAACTTTGCTAACTTTTGGCAACACCTTCAGAATTTCGCCTACTTTGCCTTTATCTTTTCCGGCAATTATTTGAACTGTGTCACCTTTCTTAACGTGCATCTTATAGCGTATAGGTTTTCCCTGTGCGCTCATTTGAGATTTTTTCTTTTTAGCCATTTACAGTACCTCCGGTGCTAGGGATACGATTTTAGTAAAATTTTTGTCTCGTAATTCACGAGCTACTGGGCCAAATACACGAGTCCCTCGTGGATTTCCATCCTGGTTGATAATTACTGCTGCATTATCATCAAATCTAATGCTCATACCAGTATCTCGACGTAAACCTTTCCTAGTACGGACAACAACAGCTCTCACTACATCTGACTTTTTGACAGCCATGTTAGGAGATGCGTCTTTGACTACAGCTATTATAACGTCACCTATACGAGCATAGCGACGATTGCCACCACCTATTACACGGATGCACATTAATTTTCGGGCACCGCTATTATCAGCTACATTTAATATGGACTGTTGTTGAATCATTGCTGTCTCTGTGATGTTTTATAGATGTGTTAGAATTAAAGTTAATTGATTTGTTAATTTTAATAGTTTTATTCGACCAATAAAACCAACCATTAACTAATCTTGGAATTTAGGATTTCAGCAAGTTGCCAACGTTTAGTACGACTCATGGGACGAGTTTCTGTAATCCGAACGCGATCGCCTTCGTTACATTTATTTTCTTCGTCGTGAACTTTATATTTTTTAGTTTTCACGACTGTTTTGCCGTACTTCGGGTGAGCAGACCTGTTTTCGATCGCCACCACTATTGTTTTGTCCATTTTGTTGCTGACAACTACACCTACTCTTTCTTTAGCTGCCATAATTTTCCTTGTTTTATGAGTAATAAAGTGTTCTTTAATTTTCCCGATAAATACTTGTAAAATGTCAACAATTAATAATTTACTAATTGCAACACATATTAAGTTTTTAATTTTTTATTCTGGACTATCTGCTGTTTCAACAGATGTACTTGAAACTGATGCTGCTACTTCTTGAGTAGAAGCTTCTGCTTCTTTAACTAATTCTCGTTCTCTTTCTATTGTTAACAATTGAGCCAGTCGATGACGATTGTATTTAAACAGGTGAGGTTTTTCCAACCTTCCGGTAGCTTTTAACATTCGTAAATCCAACAATTCTCGCTTAACTTTTACTATCTCAGCGACAAGTTCTTCATCACTCAAATTCCTAACTTCTTCTACTTTAGGAAAAGGCATCTAGAAATCTCCCTCGCGTGTAATAAACTTAGTCTTAATTGGTAACTTAAATGATGCTAAACGCATAGCTTCGCGGGCGATGTCTTCTGCAACTCCACCTAACTCAAACATTATGCGTCCTGGTTTAACTACTGCTACCCAATATTCTGGGGCTCCTTTACCGGAACCCATACGGGTTTCTGCGGCTCGCATTGTCACGGGTTTATCTGGAAATATACGAATCCAAATTTTCCCACCCCTACGGATATAACGAGTCATCGCACGACGGGAAGCTTCTATTTGACGGGAAGTAATCCAAGAAGGTTCTAATGCTTGGAGAGCAAATTCACCGAAGGCAATACTATTGCCACTATTTGCATTACCTCTCATTCGTCCGCGTTGCTGTTTACGGAATTTTGTTCTTTTAGGACTTAACATAGTCTACTATTTACTGCTTAATTTAGTATTTTCCTAGAAAGTCAGTTAAATGCTTTGAAGTTATTTATCAAAATAATTGGCTCTAAAACCCCGCCTGGAAATGGCGAAATGTTTTTGGATTATTGCTCGCGCATCCCCGTTACAAAAACAACTTCTGACTTCTGACTTCTAACTTCATTAACCTTCGTTAGACCTGTCTTCATATTGCTGACGACGTTTTTGTTGTCTACGTTTTGGTTGATTTACTTGAGCATTTCCCATATCTTCTTGACCAGGAATAATTTCTCCTTTGAAGATCCAAATCTTGATTCCCAGGATGCCATAAATTGTTTTAGCAGTACAGTAAGCATAATCAATGTCAGCTCTCAATGTATGCAATGGCACACTACCTTCTCTTGTCACCTCGGTACGAGCAATTTCTGCTCCATTGACTCTTCCACTTACCTGCACTTTTATGCCTTCTACACCAGCTTTTTGAGCCCTAGTTATAGCTTGACGTACAACTCTACGAAAAGAAACCCTTTTCTCTAGTTGTTGAGCAATGTATTCACCAATAAGCATGGCATCAGTGTCTACTTTTGTCACTTCAACAACATTGATTCTGATTTGACGGTTGCTACCCAAAAGTTGTTGTAAACCTACTCTCAAAGACTCAATACCTGCACCACCTCTACCAACCACTACACCTGGTCTAGCGGTGCTAACTTCTAAGTCTATCTGGTCTGCTTTTCGCTCAATTCTGATTTGAGAGATGCCTGCATTTGCCAAAGTTTGCTTGACATATTTACGAATTTTGTGGTCTTCTTCCAACAGTTCTGGGTAGTTTTTAGCATCAGCGTACCAACGAGAGCGATGCTCTTGGGTTACGCCTAATCTAAAACCAATTGGATGTATTTTTTGTCCCATTACTTCTATACTTAAATTAATGTCTTGTAATCGTTCAAATTCCTTTCTTTACTAATCAACTACAGGAGCTACTGCAACTGTAATGTGACAAGTAGGTTTACGAATTCTGTAAGCACGACCTTGAGCGCGGGGTCGGTAGCGTGGCAAACAAGGCCCTTGATCGGCAAAAGCTTTGGATACAACTAAAGTTTCTGGATCTATTCCTTTATTATGCTCGGCATTCGCTGCTGCTGAACGCAATGCTTTTCGCACTGGGTCGCAGGAACGATATGGCATAAATTCAAGTATAATCAACGCTTTCCGGTAAGATATCCCACGAATTTGGTCAAGTACGCGTCGCACTTTAAAGGGAGACATTCGGATGTAACGTGCTACTGCTTTTACTTCTTCACTGGTATCTACAGGCATACCTTTCTCCAATTATCAATTTCAACGAGTTTTCTATTTATCTTTTAGATTTTCTATCTGAGCCGTGACCTCGATATGTCCTAGTCGGTGCAAATTCCCCTAATTTATGGCCTACCATCTGATCGGAGATGAACACCGGGACGTGTTGACGTCCGTTATGTACTGCGATCGTATGACCTACCATATCTGGGATAATAGTTGAAGCTCTTGACCAAGTTTTAATTACTTGTTTTTGATTTTTCTCGTTTAAATCTTCTATTTTTTTCAATAGATGATCTGCGATGAATGGTCCTTTTTTTAATGATCGAGCCATAATTTAATTTATGATTGATTTAATACAATTCCAGTTAGAGCTGTTATGCCGTTTCACTGAAGTCAGAATTGCTCAAGTTGATGAACTATATTAGATTTATCAAAATAATTGAGTCGCGCAACCCCGCTTTTTAAGGCAAAATGTTTTTTGGGAATTGCTCAGATCCCCGTTACAAAAACAACTTCTGACTTAGTTAACGCTCATCAACCAGATACTGATTTTAGCTTTGCCGTCCACCTTTACCTCGTTTAGAGGATTTACGACGACGTTGTACGATTAAAGCATCACTCCGTTTTCTCTTCTTACGAGTTTTCAGACCTAATGCTGGCTTACCCCAAGGAGTAACTGGTCCGCTTCTACCGACTGGTGCCCGGCCTTCACCACCACCATGAGGGTGATCGACTGGGTTCATCACACTACCTCTAACTGTTGGTCTCTTTCCTTTCCAGCGATTGCGACCTGCTTTTCCTAAGCTAATATTTCGATGATCGATGTTGCCTACTTGACCAATACTGGCGTAGCAACTTGCTCTGACTTTACGCCGTTCGCCAGAAGGGAGTTTGATTGTTACATATTCGCCTTCTTTTGCTACCAATTGAGCAGCGGCACCAGCAGCACGGACTATTTGTCCTCCTTTACCTGGAACAAGTTCCACATTATGAACATCTGTACCCAGAGGAATTTGACTCAGAGGTAATGCGTTGCCAATTTCTATTGGAGCGTTTATGCCAGAAATAATGGATGCACCAACTTTTAATCCTACAGGATGAAGGATATAACGTTTTTCTCCATCTTGATAATGTAGTAGTGCTATTCTGGCGTTCCGGTTCGGATCGTATTCTACTGATGCTACTTTGGCCGGAATATTATGTTTGTTACGACGGAAGTCAATAACACGATATAGTTTCTTGCTACCTCCGCCTCGGTGACGACAGGTAATTACACCACGGTTATTACGACCCTTTCGTCTATGCTTGTTTTTTACCAGAGATTTTTCTGGTGTTGAGGTAGTTATCTCAGCAAAGTCTGATACGCTATGTTCTCGGGTACTTGGTGTATAGGGTCGATAGGAACGAATACCCATAATTAATTTTCTATGCCACTTGAGATTTTACAGATTTAAAGATTTTAAATTGAGTTGAGTTTTTTTAGAGGTCTGGGAATAGAACTTTTCTAATTGGTTCTCCATCTTCTAAGCTGACAATAGCTCTTTTATATCTAGGTTTGAAGCCTTGAAATTTACCTACTCTTTTCTTTTTTCTTGGTAAATTTAGGGTATTCATACCTGTTACTTTTACCTCAAATAGTTGTTCAATTGCTGCTTTGATCATTGGCTTTGTTGCCCTTGGATCTACATCAAATGTGTATTGATTTAGTTCCATTAATCTAGTAGCTTTTTCTGTAACAACTGGACATTTGACTATATCTACTAAGTCTCGTGAATCAACTTTTATCCCCATACATCTCCTGAATTTTCTCTATTGCTGCTGCTGTAGCTATGATTTTATCTGCTTCTAGAATATCGTAAATATTCAAGTTATTAGCTAGGGAGATTTTCAGTTTCGCAATATTACGACCTGAGAGATATACATTTTCTTGTTTCTCTTCTAATACCAGCAGAACTTTAGATTCTGGTTCTACTCCCCAACGAGCGATCGCTTCGACTAATTCTTTGGTTTTCGGTCTTGTTAATTGCTCGGAAATATTTTCGACCGCAATTAAGTCTTCTGAACGACTTTGAAAGGCGGTGCTTAGTGCTAGACGTTTTTCCTTGCGGTTCATTTTATGAGAGTAGTCTCTTGGCTTCGGCCCAAAGATTACACCACCACCACGCCATAGAGGCGAACGGATGGAACCTGCTCTTGCTCTACCTGTTCCTTTTTGTCGCCAAGGTTTACGACCTCCACCTCTGACTTCAGATCTTGTTTTTGTGCTAGCTGTTCCTTGGCGGTTATTCGCCATTTGTAGTCTTAAGGACCTGTGAACAACATGAGCTGCACTTTCTTCTTTTGCTACTCGTAAGTTGAGAGTTGCTTGTCCAACTTCTTCACCTTGCCAGTTTTTTATGACACAATCAACCATCTTTTTTTCTCAAAAATTTTTTTTATTTTTGACCTACTATTGTGGCTGGAGCAACGCTAACTAATGTGCCTGGTTTACCAGGAATGCTTCCTTTTATCAGCAATAGGTCTCTTTCTGTATCTATTCTCACTACTTTGAGTTTTCTAGTAGTGACTCGCACGTTTCCTAAATGTCCTGCCATTTTCTTACCTGGATAAACACGCCCTGGTGTTGTTCCTGGACCTGTGGAGCCTGGCAAACGATGGTTTTTGGAACCGTGAGCCATTGGTCCACGTCTAAAGTTATGACGTTTTTGATAACCAGCAAAGCCTTTACCTATACTTTTTCCTGTAACATCAACGAGTTGGCCAGCTTCAAATAGATCGACTTTTATTTGTTGACCTAGTTCAAAGTCACCTGTGTTTTCTACTCTGTATTCTCGTAGATGACGTAAGGGAATACCGCCTGATTTAACTAAATGCCCTTGTTGAGCATTAGTCAAGTATCTATTAACTTCTTTTGGTTCTTTGATATTGAGTTGACGGGTTTTATTTTTGGCTTCTCCATATCCTATTTGAATTGAAGTATAGCCGTCTGTTTGTTCGGTTTTGATTTGGGTAACTACACATGGACCTGCTTGTACTACTGTTACAGGAATTGCTGCTCCTGTTTCAGGTTCAAATACTTGTGTCATGCCTAGTTTTTTGCCAAGGATACCAACTGCCACTGTCGCTCTCCTATTTTTTTTTATCCACTACAACAATAATGTTTTTTAACTAGCTATCAGCTTAAAAATTTGTATTAGGTCTCTGTTTACGGAGCATTCCGTCAGGAAAGGCTTTTTAATTGAAATAATTTATTTTTTTTTACAGATAGTTTTATACCTAATAAATAATTAATAAATCATACTATTTACATATAATTAATTGTTTAAACTTATCCTGATATCTTAATTACAACAGTGGTTAATTTTCTGACTATTTCTTAGGAGCGATCGCCTAAGTCTATTGCTAGTAATACTTAACTTCTGTTTGATTTTATTAGGTTGACACTCTCACCGTTAAATCACGCGATTATAACGGGAAATTCTTGTTTCACAGATTCTTAACTAGATAACAAATCAAATAAACCGAATTGCACCCCCGTTAGACCATCTCCGCAAGCTTTTTATTCAACCGTGTGCCCCACGGCTATTGATTCGATTATGACGCCAAAAATGTGCGCGCATACGATTATTTTTCTGGTTGAAATTCATCTCACCGTTAAATAAGAGCGATGATAACGGCTCGAACTCTTTCAACATTTATGATAGGTTTTACTGTTTCAACCAAGTTGATTATCAACTTTGATGCTTTTTAAGATAACATCAGAATTAAAAATATTCTTAGTATTAAACCAGTAAAGTACTAGAGAAATTTTAGAACTAATACTCCCCATGACGATGAAATATCATCGTTGAATAATAACGATAATACTTATATTTACCAGCTATTATTTTTTAGCTTTTTGTCTTTAGCTCTAGTTCTTAGTTTTATGGTCGCCAGGACTTGAGTAGCTTGCTAATCAGTATCCTTTTTTTCTAGGAAGTAAAACTTATCAAAACTGACTATTTCTTGATTTTTAAAGTTGAAGTAGCTAGCTAAGTAGTTATTTATTAACCTTTGTACAACCCCCATAGGAGTTAACATAGGCCATACTTACCTAATATATCACTTTTTTTTCGGCGACAATATATAATTTTATAGTATTTACTAAGACTTGTCTAGTAGTTTAAATAATTTTTTTTCAGGTCGCTAGGAAGACAAGTATCTTTGGTTTAAACAACTATAATCCAGATATAATCACCTACAATTTAAAAATTAGGGACAAGATTGAGCATGGCACTGATTACGACTGGTCGAGGAATGATTAAGGATTTGGAGAAGTCCGGGTCTTTGGCCGTTTATGTTCCTTTGGAAGGAGGGTTTGAAGGGCGTTATCAACGTCGGTTAAGGGCTTCTGGCTATGTAAGTCACAATATTACTGCTAGAGGTCTTGGAGATTTGGCCATGTATCTGACAGGGGTGCATGGAGTCAGACCTCCTCACTTAGGTAAGAAAAGTATGGGCAATGGCCCAGCAGTTGGTTATGTTTACTATGTACCGCCAATTGTGAGCTATAAATTGGAACACTTACCACCTAAAGCTAAGGGTTTGGTTTTGTGGATTATAGAGGGTCAGATTCTATCTAGTCAAGAAATTGAGTATTTAACTGTCCTACCTAAATCAGAACCACGAGTTAAGGTGATAGTGGAAATGGGTGGCGAGCGCTTCTTTAGATGGACACCACTTCAAAATGCTTTGGTGCCTGCTTAAAGAATTTTTTGAGCTAACATTTTATCTTTGTACTTCAAATTTTTTTGAGCTAAAGGCTCTACTATATAAAGCGTGAGAGAACGCTATTCTCCCCTAATTTCGCTAAAAAAAGGCCACTGGTTTAAGTTGATCTGTGGGGCCAGCTTCCAACACCTGCCAACAGTAAGAAATTTAACATTAGCTTATACTTTGGCAGGTGCAGATTGTATTGATGTGGCTGCCGATCCGGCGGCGATCACTTCTGCTGGGCAGGCTTTACAGATTGCAAGTGGTCTCCAATCTTGGGCCAAGTCTCAGGGATTTGGCTACCAAACAGTACCATGGATAATGGTAAGTATTAATGATGGAGAAGATCCTCATTTCCGGAAAGCTGAGTTTGACCCTACTGTTTGCCCCACAGACTGCTGGCGACCTTGTGAGAAAGTTTGTCCGGCAGAGGCTATAGTTTTTTCTGAAGATAGAGATACTATCACTTCTGGTAATTCAGGGGTTATAGATGAACTTTGCTATGGTTGTGGAAGATGTTTGTCTGTATGCCCTAAGCAACTAATACAGGCTCGTTCTTATGTATCTACTCCTACTTCTATTGCATCATTAGTATTGCAGACTGGTGTAGATGCCATTGAAATTCACACCAAAGTGGGAAGAGAAAGTGATTTTCAGCGACTCTGGAAAAGCATAAAACCTTGGATAAATCAATTAAAACTAATTGCTATTAGTTGCCCTGATGGAGAAGGGCTAGTAGAATATTTACAAAGTTTGTATGAAATTATTTCTCCTCTTCCTTGCGCTCTAATCTGGCAAACTGATGGTAAACCGATGAGTGGAGATATTGGGGCAGGTAGCACAATGGCGGCGATCGCATTAAGTCAAAAGGTGCTGAATGCAAAACTACCAGGGTATGTACAGTTAGCAGGAGGCACAAATAATTTTACTGTAGCCAAGCTTGTTGCTAAAGGTTTGTTAGCATCTGAGAATAACAAACAGGGAAACTCTGCTAAAAATTTTAATACTTATATTCCGGAAAATAGATTTGTATCTGGTGTAGCTTATGGTAGCTATGCCCGCGTTTTGTTGTCACCAATTTTGGAAAAATTAGAAAAAATGCACAAATCACAGCTGCAGGCAATTGAATTTGCCTACGGTACAACTAGCTTTCATGCCAAAGAACTCACTAATGATTCCCAGCTAACAAAGCTGGAAGTTTTACCGGAACTTCTTTGGGAAGCTGTCAATTTAGCTAACTCTCTGGTTTCTCAAATTAAAAAATCGGATCTCAGTCAAATGAGGAATTAGTAATGAATTTCCATAAGAGAATTTTCTTTGATACCGATATGGAAATAGAAGGCGGGTTGAAATCAGGGTAAAAACGCTTAAACTTCAGTATGTATGTGTTAAGCTCGCCCCTCAAGATTTATAATTCGGTAAGTCGCCGGACATGATATAAATCATAGTTTCAGTTTTTGCCTCAAAAGCTTTTTTCTCACCCAGTAGAATAGAAGTCACTTTTAACTAAAGTATGCAGATTACAGACGACCTTAATAGATTACTAGAAATCGTACCAGACCAAATTAGACGGCCTCTACTGCAACATCAACAGCGAAATAACCTGATCGAAATTGTGATGGATCTGGGTCGTCTCCCAGAAGCTCGTTTTCCATCCCATGCAGAATACCTGGGCGAAATTCCTATTTCTAGAAAAGACCTCAATTATTCCATAGAACGAGTTGGTGATTTTAGCAGCGATAATCGAGCAGGTATTGAGCAAACGCTACATCGGATTAGTGCTATTCGCAATCGCACGGGAGAAGTTATTGGTTTGACTTGTCGAGTGGGGCGGGCAGTTTTTGGCACAATTGGTATGATTCGCGAGTTAGTGGAAACCGGAAGGTCGATTTTGATGCTCGGTCGCCCTGGTGTAGGAAAAACAACGGCACTACGAGAAATTGCACGGGTGCTGGCTGATGATTTAGAAAAACGGGTGGTGATTATTGATAGCTCTAATGAAATTGCTGGGGATGGAGATGTTCCTCACCCTGCTATTGGTCGTGCCCGTCGGATGCAAGTTGCTCGCCCGGAACAACAGCATCAAGTGATGATTGAGGCGGTGGAAAATCATATGCCAGAGGTGATTGTGATTGATGAGATTGGTACGGAATTGGAGGCTCTGGCAGCGAGAACTATTGCGGAGCGTGGCGTACAGTTAGTGGGGACTGCTCATGGTAATCAGATGGAAAATTTGGTAAAAAATCCGACTCTCTCCGATTTAATTGGGGGTATTCAGGCTGTAACTTTGGGTGATGATGAAGCACGACGTCGGGGTTCTCAAAAAACTGTTCTGGAACGTAAAGCACCGCCAACTTTTGAAATTGCTGTGGAAATGTTGGAAAGACAACGTTGGGTGGTTCACGAGCAGGTGGCTGATACTGTTGATGCTTTGCTGCGGGGGCAGAAACCTAATCCACAAGTGAGGACTGTGGATGAGAATGGTGAGGTGAAGATAACACGAGAGTATAATAGTACTCCAAGATTGGGTGGGGGTGTTAATCAGAATGCGGGATCGCTATTGGGACAGTCAGGGGGAATGTTGACTTCTCGTGGTGGTTTTCGTGATTCTGGTTATATTATGCCATTGCCTAATACAGGTCAAGTTAATCGATCAGTAGAGGTTTCTGAGTCTAAGTCTTTTGAAGAATTATTGGATGAGTCTTTCTCGGGAAATGGGATGTTTTCTAATGTAAACTCAGGGCGTTGGGAAACTCAGGCGACGGGTCCGAATGGTGAGGATTTGCCTTTGCATATTTATCCTTATGCAATTCCACGTCATCAAATGGAACAGGTGATTAGTACTTTGGGTTTGCCTGTGGTTTTGACTAAGGATATTGATAGTGCGGATGTGGTGTTGGCTTTGCGAACGCACACCCGGAAACAGTCTAAGTTACGGCATATTGCTAAGGCTCGTCATGTACCTATTCATGTGATTAAAAATAGTGGTTTGCCTCAAATTGCTAAGGCACTGCGACGGTTATTGGATATGGAAGATCCTAGCACTCCTGAATTTGCTGACTTGAATTTGTTTGCTGCTTCAGCTTCAGAAGATGAGATGGAGGCTTTGGAGGAAGCAAGGTTAGCAGTGGAGCAAATTGTGATTCCAAAGGGGCAACCTGTGGAACTTTTGCCACGGTCTCCAAAGGTGCGGAAGATGCAGCATGAACTTGTGGAGCATTATCGCTTGAAGTCTTCTAGTTTTGGAGATGAGCCTAACCGACGTCTGCGCATTTATCCAGCGTAAGGGAGTGTAATTAAGGTTCAAAAGTCCGGCTTGTAGTTGAGTTTTAGCCCTAAGACAAGTATTCAAATAGCTAAAGCAAAACTATAGACTGGCTCGTAGCTTGTAGCAATTTAGGGACGTTGCATGCAACGTCCCTACGAGGTTGGATAAAGATTGTTTATTACAGTTATTTAATGATATCATGTCCGTTTATATCGTTTGTGTAAACCCAAGGGTGAATATCTACAGGAAATGATGGTTTTTTTCTTGCGAGGGTAGCCTTCTTCCCTCTTCCCTCTTTCTTCTTCCTTCTTCCTTCTTCCTTCTTCCTTACCTTTGCTATACAAGACCGATGCTACCGGACATGATATGAGACATGATATAATACAGATAAATATGGTATGATAAAAGGTTAAGCTAATCCGTTTAATTCAGTATAAAAAAATGTTCCATCTTCAACCATTACCAAATATTTCTTGATCGCCCCACACTCCCCACACTCCCGACCATAAGAATCTAATTACACCGATGGTACCGGATTTGATATGAGGCCCATAAATCCTCAAAATTCAAAATTTCAAGATTATTCAAAAAAATACTTGACAAATCCCTGGATATAAGTGTTATTATATTAACTGTTGACGAATTGGGGCGTCGCCAAGCGGTAAGGCAGCTGGTTTTGGTCCAGCCATTCGGAGGTTCGAATCCTTCCGCCCCAGTAAGAAAACTAAAATCAAAATAATTAAGCTTAATAGTCGTCCATATATAATATTACTAAACTAGGGTTACATTTGCTTTTTTTTATCATAAAATAAAATTTTAGTCCTATATAGCAGTCGAAGGAAAGGGAGCGGACGTATCAAAAGCTTAAAACTCAGACAACGCCAGATTTTTCCTTTTTCTGTTAAAGAGATAAAGGTATTTTAAAGGCTATCATTAAGGTTGAAAGAGATCGACCCGTTATCATCGCACTTATTTAACTTATTTAACGGTGAGAGTGTCAATGGTTTGTTTGAGTCTGCTTACACTTAATCAAGACTTACGCATTTTTCCCTTCAAGCCACTATATATACCATAGTGCTATAGTTTTTATCTACTATATATAGTGCCTTTGCGTAAGTCCTGTTGATATTAAAGCACTTTTTAAGATAGTAATGTACAGTAGACATCTCCGATAATTAATCTCAAACCCTTGTAATACCAATTTAATAAATGTTTGCTACAAATAGTTAGGCTATTTCTTAGGAGTCAACCCACCCCTAACCCCTCCCAGGAGGCAGGGTTCTCGATAGACACGGGGACACGGAGACACACCAGACATGGGGATGGAGTCTTTTAAGCGGTGTTGAACCAAATATTTTCTCAGAGCTTAAAGACGCTTATTAGCTGAAAAATCGGCAAATTTTGGCAAATTTCACTGTTCCACTATCTCCATTATTCTCGTTCTCCTTAAATCGTTAATCTACAATACTTTGAAACAGCCCTGATCCCAGGAGGGGAACTCAGTCAGACCGAGTCACAGGGGAATTACTTCAATACCAGTTTTTAGGTTGTAAATTCTCTTTTTTGTCAAAGAGACATTTCCTACAAAATCTTTTGATCGCACTTACAGCGGTTTTGATTTCAGTAGAACACAGTGGGGGCGAATGGCCATTCGCCCCTACAGAGTGTTGGTTATGACGATGTGGTTTATCAATCTGAAAAGCGCTGTATTATTCGTAACATTCTTTTTTCACGGTTGGTATAATGCCTGAGCAAAAACTTAGTTTCCACCAGGTATCTAGTTTAATCTTCATCCCTATTCCCTATTGCTCCAAAATTATGTACCTCATCAATTGAAAAACTGCTTTAACATTCAATCTCTTCAGTATTTTTATTTACTCTATTCCATAGATGTTCAAAATTAACTGAAACTTGCTAGAGAAAGAACGGTCATTTCAGTTATCACTTAGCCTCCTCCGGAGGAACTGCTGGTTTCAGCGATCGCTACCTCTGCAATAAAAAGGTTTGACATCAGGAATATTTTATCCCTTTAACAAGGGAGGTTTTAGAGCACAATTTTTCCGTAAAAATACAATATATCTGAGTAGTATATCTAGGAGTTATTATATTAATTAGATATAAGTAGAACATGGTAAATTTTGGGATATATGTATCAAATTGTCAATTAGCTCTAAAGTTTATCTTTATTGCCTTTAGGGGTTTTTCGATTAAAAATGCAACGTCTTTTTTTTGCTCCTGCTCTACTTAGTATTTTTTCTCTTCCTGATTACGATCATTTTTCAAAACTTGAGAAATTATTATATACAACCTTTAATATGTGTTGTTATTATCGAATCCGATTATACAGTATATTTTTCTAATTATATCCACACTTAAATATTAAATCGGACTACCTTCCCACTTTCCTATCTCTCCCAACTATATAATAAGTATTCAACCGGATTTGTTATTAATGCTCATCGATCGATATAAAGTTAAAAATTCAATATATAAATTCTTGCAAATTGATAAATATCTTGTTTCCAATAAGCATTGAAATACTTTATGATATAATCAACAATAATTGCCTAAAATAGTGCTTTGGGAAACTAGGGTTAGATGGAAAAAGAGTGTAACTATTATGAAGTTCTAGGAGTATCAAAAAATGCTTCTACAGAACAGATTAAAAAAGCTTATCATAGCCTAGCACGTCAGTATCATCCTGATGTAAATCCAGGGGATATAAATGCAGCAGAAAAATTCAAAGAAATCAACTCAATGTATGAAATTCTTTCTGACCCATTGAAGCGATCGCAATACGATCAAACGGTAGGGGAAGCCAAAGAACTATATAAACAAGGAGTTGCAAAAAGTCAGCTTGGAGATTATCAAGGTGCAATAGCAGATTACACAAAAGCACTGGAAATTAATCCTAATTGGGCAGAAGTTTTATATCATAGAGGATTCGCTAATTATAAACTGCAAGATTATCGGAGTGCCGATCTTGATTATACAAAGGCATTATTTTTAGACCCATACTTAGTAGAAGTTTATTATTATCGGGGTCTATGTCGTATGAAATTAAGATACATTCAAGCTGGTATGGAAGACTATAGTAAAGCACTAGAAATAAATCCGAATTTTGCTCACGTTTATTATCAACGTGGTTTAGTTTATCTAGAGTTGCAAGAACATCGTCCGGCAATAATAGATTTCAGAAAAGCTGCTCAACTTTTTGCAGACCAAGGTGATAAAGCTAATTCTCAAAGAGCGCTAGAAGCTATTAAAAGTTTAGACCATTTTTCATGGTTAGAAATACTAGAAATATTTCAGACAACTATTCAGGATGCTTGGATAGCAGTAAAGATTTTTATTCCTAATCCCATAGGAGGTTTATTAGCAGCTTTTACTCAGTTAGAACAAAAAAGAGCATTTAACGTTGCAGTTTTATTTGGCATAATATTTGAATTTTGCTTTGTAGTAGGAACTAATCTAATTTTACAGAGATTAGATAAAGCAAATCATACAGAATTTTTATTATTAATAATTATCGGTATTATTCCCTTTGTAAATTTGACAGTTACAAGTGGTTTTGCCAGACTTATTTTCAAAGCTGATGGTAGTTTAACAGGAGATTTATTTACAGCAGGTGCATCCCTATTACCTCTAGGTTTCATGGTACTACTTAGCGGAGTTTTCAATAACTGGGTAATTAGTATTATTTTAGTTATTTTTGCCCTTTGTTATACAATTTTAACTATGTATAGTGGTTGTCAAAAAATTGCCAATATTTCTGAAGAAAAATCAGCTATAACAGTACCTATTATGTTGCTCCTGACTGGGTTGCCATTTGCTTTAATTCACTAAGCATATTTTTCGGGACTTGTATGTATAACATAAGGAAGAAGGAAGAAAGCATTTAGTTATCTAGGAGAGAAGGAAAAATCTTGCGTTATCTGAGTTTTAAGCTTTTGATATATCCTAACTTTTCCTTCGACTACCATTAAGTGCAGATTTATAGACTCTGCACCCACTGACAATTATTCAGTGTTATACCAAACGTGATCAATATTTGCTACAAATAACTAGGTTATTTCTTAGGAGTCAGGAGCACCGAGTCACCGAGTCAGAATGAATAGCTTTGATACCATTTATTAGTCGGAATTTATCTTTTTAGCTGACCCGCCAATTGATATCACACCAAATTAAAATTATGGTGTGATATCAATTGGCGGTAAATTAGTGGGACTCGATGTCCCACTAATTTACAATATTATTCTGGGGTTTTCTGGTTTTCAATGTACTTTTTCAAAGTGGAAATTGTTACCCCACTGCCAGAAGCAATCAAATAGGAACCATTCCAGAGAACATCTTTCCAGTAAATAGCGTTAAAATGTTGCTGAAAATTCTTTTCTTAATCGTCGGCTTGTAACTGTTTTAACGTTATTAACTAGCTTGCTTAACATAACGTTGGGATCATACTAAAACTTTTAGGTGAACGTGGTTTTCTTCATTGGTGTTATATCATGTGCCTCCTCCTGGGGAACTACGCTATCGGTTGAATACTTATAAATAACCGTTGTGAGTTCTCAGAAGTCAGAAGTTAGGAGGGAGGAAAGGAGGAAAGAAAGAGGAAAGAAACGAGAAAAGTAAAGATAATTTCAGTATTTCTTAGGTACTGTCAGTTCTTACATTTTATTTATAACTGACCCGTCCGAACATAATATTATTCATCATAACTGGTACAAAAATATACCGATACTGAAAAAAGTTCCTAGGCATCGTGACTTTAGCAGGACTTACGCAGTACAACTATATATGGTATATAATCTCAGCATTTTTCTGGATTTCTCACTGCAATTAGTGCCGTTGCGTAAGTCCTGTTTAGATCAAACAAAAATAAAACAGTGATCGCTCTGACCTGAATTCTTACATCGAATATTTATATCATGTCCGGTTGAATATTTATAAATAACTGACAACAGGAAACACAGAAGTAAAATTTACAATTTGTCTTAGCTTATGACTATTCATTCACCTTTAATATGAACTATTTTCGAGTAGCTCCTGAGTATATCGTACCTCTGTGAGCATCCAAAGTCAAAATCGTGCCATCGCGAACCACACTGGTAGCATTCTTCACCCCCACAATAACTGGTAGTCCCAAACGTAAACCAATAATTGCTGCATGACTGGTAATACTATCCTCTTCTGTTACTACTCCTGCAGCTTTTTGCATTACCTCCACAAATTCAGCATCTGTATGATTAACTACCAAAATTTCTCCAGGGTTAAAATCTCGGACTTCTTTTGCACTATGAGCAACACGAGCGCGACCACTAACATATCCCTGACCAATACCAGTACCTTGACCTAACACTGCAGTCACCACCTCAACCTTAACCAGGTCTGTTGAACCTGCCACACCTTGAATTGTACCCGCAGTCATTACCACTAAATCTCCATCAAATAATAACTCCTTCTCCTGAGCAACACTGATTGCAGATTGAAAAGTCTGACCAGCAGAAGCTAAGTCTAACACCAATAATGGCTTTATTCCCCAAACAAGTTGTAACTGTCTAGCAACATCTACATGAGGAGTCACTGCCAGAATAGGAGTTTTTGGTCGAAACTTAGAAACATTTCGCGCTGTTGCACCTGTTTTAGTCAGAGTCATAATAGCTGCAGCATCTATCTGTTCTGCAATTTGACCCACCGCTTGGCTAATTGCATTAGGAATTGAATGACCTGTATCATTCATACTAGAAACGTTGCAAGTGATAATTTCCTGCTCAATGCGTTTGGCGATCGTTGCCATTGTTGCCACCGCTTCCACAGGATAATTACCTACCGCTGTCTCATTAGATAACATTACTGCATCCGTACCATCAATAATTGCATTTGCCACATCAGAAATTTCAGCACGGGTTGCACGGGGGTTATTCGCCATACTATCTAACATTTGAGTAGCAGTAATTACCGGAATTCCCATTCGATTAGATGTTGAGATCAGTCGCTTTTGCAAAAGTGGCACTTCTTCTGCTGGTAACTCCACACCTAAGTCACCACGAGCAACCATTACCCCATTACACAAAGCCAAAATTTCTTCCATTTGTTCGATCGCTTCGTGTTTTTCGATTTTTGCCACCACAGGAACCTTTTTTCCCGCATTAGCAATTAATTGTTTAATCTCTAAGACATCCTGGGGGTTACGCACAAAACTTAATGCTACCCAGTCTACTCCTTGGTCAAGACCAAACATTAAGTCTTTTCGGTCTTTATCTGTCAGTGCTTTAATTGAGAGATAAACCCCAGGAAAATTCACACCTTTATTATTGGAAAGAGGACCACCAACTACAACCCGACAATGTAATTGCTTCTGTACTTTGTCTACTTTTTCCACCAACATTTCTACTTTGCCATCATCAAGAAGAATTTTTGCTCCTTCTGGCACTTCATCTGCTAAGAGTTCATAAGTTACAGAAGACATTTCTTGAGTTCCAGGCATTAAGTTACTGGTCAAAATAAATGGATCGCCCCGTTTTAGAGATATTGAACCATTTTCAAATTTTCCTAGTCTAATTTTTGGTCCCTGAAGGTCTTGCAAGATGGCTACAGGTTGATTTAGTTCAAAAGAAGTTTGTCTAATTAATCGAATGCTGCGTTGGTGATCTTCATGGGTTCCATGAGAAAAGTTAAGTCGTAGGGTTGTTGCACCAGCTTTGATTAACTCCCGAAGTACATCAGGCTTAGTAGTAGATGGGCCAATAGTTGCTACAATTTTAGTTCGGCGTAAGCCATTTTGCAGTTGCATAATTTCAAAGTTTTAACAGTAATAGGTTAAGAGTGGTATCTTGGATTTTTAATTATTTCTGAATAGTAATTACGCTATATATAATAATGTTAATGTTGAAAAAACAAATGATATTTATTTATTTAATAATTAAAGTTAAAGAACGTTGATTAATTCTGGGACAAAGTTACAATAGTGCCTACATTTATTTATGACTATACTACTGGGCGAGATTGATATCTTAGACTACCATACTCAAAGGATGTCAATGCAACTATTAATAATTACTTTTTACTCTTAAAATTATTTAATTAGCAACAATCTGTATTTTTTATAATTTAAGTTTTAGGATCGGGGTCTAATTTATGGGGATCGCGATTAACTTTATTTAATTTCTCCTATAACCAAAGATTCTAATTATTTTGTTTATATTAATAATATTTCATATATCTTTACAAAATTTTGCCTATATCGTATTGTAATAAAAAAAGTCTCAATCAATATAGAGGAGTGCAAATTAAAATGTTGGAGGCAGGGCTGCAAACGACAGTCCCAAGAGAGTTATTAAGCCCGTCTGGAGGCTTAAATACTAACTTACTCATGTTTTTGAGTGCTATAGGAATAATAATTTCCTCAACCTGCGGTTACTGGTACTGGCACTTTCCTGGCTGGTGCTGCTTCTTGATGAATGTTCTAGCCTTACATATGGCAGGAACAGTAATTCACGATGCTTCCCATAATTCAGCCCATAAGAATCGCTTAGTTAATGCTATTTTAGGTCACGGCAGCGCCTTGATGTTAGGTTTTGCTTTCCCAGTATTTACAAGAGTACACCTACAGCATCATGCCCATGTTAACGACCCAGAAAATGACCCAGATCATTTTGTTTCTACTGGTGGCCCCTTATGGCTAATTGCAGCCCGTTTTTTCTACCATGAAATCTTCTTTTTTAAAAGACGACTTTGGCGGAAATTTGAACTATGGGAATGGTTTTTTAGCCGTTTAGTAGTGTTCACAATGATAGGTGTGTCCATATATTTTGGGTTTCTGGATTATATTTTAAATTATTGGTTTTCTCCTGCTTTAGTTGTTGGTTTAGCTCTAGGGTTATTTTTTGATTATTTACCTCATCGTCCTTTCCAGGAACGCGATCGCTGGCACAATGCTAGAGTTTATCCAAGTGGCTTACTCAATATTCTGATTTGTGGACAGAATTACCATTTAATTCATCATTTATGGCCTTCTATACCTTGGTATAATTACAAACCTGCTTATGAAGTTATGAAGCCACTTTTAGATGTTAAGGGTTCTCCTCAATCTTTAGGATTATTGCAAGGAAAAAATTTTTGGAGCTTTCTGTATGATGTTTTTTTAGGAATTAGGTTTCATAAGCACCAGCATTCTCAACCCCAGGAAAAGGGGAAATTAACATGAGAAAAAATTGAGTATCATCAATAATTTTTTGAGCTAATCAAATAATATTTGTGTTAGTTAATATGATTAATTTTTCCGATATTTCTTTCCTTTGTTCTAGTAGCAGATAATTTTTTTGAACTCCAGAATTTTTTTTTGTTTCATTAGTCTCAATTAGTTTTATGTATTGATGGCTTCCAAATTACCGATATTCATGGAAGCCAATCATCAAGAATAAAGAAAAATTTGACACTGAACTAGATAATTTTTTAAATACATATTTAAGAAGGATGCCATAGCACTACCAATTTTTTGCTCGGCATTCAGCTACTAGAAGAATAATTTTGACTTTGATAAAATTATTCTATTTTTCAATGTTATTTTACATTACGGTCATAAACAACAAGCAGCAGAAGCGATCGCCACTCAAATTGGTTAAGATAAATGTTATTTATTAAAAGCAGACTTAGTGGAAAAAAATGTTGCTGTGAAATTATCGCTTTAAGCGATTACCTGGCAAGGTCGTATTGATCTTCTGGTGAATAATGCTGGAATTTTTGTTGCTACTAGCGTAGATGATGAAATAGACATTTGAATTAATGCTTGGCAACAAACTTTGCAAGTAAATTTAGTTGCAGTTGCCGATCTATGTCGAGAA
This sequence comes from Okeania hirsuta, assembly GCF_003838195.1. Classification (GTDB taxonomy): domain Bacteria; phylum Cyanobacteriota; class Cyanobacteriia; order Cyanobacteriales; family Microcoleaceae; genus Okeania; species Okeania hirsuta. Next base: position 22,828 of record NZ_RCBY01000089.1, read on the forward strand.
GCAATTCGTCATTTTCAAACTCGTGACGGTGGCACTATTATTAATATTGCTAGTCGAGCTGCTTTTCGTGGAGACGACCCCCAACATATTCACTATGCAGCTTCTAAAGGTGGGGTGATTTCGCTAACTCGTACTATTGCCCGTGGTTTTGTCAAGTCTAATATTTTAGCTTATGCTGTTGCACCTGGGTTTGTGCGTACTGAGAGGTTATTTGTAAATAATTATGAAGTGTTTTTACCCCTGGCAAATTGGGTATTTCAGCCTATAAATCTGGGATAAATAACCAAGTTGTTACAGTTTAAAGGTCAATCATTTTATATTACAAAATTTTACAAACAGTCTCTGAGAGAGTAGAAAGTTATCATCAATAGGTGGGAGAAGATTTTGCTACCCGCGATATTCCTTTGGGTCAGTTGGCAACACCAGAAGACGTTGCTAACGTTGTCGCTTTTTTAGCATCTGGTTTAGCACCTATACTACAGAAGCAACTATTGATATTATAGCAATGTGCGCTCAGGTATTTACAATGTCCAGCTCAAAGTGCAGTAAGCGAACAGGTGTACAAAAAATAATGTGTAAATATGCCAGCGCACATTGCTATAATGGCGCTTCTTATGTACGGTGACATTTTGAATATTTTAGGATTGCTATATTACATTATATCCGGTTGAATAGTTGGGAGGAAGAGTCAGGAGTCACGAGTCAGGAGGAAGCGGGGAAGCAAGGAATATGAGAAGAAAGTTATTGTTTGCGTAAGCACAATGGAGTTTGATCGTACGATTAATTACTTATAATAAAGTTTTTGTTTGTAGTTGGACTTTAGTCCTAATACTAAGTATTGTAAGGGCTAAAACCCAACTAGGAAGCCCTATTATAACTGTTATACCGTAAGCATAGCTCCCCCGAAGGGGGCACATGATATAAATAATTACCCGGACTTGATATTATCGACTCACCCGGAGATCAAATTACAAACATTAAAATTACAAACATATTCAGAAAAAGGGGTTGCACATTATGGAATTATATTGCCAAAAATTAGTTTAGATTATGAATAAAAAAAACCATTAATTAATAGAGTTGTCGCTAAATAGAGGGAAAAAATCGCTCCAACCTAGACAGAGCAATAATTTCAAGGCCTTTTTAGCCACCAATAGCTACAATCCTTATATAACAAGGTTTTTGGGGGTTTTTGAAGTTATAAAGCGACAAGTCTAATAATTCTAGCAATTCTCAAATTCAAAATCCAATTCAATCAAAAATCTAAAATCATTCGTCACTGTGCAATGCCCAGAAAAAAGTCTAGCAGTTCTCAGTTCAGTTACTCGTCAGTAAATATTGATCATTAAAAAACTAAAAACCGCTATTTCTTAATTAATATACTTGTCGCTTGATAACTTAAAAAATCCCCAAAAACCTTGTTATGTAAGAATTCTAGATATTAGGAAATTAAAAAACTTAGAATGATTGCTCTGTCTAGGTTGGAGCGATTTTTTCCCTTTATTTAGCGACTACTCTAATATACTTGTCGCTTGATAACTTAAAAAATCCCCAAAAACCTTGTTCTATAAGGATTGTAGCTATTGGAGGCTAAAATTACTTGGAATGATTGCTCTGTCTAGGTTGGAGCGATTTTTTCCCCTATATTTAGCGACAACTCTAATATATTAAATTGGGTAGATAAAAATTAATTATTAGCTTTCTCTATAGCATAGAGCGCGATCGCTAAACTCAATCGTGCTTGTTCAACTTCTGACAAATCATACCAAGAAGTTGATTGGATTGTTGCCAAAGTATTTTCTACTGCATCATCATGACTACCACGCATAGAATAAGCTAGGGGACGCGCCATTACTTCCAAATCTTCCAAATCCCAACCTGGTAAAACTTCGCTGACACAATGTACCAATTGGTCTGACAGAGATAGAATAGACCCTAAACTATTCACCTGATCGACAACATTAACAGCAACCTTGCCTAACTTGTTGAGTAAATTATTGGGAGCAAGACCTGAAAACTTCTCAGATAAGGAATTCTGAATATCAATCACAGAAAACAGTTGATCGGTTTGACTTAAAAATTGTTTGCAACCGGAAGTTATTTCCACATCGGTTAGTAAATCAGACAATGGTAACTCCTGCTCAAGAGAATCAAAATAAGAGTCTGATTCTGCTGTTTCTGGATTCCAAGGATAGGCAATATCATCAAGAACTATCGAATTTAATAAATCCAATTCTACTTGAGTAGAATTATTAGCAGAAAACTGAGAGCGGGAAGGCTGATTCTTCATAATTTTATCCTGAGTAAAAATAATTCATCTTCTATTAAATATAGAAGTAGGTAATTAGGAATATTGTTATTTCCTACTTAATCAGCTACAAAAGCAACCTAGCTAGTTCCGCAATTCTAACTTAGATTAACTAGCTAAAATCTTTTGTTGTTTCAATCACAAACTCAAAAGCTTGACCTTGAGAACTGCCAAATTTTACCAGTGTTCCTGATGTTATGGCAACCTCATCACGATGTATTCTTCGCCAATCACCAGACTGATAAATTAAAGTACCAAAACGAGAAATATCTTTTAAGAAATAAATGGGTTCAACCTGTTCGCTCGGAAAGCAACGAGAAAAAATTTCAGCGTGTTTTTGGGAAACCCACCGCTCAAAAATCACCACATCATTTTCCTGAGAACGTCCGACCGCGATCGTACCAGGCCAAATAGGCCAAACTTCATTATTGTTGTCTTGAGAACGTAAAAAAGCTCTAGAAGTTGAACTACTAATCCAAGTCGGAGAGTTAGTGGGTAGTTGAGTTACCAACTCATCGAAGACTTGAATTAATTGACCATTGAACTCTGGGTGCATATATAATACTGGTAAAGTCCAAGCTGGTTGATTAAATCTATAGAGAGTTAATAACTGTTGCCTAGCCACAGCTACTGCTTGATCTATCAACATTCCCTCTGTCAAACATTGCGCAAAAACTTGAATAAAACTCAAAGCTTCTCCATCGGCAATTTCATCTCGCATCCCTAAAACTGCTGGTACTCCATGATGAATTAATACTTCTGCTAGACTACTGCGTGGTATTGCCTGTACTTGACCAGAAGATATATCTGTAGCTGGTTGCGCTCCCCAACAAGCGTTGAATACTGCCAAGGTTACTCCGTTGCGAACCAGAACTTGTGCTAGCTCAGTACCATTAAGAGTAGTCTCAGGTGCTAAAAATAACCAACCGCCATCTGGGCCTGGTTTACCATGGCCAGCATAAAAAAGTACATTATAATTTTCTTTATCTAGATGGGAAATTAATTCTTCTGGAGTCGGTTGAATTAATGTATCGACATTGCAAGGAATAATAGAATTAAATCTGTGTAAATTTTGGTTTGTAATCTCGCGGGGTTTTAAAACCTCAGTTATTCGAGCTGCTTCTTCTTCTAGCTCTAATTTGGACAAAGTAGAAAATTGATGGTCTTTAGCTGAGGATGATTGTCCTTGAGGCGCATTTTCCCCCATCACCAGGAGAATATTCAAATATGGGGAAGGTGGGAGAGGAGGTAAGGAGTGAACGTCACTGGTAGTACGACTAAACAAAATTTCCCTACTTAGAGAAAAGGCAGGTAAAGAAATTCCTGGTTGCATAATTTCCCAGGGTAGGGCAATTAATTCGGGTGCGCGAATATCCAATCTTACTTGTAAGGGCAGTTCTTGGCCAATGGCAATACCTTGACTTTGATGGAGACTTTGAGCAATTTCTCCTTGAAATAGCCACTGCCACAGACTAATACCCAAATTTTGCATCAGGCGACTGGTACGATTAATTTTGACATTGGAAGCAGGGGCAGGATGAATATTTGGAGTTGATGCTAAAGCTGGTTGAGGTGTACCGATCGGAATAGCAGGTAAACTTTGGGGAGAGAATACTTCTAACCAAGCCTTCCAAGCTTGTGACAAGGTTTCTGGCCAAATTTGATCGTGGTGGACATATCCCCGTTGGAAAGGAGCCTGCATTACCCAGATGGCAAAATGATTAGCTTCTGGGATATTCAGGCGGGCGATCGCTATATTTAGGCAAGGACTTTCTGGTGGGAAAGGCATTCAATTTTTTCTAAACTATATATTAAATGTACTCAAAGAAATCTATGTTAATTTACCTATATTATTTTAGGTCTTAAGGCTTCATTCCATAATGAGACATATATTATTTATTTAGACAGAAAATTTGTTTTTTCAATTAATTTAATGTGAGAATTTCCACCCCTTCTTCTGTGACAGCGACAGTATGTTCAAATTGGGCTGAAAGTTTTTTGTCTTTGGTAATTACAGTCCAGCGATCGGCTAAGGTCTTAATATTGTGAGTTCCTTCATTGAGCATTGGTTCAACAGTAAAAACCATGCCAGGGCGTAATTTTAAACCTCGACCTCGTTGGCCATAGTGAGGAATTTGTGGCTCTGTATGAAACTGCCTACCAACTCCATGACCAACCATTTCTCGTACAACAGAAAATCCATTAGCTTTGGCATATTCCTGAATTGCTGTCCCAATATCTCCAACTCTTGCCCCTGGTTTTATTTCAGCAATCCGTAGCATCATACACTCTTCGGTTACTTTTAGCAATTTTTGAGCTGAGGCTGATGGGTTACCTACTAAAAATGTTCTGGAAGTATCACCGTGGTAGCCATCGAGAATGGGGGTAACGTCAATATTGATAATATCTCCGTCTTTGAGTATCTGTTTGGGGTTGGGAATACCATGACAAACTACTTCATTAATACTGGTACAGATAGAACCAGTAAATGGAGGATGACCGGGAGGGGTATAGCCAAGTTGGGCACTGATGGCTCCCTGTGCCTGAGTCCAATTTTCGGCTTCGTCGTTTAATTCTTGAGTGCTAACTCCTGGTTGTACTATTGGTTCAAGATGGTTGAGTAAATTGGCTGCGAGTCTCCCCACTCGGCGCATTTTTTCTAATTCTCTCGTGGAGAGCAAAATAATTCCAGATGTTTTTATAGGAGCTTAACGAAATGTTTGATTGATAATAGTTAAGTTTTTCCGATTCATGGCCAGATGTCATTTCAGTTATCAGTTATCAGTTATCAGTTATCAGTTATCAGTTATCAGTTATCAGT
>NZ_RCBY01000009.1 GCF_003838195.1 Okeania hirsuta
TCCCCATCAGCAGGTACATCCTGCATATCTTTGTCTACTACCCGCATTTGAGCAGAATAAATACAAGCAACTCCCTGTCTAGCTTTCAAACGAGCGCGTTCGGCAAGTGATAACTCATTCCATGGTGCTTGCCATTCGCAGATAGAATGAGGGCCATAAGTTTCAGTTAAACCGTAACCATGAATCAATTCAATTCCCAACTCTTCCATTTTCTGAATCAGAGTTGGAGAAGGTGGTGCACCTCCAGTAACAACTGTAACGGTATGGGAAAGTTGTAATTTATTGATTACTTGATGTTCCTTGGTAAGCATTATTAATATTGTGGGAGAAGCACAGAAGTTAGTCACTCCCTCATCCATGATTAATGAAATTACTGTACTGGGGTAAAATTTTCGGAGACAAACATGAGTACCACCGACAGCAATTACTCCCCAAGGAAAACACCAACCATTACAGTGAAACATGGGTAAAGTCCACAAATAGACACTGCGGTTATTCATGCCTAATTCTAATGCCATACCCAAAGCATTGAGGTAAGCTCCACGGTGAGTATATACCACTCCTTTGGGTTGACCACTGGTGCCACTGGTGTAGCTGATGGAAATTGCTTCGTTTTCGTCTGAAAGTGAGGAAGGTAGAGGGTCTGATGTACCTGTAGTTAAAAAAGTTTCATAATCTGTTCCTGGTAATTTTTCTCCTTTTGCTTCTATTTGACTGTCTACTATATTAATTATTTCTTCTACACTTTCCAACTCATCCCGCACCGATGCTACCAGGTGAGATAATTCTGTATCGACAAATACCAGACGCGCTCCACAATTATTCAGGATATAGCAAATATCTTTAGCAGCTAATCGAATATTGATAGCGACTAAAACTCCTCCTGCTAGAGGAACGCCAAAATGTGCTTCTAACATTGGTGGAATATTCGGGCAAAGGAAAGCTATGCGATCGCCTTTTTCTAACCCTCTGTTTTTTAAGGCGCTTGCCAATTGATTAACTCTGGTGGCAAACTGCGCATAAGTCCATCTAGAGGAGCGGTAAACTATGGCATCTTTGTCAGCAAATGCTCCCACACTGCGTTCTAGAAAACTTTGGGGAGTGAGAAATTGATAAGAAACTTTATGCTTTGACATTAAGGATACTCCTTCGTACTATTGAATAAGTAACACTTCAGTTATTAGTAATTGAAAAAGTCCCAATAACTTTTTTGCTAATTTGAACCTGCGTTAATGTTAATTATTCTGATGTTTAATTCTCCCCCACTCCCCCACTCCCTTACTCAAGATAATCGTTGAAAAGTTTTTGAGAAACGATATTATAATCCTTCCATTGCTAAATCTTCAATAACTTGCAGACCCCTGGGGTCTCCTACTCGTAACAAAGATGATTTAGCATCTTCCCGCACTCCCATATCTTGCTCCTCTTCTAATGCTTCAATTAAGGCATCAATGCCACCTGCATAGACCACATTAGAAGGTAATTCTCGACATAATTGACCAATGGCCCATGCACAATTACTTCTAACTGCTGGCATTGAGTCTCGTCGCAAACCTTCAATTAATGGTGGTATTGCCCCTACTACCACTTCATAACTTACTTTGGCCATCTGACCAAGGGAACTTGCTGCCCATAGACGCACCGCAGAAATATCTGTTCTGAGGACATCAACTAAAGGCTCCAAAGCACGGCGATCGCGACAATTTCCCAAGGCCCAAACCACTCCTTTACGGACATAGCCGTTAAAGTCCTTATTCAATTGTGTAATTAGAGGTTCTACTGCATCTGGGCTAGGATTACGGCCCAAAGCATAAGCAGCACTAACTCGTATTAATGGACAATCATCTTCTAATAATTTAATTAATGGAATAATAGCCCGTTTTTCTTGGAGTTCACAGAAAGCTCGCGCTGCAATCATCCTTTGGGAGGGTTCTGAAGAAGTTAGCAATGGCAACATTTCCTCCGGATCTGGTTTTGGGGGTTCTTCTCCTAAATGATCTAAAGGACTTTCTGCCATTGGCTGAATATTGAGTTGATTGAGGTCTTCATTGTCCATAACTGTAATTTTACCCAAGAATCCTAGTTTCAGGAGAATCTCCGTGCCTGACCGCCGGAGAGTATGTCAATGTACTAATGTACTTTAATTTAGTGACATCGCTATATAGAATAATATATTAATCAGAGTTGACTGTAGATTGAGATAGACAAGTTAATAAATTTCATAATTCTGTGCCACTTCACATAAAATTGGTATTATGTCTAACACCTAATACCAAGCGTGATAAATGTTTGTTACAAATGGTAGGGACGTTGCATGCAACGTCCCTACGAAAGAAGGAAGAGGGAAGACCGAAGTTGGGGTAAATATTGAAAAAAAGGGAAAAAAGATAGAGATAACTATCTCAAATGAACTGGAGCAGCTATTTTTAAGCATATCCGATCAATATCTACCTTTTTGTAGCATTCTTTTTTCACGCTTGGTATAAGACCTACCACCGCGCCACCTAATTCTGTATAGTGGCATGACACAGCTAAAACTGTGGATTAGATTTTTTCCTATAATTCTGTTTATGGCAAGGTTTGACCATTTTTTTCTAATACACCATTTAAGGTGTGTCACGCCAGTAACCTCACATATAAAAGTCGAAGGAAAGGTTAGGACATATCAAAAGCTTAAAACTCAGACAACGGAAGATTTTTCCTTCTTCCTTCTTCCCTCTTCCTTCTGCTATAAAATTGGTATAACTATTTATCAAATTTTTAGTCCAAATATTACCTAAGCTTGATTCATTTTCTGCCAACATTCACAAGCGATCGCCCAATCTTCTTCTGTGTGTACTACCAATATTCGTACTGTTGAATCTGAAGTAGAAATATCGGTATCTATCCCTGGTTTAATATTTTTTTCCTTATCTATTTTTAATCCTAAAAATTCAAAATTTTCACAAGTTTTTTCTCTGACAATTACTGAACGTTCTCCTATTCCAGCAGTAAATACTAAAACGTCCATACCACCAAGAGAAGCGAGCATTTTTCCAATACAACAATGAAGTTGATGAATATAAATATCGAATGCTAATTGGGCACGTTCATCTCCTTCTTGCATCGCTGTGGTTATATAACGCATATCTCCAGATTTTCCAGATATTCCTTTTAACCCTGATTCTTTGTTGAGAATTGTATTGAGTTTTTCCGTATCTAGACCATGTTCTCGCATTAAGTAAATGAGGATTGCCGGGTCAATTGAGCCACTACGAGTTCCCATCATTAATCCTTCTAATGGAGTAAATCCCATGGTAGTATTAATACTAATTCCATTACGAACTGCTGCTAAAGAAGCTCCATTACCTAAATGACAAGTAATTATCCGCAAAGATTCTAGTGGTTTTCCTAATATTTTTGCTGTTTTTTGAACACAATATTTATGACTTGTTCCATGAAATCCATAGCGCCGAATTCCTTTTTCAAACCATTCATAAGGGATGGGATAAACAGCAGCTTTTTTTGGCATTTTACTATGAAATGCTGTATCGAATACTGCTATTTGAGCCACATTTCCTAATGTTTTTTCAATGGCTTCAATTCCTTCTAAATGATTGGGATTATGAGTAGGTGCTAAAGGAATAAGATTTTTGATTGTTGCCTTGACTTTATCTGTAATAAATGTTGCTTCTGAATAATCTGAACCGCCATGAACTACTCGATGACCAACTACATCTATATCGGATAGTTTATCTATAACTTTAGTTTCTCCTTGCCTAAGAGTTTCTAACATTTTAGCAATGCTTTCTAGGCGTTTTTCTGGGTTAAGTTTTATCTTCTTTTCTATTCCATTTGCTGCAATTTCCATCAGACCATAATCATCATTAGCAGTCCAGTCAATTGCTGCTTCCCAAATTGGTTTTGGTGGATTTTCTGGTAACTTTTCCCCAGTAATTTCATACAAGCAACTTTTTTGAGAACTGGAGCCTGCGTTTAAAACTAAAATTTTCATAGTTAATAATTATATCATGTTCGGTTGAATAGTTATTCTTTGAAAGAAGGAAGTCAGAAGGCAGAAGGCAAAAGGAAAAAAAAGGTTCAAAGGGATAAAGTTTTTTATCACTAATTATCCGGGCATGATATTTTTTTTTTATTATACTTTTTAGTAATAATATATAAGTAACAATATTAACTGGCAAAAGTCAATTAGTTGATCTATATTTTTCCTGGAAAACTTAGAATTAGTTAGAATTAAAAAAGTTGATTTTCACCTATTCTCTATATTTAAATAAATACCTACTTTTTTATAGCAGAAGTAAGAGGGAATTTAGTTATATGAAATACAAAAAATTGTGCAAATATACGAATCTGCCAACCTCCCCATCTGACCATCTCCCCATCAATTTGTGGTAGGAAACATTAACGTATTTCATATTATCTACCAGAGAAGGAAAAATTTAGCGTTTTCTGAGTTTTTAGCTTTTAGTATGTCCTAATTTTTGCTTCGACTGCTACACCAAGAAACACAAAAGAAAGAGAGTAAAAAATCAACTTAAAATTCGATTCTCAAGGATACTCAATTATAGGAAAATTTTGTTTGATGTATAGATCTAGTGAAAAGGTATTCAACTATTCAAAAAACCTAGTTATCTCCTAATTATAAATATCCAATCATCAAAAATAAAATCAATTATCGTACATAAATCATCAATTATTTCCCCTCCTGGGAGGGGTTAGGGGTGAGTTCCCTACTCCCTACTCCCTACTCCCTCTTTTCTGGATATGTCTATTACCAAATTATCTTAAGTACCCTGTAAAGACCGTAATTTTTCGTCAAGATAACAACGGTCTGATAAACAATGTAGCAATGGACCATGATCACCCATTTCTAAAATACTTACTCCACCAACCAACATCGCAATGCGATCGCGATACCTGCCAATATCAATTCCTAATAAATCACAAAGCATAATTCTAATGGTTGCTTTATGAGACACAACTAATACATTACCTGTTTCATGGTTGTCTTGAATTTCTTGAATTACTTGAGAAGAGCGACGAGCAATATCTATACCTTTTTCTCCACCAGTAGGTCCATTCCAACCAGGATCTGTTAACCAACGAACATATTCATCATGGTAGTCGCGATTAACTGTTTCTGGAGTTTCTCCTTCCCATTTTCCGTAAGCAATTTCTTTCAAACCATCCCGTATTTGCATTTCTAATCCTACTGTATTACACAAAGGTTTTGCAGTAGCAATTGTTCTTTTCTTCGGGCTAACATAGGCGGCAGTCCAATTTAATGAGCTATGAGTTTTAGCAAATTGTTCTGCCATTTCTAACCATTCTGGAGTCAATTATGGGTCTAAAATACCACAGTAACCGCCAGTTTTACTGTATGTAGTCTCTCCATGTCGGATAAAATACAACTTCAAACTCATAGACCATATTCCTAATAATTTTTCTTTGATATACTAGCACTTTTACTAATTAAAGATTAAAAGTCAAAAGTTAGATAAATTAAGTAGTTAAAACCTGGTTAAAAACAGGTTAATTTTCGATAAAAATAATTGATTTTTTTTAAAAGGTTAATTGAAAATACTCTAAATATAAATATTCTATTTCTTAATTGAATGAAGTACAAAGTTGAAAATTTTAGGCAACAAAAAATCTGGGAGTATAATGTACCTCTGTGAAAATTAGAAGTCATATCTTGAATAGTTAAAATAATTAATAACCCTTATTAGAATTCTAAACGAATTATAAAATCTATAAATTTAGCCCAATAGATGGTAATTTAAAATTTCGTATCTGGTAATATCTTACAAAGCAGAAAGTCAAAGAAATTATAGTGTAGAAACTATTAATTTATCTAACTTTTGACTTTTGACTTTTAACTTTTGACTTTTAACTTTTGACTTTTGACTTATAAATACTATGACTTTTGAACGTGCAAGTGGCATCATACTACACCCTACAAGTTTACCCAGTAGATTCGGCATCGGGGATTTAGGCAAATCAGCTTATGAGTTTATTGATTTTCTGGCCAGAAGTGGACAAAAAATCTGGCAAGTATTACCTCTAGGCCCAACAGGTTATGAACATTCGCCCTATACCATGAATTTCAGCGCCTTTGCGGGAAATCCTCTGTTAATTAGTCTGGATATATTGGCAGAGAAAGGACTATTAAATCCTGATGAACTCACACCTCTACCATCAGAAAGTGACCCAGCATACGCTAGAGTCAACTTTGCAGAAGTTATTCCCCACAAAACTAAATATTTCCAGCAAGCTTACGATCGCTTCAAACAAGCTATCCCTCCAGAATACGAAATTTTTTCCCAACAACAATCATATTGGCTGGATGACTATGCTCTATTTATGGCTTTGCATGAGGCCAATCCAGATAAAACATGGAATCAATGGGAACCAGGTTTAGCTCGTCGAGAACCAGGTGCAGTAAAAATAGCAACAAGTCTATTACACGATAGTATTGAATATCATAAGTTCTTGCAATTTCAGTTTTTTGAACAATGGACAAAAGTCCGCAGATACTGCCACGGGAAAAATATCAAAATTATTGGTGACGTTTCGATTTATGTCTGTCATCATAGCGCAGAGGTTTGGAGTCACCCAGAAAACTTTGACCTTAACCCAGAAACTTTAGAACCCGCATGGAAAGCAGGAGTACCACCAGACTATTTTAGTGCAACGGGGCAGTTATGGGGAAATCCTGTCTATAACTGGGAAAACTTAATCAATACTAACTTTACTTGGTGGATCGAAAGATTTAGGGCAACTCTACAATATGTGGATGTTGTGCGCGTCGATCATTTCCGTGGTTTTGAAGCTTTCTGGCGAGTACCCGCAGGGGAAGATAATGCTATTAATGGCGAATGGGTAAAAGCACCAGGGTACAAATTATTTTCCAAATTACAGGAAGCTCTAGGAACTCTACCGATCTTGGCAGAAGACTTAGGAATTATTACTCCAGAAGTAGAAGCAATGCGCGATCGCTTTGAATTCCCGGGAATGCGAATATTATTGTTTGCTTTTGGTGGTGAGGCAGATCATCCCTACTTACCTCATAGTTATATTAACAACTGCATAGTCTATACGGGTACTCACGATAACGATACTACTGTCGGTTGGTGGTTACAAGCTCCTCAGGAAGTAAGACAGCACGTTGCTAAATATTTGGGTTATGCTAGTGATAGCGACATCCATGAAATCAGTTGGTCGCTCATGCGTTTAGCTTCTGCTTCCGTTGCTGATATGGCAATATTCCCTCTCCAAGATGTTCTTTCCTTAGATAACGGCGCTCGCATGAATGACCCTAGTGTTACTCCTGGTAACTGGCGCTGGCGCTATACCACTTCAGAGCTTTTGAGTCAAGAATTGAGCGATCGCTTACTACAAATTACTCAACTTTACAACCGATAATTAATGGAGAAGATAGTATAATATGTTACATCTTTTTTACTAACTAGATTTGACATCCTCCCCGGCCTAAAGGCACAGGGATTCCTACCGAGCCGTAGCTCCTCGGCAGGTTGACATCTCACAGGCTGCTGCTACTTTGGCAGTAGTCTTATGCTTGCCTCCATGTCCGTTTAATGTCTCGGATTGCCCACCCGCGACTAATATATTTATGGCTGCATTTTCGTCTCTATCATGTTTAGCTCCACAATTTAGACATTCCCACTCACGAATTGATAAATCTAATTTTCCACCTTTAAATCCACAACAACAGCAAGTTTGGGATGTGGGTTCCCAACGGCTAATCACTCTAAAATCACGACCGTATTTTTCTACTTTTCCTTCTAAAAATGTCCTAAATTGCCTCCAACCTAAATCAGAAATAGCTCTAGATAATTTCCGATTCTTAACCATTCCTGAAATATTCAAATCCTCTAAAACAATTGTTTGGTTTTCACAAATTATTTCAGTAGATAATTTATGTAGAAAATCTCTTCTTGTATCTTTCAGTTTGGCATGTTTGCGTAGCATTCCGTAGGAAAATTTAGCTATTTTTAGCCTAGCTTTTTCATATCGTTTAGAACCCCTAGTTTTTTTAGATAATGATTTACTTAGTTTTCGGTACTTCTTAATTCGTTTCTTTAGTGGTTTTGGTGCATCAATTTTTTGACCATTACTCAAAGTTGCAAAAGTTTTAATTCCTAAATCTATTCCAACTGAATTATCAGTTTTAGGTAGTACTTCTGGTAAAATTTCTACCACAAAACTACAGGTCTACCTTTTCTCTTACCTTGAGTTGATTTAAAAAAGTTTTGATAAGCCTGATTTAAATCGTTCAAAGATTGCTGTAGTGGTATAGCAGAAACCTCTGATAACCACTCTCTATCTTCAGTTTTTTTAGCTTGAGTAATAAACTGTTTTTGTAGCTGTGAGTTAATAGGTTTCTTCTCTCCAGATTTGTACTTTTCCTGACAGCAAGCTAGACTATCATTCCAGACAACACGGACACAACCAAATAGTTTTGCTAATCGGTGTTTTTGTCCCAATGTTGGATATATACGGTACTTAAATCTTGCTTTCATAAAATGACTTTTGAACTAACAATATGATCACATAACCTGTGGCAAAAATAAACTAAAAAGTCGCCCTTCTAGGGCGAGGCTTTAAACCCAATTTTTCGGTAAAAACAGAAAAAAAGATTATTATCTTTTCCCTTATTGGTTGAATACATTACCTGACAGAGAAGATCAATGGGGTTAGTGGGGTGAGAATTCCCATCGACCCTAATTCTCATTTCTACTGACTATTGACTACTAACTATTGACTACTGATTACTGACTACTAATTCAAAAATTTTTTGTCAGCAAAAAGTATGGGCGTTGGTGAAAAGAGGTATGATATGATGTCCGCACAAGAGGGTGATAGAACTCAGTGATCTTTACGCCACCAAAAAACTTTCTCCTTCTACTCGGGGTTTCTGATTCTTTCTTCTCTCCTGAGGAAGTCCGACTGACGTCCCCTCCTGGGAGGAGCAGGGGTGGGTTGACTCCTAAAGAATTTAAGATGAATATCATACAGGTGCTTTACCAACGCCAAAGTATGGTTTTTTTCTGCTTGATTAATCATCAATATTAACAGGCACGTTTCAGCATCATAGAAAATGGCGTTGGTAATTGGTAAGATGATTTTCTACTAGTGCAGGATGGCAGAAATAACTAACCAGTTACAAAATCCTAAAAGCCTTACCAATCAATACTTTTAACTGTCTTGAGTGTGTCTTACATTCTGAGGTCCCCTCAGAATTACACACTCGATGCATGACTTTTGACTTTTGACTTCCGCGTAGCGGCACTAGGGGTGATACCCATCACTTACTTTGGTAAAATATTTAGAGGTATCAGAAACAGACTACTGTTAAAGTTTTATCTCTTGATTTACCAACGCCTAGAAAATAGACTGCTCCTCCGTAGATACACAGAGAGTGCTACTTAACTACCTATGCAAGTTACAGCAGTTTTAATTTAGATAAAGCAAAGAGACCTTAGAGGTAGATTCCAGAAGGCATAGAGGAGAAATCATTTGCTTCACTCAAGTGAAAAGCACTATAAACTTATATGAAGTTTTGATGAAGCTATAATGAAACTTTGATGAAGAAATTTGATTTTTGTTCCTCTGTATATTCTCTATTTTATTAAAAACAAATCTTCAGGTTTTTATACATTTTAAGAATAATATAAAATCCATTACCCTACTTTGTTAGAATTGCTATACTATTAAGAAAAAGTCAATTGGGTTAGACAAACTTAGTCTGAGCTCGATGTCATTCATCATCTAGAGGAATTAGGCAATGGGTCTTCATTTATCAAAAAATAACAAACTAAAAGCAAAATTCAATCATTCCATACTCAAATCTTTTAAAATAAAAAAAACTAGCAAAATAGGGCTTAGTTGCATACTTGGTTTAGTGGCCAGCCAGAGCATTCAAACATCAGTACGAAGTATAGTAATAAATGATACTGCGGGGTCTGATACTGCTATAGAGATAGGTTCTCCTTTTACTGCTATCACTGACATTTTATTTTTCGATGAAGAAGATGGTTTTGTTAGTGAGTGTACTGGTTCGCTGATTGCAGAAAAGTATATACTCACAGCCCAACATTGTTTCAATCCTTTTGAATTTGGAGAGATTTTTCCTGAAGATGTGAGCGTTCGATTTAGCGATGAAAAGAACGACACCTTAACAAATATTGCAGTCAGTGACATCTCTTTTCTAGATGACACCTTCAGAGACTTAGATGGTACAGATATTGCTGTACTTGAACTTGAAGTGGCTGCTCCAGAAGACATCAAGCCTTTAAAATTATTTGGCTCCGATCCCCAACACCTGATTACAACCGATCCAAACGATCCAGCAATTATGGTTGGTTTTGGTTATATTGGTTTAGGCGATGAAGGGAGTAATTTTAATGAAGATAGTATGCGGTGGGGTGCTGAAAACTCTATCGATCTTGTTGGTAGTGTTTTCGATCCAGTTTTTGATGCTATCTTTGAATCAAACATTATTAACACTGATTATGATGATGGAACTGAAGAAAATAACAGTATTGGTAGTACAGATCCTTTAGACAATGAAGGAACTACTGCTGTTGGCGATAGTGGTGGCCCACTGCTAGTCAGAAATCCAGAAAATGATGAATACTTAATTGCCGGAGTGGTTACTGGTGGTTCCTCTGACTTCAGTACATTTGGAGATGTATCCTGGTGGACAGGAGTTACAGAACACCGTGAATTTATAGAATCATTTGGTGCTGAGTTTGTTGGTGATTTTGTCCCTGTTGTTCTCGAACCTACAGATGATATTCAGAATAGTAGTTTTGAAAAAGGTTTGACTGGTTGGAGTAGAAGAGGTTCTGCTGGTGTCACAAATAGCACTTTTCCTGTATCAACGTCACAGGGAGATTCTCAAGCATTAATAGTTAATGATGAATTTCTAGGGATTGCTAGTACTAATGAAATAGAAGAACTATTAGAGTTAGATCCAGGAGATTTGGATGCCGTATCAGGTAGTTTGATCGTTGCAGGTTCTGCTATCAAGCAAACTTTCCAAGCAAAAGCAGGAGATGTCCTAACTTTTGATTTCAACTTTTTGACAGATGATTTGACAGATGAATGGACACCTGATGATTTCTTAAACGATTTTTCTTTTGTCTCCCTTGCCAGTGATGTATTCAATAATCCTTTCATAGACTTATTAGCTGATACTTTCTCTGACTTCGTTGATTCTGATACTGCCTTCTTCAGCGAAACTGGGTATCAAAGTTATTCTTATGTGATTCCTGAAACTGGAACTTATACTCTAGGATTTGGAGTTGCAGATGCAGAAGAGATTGGAGGTTTGTCTGGACTTTTAGTTGATAATGTGAAACTGGCATCCACACCAGAACCCACTACAACAATAGGATTATTTGGTACTGTTTTTGCAACATTTTCTTTGCTCAAGCGTAAAAGAAAGTAATATGGTGTCCGGCAAGAGGAGAAGACGACAGTTTTTGAAGCGCTATGAAACGGACATGATATAATATGATGGCAATTAGCTATTAGTTTGTTACTTCCTCTGAAAATATCTCAGCTTTCAAGGTTAGTTAATCTACTTAACTTTTAGATACAAGTGCTATATTTCCAAATATTGGAACTAATATTAATCCCTACTCTTAAGATTAGTTGGAGTGGGGATAATTTTTATCAATTAGGGAACAGGGAATGAAGTCAGGAGTCAGGGGTCAGGGGTCAGAATAAATAGCGTCAATACCAATTTTTAGGTCATATCAAATCCGGTAGTATTGGTGTAATTAGATAATAAGAGTGTGGGGAGATGGGGATATGGGGAGATGGGGAGATAGGGAGATATAAAAAGATTTAGCAATAACTGAAGATGGAACATTTTTTTATACCGAATTAAGCGGATTTGATATAACAGCTAAAACCTAGTTCAATCAGAATCAAACCTAACCTCAAAAACTACACTCTGCAAGTTAAATTTATAAAGTTTTGATGAAGTTTTGATGAAGTTTTGATGAAGTTTTGATGAAGAATTTTTAATATTTTTCTCCTCTATATTTGCTGAAGCTCCTGTCCTTAGTATATTTACAGAATTTACACTAATATAATTTATCTTACTTAAGTAGTATTGTCATAGTGTAAGAAAATTGCTATCTTTCTTTATCAGAATAAATTACTAGGGTCAGACATATCTGCGTGTCATTCCCGTTGAAATAAAACTCAAAGAAATTAAAGGGACCAGGGAATGAGCATATACTTTTCTAACAATTTCAAACAACAAAAAATATTTAACCCTTCCATACTCAAATCTTGCAAAAATATTCAGATTAGCCAAATAGCTCTGCGTTGTGTACTTGGTCTAATAGCAAGTCAAAGTTTTCAATCACCCGTAAAAGGCATAGTAATAAATGATACAGCAGGAGCTAGTACTGCTATAGAACTAGGTGCTCCTTTGACGGCTGTAACTGACATTTTATCATTTTCTTTGTGGGTTTAATACCCCACCGTCTACACGGTGTTCAAAATTACTTGGGGTTAGAATCCCCATGTAATTTTCCTCCTGTCTCCTGTCTCCTGTCTCCTGTCTCCTTCTTCAATCAGAAATTCTGAAACAGGTGAATTTGTAAGTGGTTGTAGTGGTTCACTAATTGCAGATAATTATGTACTTACTGCCCAACATTGTTTTGATCCTATATTTGGAGAGGCTTTTCCTGAAGATGTGAGTGTTGGATTTTACGATGAAAACAACTCTTTCTTGACAGATATTTCAGTCAGTGAAATTTTATTCTTGGATGGAGATGAAAATTTCAATGCATTTTTAGATGGTACAGATCTTGCCATACTTGAACTTGCCGAAGCTGCTCCAACATCAATTACTCCTTTAAAATTATTTGGTTTCAACCCTGAGAACCTGATTGGAAGTGAGGCAACTATAGCTGGTTTTGGTTTCAATGGTTTAGGTAGTGTTGGCCATGAATTTACTGCAGATGGACTGCGTTGGGGTGCTGAAAATGTGATCGATCTAGTTGGTAGTATTTTTGATCCATTTTTTGATGCCGTCTTTACATCTAACATTATCAACCTTGACTTTGATGATGGAACTGATGATAATAACACCTTATCATTTTCTTTGTGGGTTTAATACCCCACCGTCTACACGGTGTTCAAAATTACTTGGGGTTAGAATCCCCATGTAATTTTCCTCCTGTCTCCTGTCTCCTGTCTCCTGTCTCCTTCTTCAATCAGTGTCGATAGTAGTTCTTCACCTCTAACAAATGAGGGAACTACTGCTCCTGCTGATAGTGGTAGTCCGCTTCTAGTAGAAGTAGATGATGAGTTATTAATTGCTGGTGTTCTTTCTGGTGGTTCTACTGAAACCAGCCAATTTGGTGATATATCTTGGTTTACTGGAATTACAGAACACCGCCTATTTATAGAAGAGAATGGTGGTCAATTTGTTGGTGATTTTATACCTCTACCACCCCCTCCTATTGAACCTCAACCTCCTGTATTTGGAATTAAGAATGGTGGTTTTGAAAATGGTTTAAATGACTGGAGTATACTTGGTGCTGCTACTATTGTGGATAGTGATTTTGGTATACCACCCTCAGATGGAGAGTCTAATGCGTTCATTTTGAACGATATAGTTGCTGTAGGTAATGATGAGATTGAAGAATTCTTAGGGTTGTCTGTTGGCAGTCTGGAAGATTTATCAGGTAGCATACCTTTTGAAGGTTCTGCTATCAAGCAAACTTTTTTGGCAAATGCTGGAGATGTTCTAACATTTGATTTCAACTTTTTGACAGATGAATGTACTCTATTGGATGTACAAAATGGTGTCTGTGAGCCTGAAGATATTTTTAATGACTTTTCTTTTGTCTCTCTTTCAGGTGATGAATTAGATAATTCTTTCTTAAAGATATTAGCTGATACTTCCTCTGATGTTGTTACTTCTGAAACTTTCTTCTTTGACGAAACAGGATATCAAAGTTTTTCTTATGAGATTTCTGAGACTGGAACTTATACTCTCGGGTTTGGAGTTGCAGATGCAGATAATGCTTTCGGTGATTCTGGACTTTTAGTTGATAATGTCCAGCTTACTGCCAGTGCTTCTACACCAGAACCTACTGCAACATTAGGATTATTTGCTACTGCTTTTGGAGTATTTTCTTTCCGAAAGAAGCGTCAAATAAAGTAATTCGGTTTGCAAATACCAGTTATAATTAGGCTCGTAGTTGGGCTTTAGCCCTAATTAATATAAGTATTTGACTTGCTCAAGCCCAACTACAAAGAAAAACTTGATTATAACTAATTCAGGACTTACGCATGAGGTAGGAAAAAATGGCATTAGAGATTGCTTCCCTGTCAGTCGCAATGACGAAAATAGGTTGTACTGCGTAAGTCCTATAATTATCAGAACTTGATATAAGTCCTACAGGACTTACGCAAAATGTAGAATTATACGCTATCTGTAGGGGTGATTAGCGTTTGCGAAGCATTCCGTAGGAAATCACCCCTACTAGATGTGGTGGTTATGCGTAAGTCCTGTCCTAATAATGTTACCGCCTTGCTCCCAATTAAATCAAGAAATGGGAGCAGGATACTCCCACTGGCCAACAATTAAATTGGCTAATTGCTAACTGCTATCTGAGGACTAAACCTTCGCCAATTGGAATACAGCTCCTAAACCAGATGCCATTTCCTCTGGAGAAATTTTACCATCCTGATTGATATCTAGAGCATCAAATACAGCATCAGTTCCTGCCCATTCTTCACGAGTGATGAAACCATCACCATCTAAGTCATAGATATGGAAAATATCTTCTGCTGCATGAGTGACTCCCTCTAGGCGAGTCAAGCGTTCTGCCAACAGATTTTCCAATGATTCTAATGCTTTAGAGAAACCTTTAATGCCTTCATCCAATTTTTGAGATGCCATCCGATTTTCAGCGTGCATCTTGTCAAAGGTTTCTTTGTCTAAGGCAATTTTTTCGGCATCAGACTCAGCTGCTTTCTCAACAGAAAGTTTCGTTGGTAGTTCCCCTGTAGTTGATTCTAGCTCACCCAACAAACCAGGTGAAATAGTCAACAAGTCGCAACCTGCTAATTCTGTGATTTCACCAATGTTGCGGAAACTAGCTCCCATGACTTCAGTCTTGTAACCAAATTTCTTGTAGTAGTTGTAGACTTGAGTCACAGATAATACACCGGGGTCTTCCGCAGGAGGATAAGAGTCTCGCCCAGTTTCTTTTTTGTACCAGTCTAAAATTCTACCTACAAAGGGAGAAATCAGAGTTGCGCCAGCTTCAGCACAAGCGATCGCCTGGTGCAGACCAAAGAGTAGGGTTAAGTTGCAGTGAATACCCTCTTTTTCTAATACTTCTGCTGCTTTGATACCTTCCCAGGTAGAAGCGATTTTAATCAATATGCGATCGCGAGAAACTCCTGCTGCTTCATATTGAGCGATTAAATCTCGTCCTTGAGCTATAGTTGATTCTGTATCGTAGGATAGTCGTGCGTCAACTTCTGTAGATACTCGCCCTGGAATAATCTGTAAAATCTTAAGTCCAAAAGCAACTGCCAGTCTCTTAAATGCTAAATTTGCCACATCAGAAGGAGTAGCATCTGTCCCCAACTCTTCCCTTGCCTTTTTCAAAGTTTCATCCACAATTTCCTGATACTGTGGCATCTGAGCTGCAGCAGTAATTAATGAGGGATTAGTAGTAGCATCCCGTGGTTGAAATTTTTCGATTGCTTGAATATCGCCTGTATCCGCAACAACGATGGTTACTTCTCGTAGTTGTTCGAGTAAATTCTTAGCCATTTATTTCTCCCTTTGAGAATAAGTTACTTACTTATGGTTTAGTCGATAATTTCCTAGCATTCAATATACTTTGAGATATTAGGACAAAGCTGTTTGCACTAATTTTCTACTGTATTTCCATACAAATCTTCATCCAATTCCATTTCTGATACCATACTTTGAGCATTAACTAATCTATCTGCAGCTGAAAAAACGTCATTTAGAGCACCAAAAAAAAGACATTTTTTTAGTAACTATTTTCATTTATTGAGTTACTTCTCTTTCTTCTTCAGTATTATCTGAAGTTCCTAGTTTACCTAATAATTTATCCCTACATTACTTCATAATAAGCTTGAGAACTTCCTCAAGTATTCATGCAGTTTAGTTACAAATTTGGAGACTGAGTAATCACCAATTTATTGTGGTTTTTTCTTGCTCATTAGGAGTATTTTTAGTTAATTACAACCTCAGTATTATATCAGAACAAATTTTTAATTCATTATGGAATGGATGAAATTATCGGCACGTTAGTTTTGTGTTTGACTTTATGGATAACTTACCAAATTAACTTCTGGATTTCTGTGCCTTAACATACACTATCAATTTGTCAAATATATTATTGTTATACCAAATTCAAAAAAGGTCGCTACAGTATTAATCTTAAGTGTGCATCTCAATTTTGAATAAAGCCAACAATTTATCATTTTTAGGCAACAGCTCATCTGGCAACAGGCAACAGGGAATATATAGGAAAAAAGTATTTTTGCAAATATGAGATGCACCCAATCTCAAGACCTCTAACAACAGAATAAAGCACTGTAACAGTATTTTTTGAAAATGGTATTAAGAGCATATAGTTAAACTGAAAAAGCTCGTCACCAATTTTTTTTTACACTTATCAAGTTGATAATAAATAGCTGATGTTATGTTCCCCCTCCGGGGGAGCTACGAATTGCGGATAATCAGTTATAATAAAACTTAAGGACTGATAGTACCGACAGTACCAAAGAAATACTGAAATTATCAATACCCCATCTCCAATATTTCCTGTGTATTCCTCTTTTCTTCCCCTCCTGGGAGGGGGAGGGGCGAGGGGTGGGTTGACTCCTGACTCCTGACTCCTCACAACAGTTATTTATAAGTATTAGATATCTGGTAAAAATCAAAAATAAAATCAATTCTTATCCTTGAAGAAGGAGACAGGAGACAGGAGACAGGAGACAGGAGGAAAATTACATGGGGATAGTCAACGACCTGCCGCTCCGCGTCTACGCTCCCCCAAGTAATGCGTGAACACCCCCGTTGACGGTGGGGTATTAAACCCACAAAAAAAATGATAAATTATCAATTATTCCCCTCCTGGGAGGGGGAGGGGCGAGGGGTGGGTTCCCTGTTCCCTGTTCCCTGTTCCCTGTTCCCTCTTTTCTGGAGATGTCTATTCAACCGAACATGATATTAATAACTAGATAGAATGCTTAAAGCGACGAAGACGATCGGAATAACTCCGAATTACAGACAGGGCAAATAAAGGTGTTTCTTGAACTACAAATAAAAAGCGTTCTTGGTCAAGATAAGCTAATTTACATTCTGTTTTAGCAATAGCAGTAGAAGCTCGAATATGTTCTTCGTGAACTAGCGCTCCTTCACCAAAAACATCACCTTTTTTAATCGTTTCCACAACTTGACCATTAACAAATAATTCGACTACTCCTTCAATAATTCCATACATTACATCAGCTTTTTGCCCATCTTCAAAAATTACATCTCCTGGTGCAAAAGTTTTTTGATCTAGATGTTTGTGAAATAACTCTACAGTTTTTGCTGGTTCTAACATAACTATGTATCTCCGTATGTAAATTATCTTGAAAACTAACAAAAACAGGACTTACGCATGAGGTACGAAAAACTAGGACTAGAGATTGCTTTTCGTTCCGGACTGCTGCGCAAACCCTGTCGGTCGCTTCGGACAAAAATACGTTGCAGGTGCGTAAATCCTAATTAAATCAACCTCTTGCCTCCTACCTAAAAAATTAGGTAATTACAGTGGGTTTTTCCCTACCTGTAAGATTTTTAATTTGAGCAATTTCGTCTGCTATACCAATCAAAGCAGATAATGCTGCTTGAGTATCTTCATCATGTTTGCTAGCATCTGGTTCATAACTTTCCACATATAACCGCAGAGTTGCACCTTGAGTACCTGTACCTGAAAGTCGGAACACAATGCGAGAACCATCAGTGAAACCAATACGAATACCCTGCTTTGCACTTACACTACCATCTACTGGGTCAGTATAGCTAAAATCATCAGCATATTTCACCTCATATTGACCATATTTCTTTCCTGGAAGAGAAGATAATAGGGAACGCAAATTTCCCATCAAAGTATTAGCTTTATCTGTTTCTACCCCTTCATAGTCATGGCGAGAATAATAATTGCGACCGTAAATTTTCCAGTGTTCCTTCACAATATCTTCTACAGACTCTTGCCGTGCTGCTAAAATATTCAACCAGAACAAAACTGCCCAAAGTCCGTCTTTTTCCCGCACATGATTAGACCCTGTACCAAAACTCTCCTCACCACAAAGAGTAGCTTTGTCCGCATCTAACAAATTACCAAAAAACTTCCAACCAGTTGGAGTTTCATAACAGTTAATACCCATTTTCTCTGCAACTCGATCTGGTGCTGCTGAAGTTGGCATTGAACGGGCAATACCAGCCAAACCAGAACTATATCCAGGAACCAATTTAGCATTAGCCGCCAATACTGCCAAACTATCGCTAGGAGTCACAAAGAAATTTTTACCTAAAATCATATTGCGATCGCCATCCCCATCAGAAGCAGCACCAAAGTCAGGAGCATTATCTCCGAACATGACCTCTACCAAGTCGTGAGCATATACCAAATTCGGGTCTGGATGTCCTCCACCAAAATCTTCTAGAGGTATACCATTTTGCACCGTACCTGCGGGAGCACCTAACCGTTGCTCAAAAATATCTTTAGCATAACCTCCAGTCACAGCGTGTAATGAGTCCATACACATCCGAAACTTACCAGACTTGAGTAGTTCTGATATTTTGCCAAAATCAAACAATGATTCCATCAACTCAGCATAGTCTGCCACAGAGTCAATAACTTCTACAGTCATTTCCCCTAACTGATGACTGCTCAATTGGTCTAAATTAATATCCGCAGCTTCCATTATTTTGTAGCTATCTATAACTTTACTGCGTTCATAAATGGCACTTGTCACTTTTTCCGGTGCAGGACCACCATTACTAATATTGTACTTAACACCAAAGTCCTCTTCAGGTCCACCTGGGTTATGACTAGCAGAAAGGATTATACCACCAAAGGCTTGATTTTTACGAATAATACAGGAAGCAGCAGGAGTAGAAAGAATACCACCCTGACCCACTAACATTCGACCCACCCCATTAGCAGCAGCCATTTTCAAAATTATTTGGATCGCCTGACGGTTGTAATAGCGACCATCACCACCAAGCACAAATGTTTGACCTTGAATGTTTTCTAGACTATCAAAGATAGACTGAATAAAGTTTTCTAGATAGCGGGGTTGTTTAAAGGTTGGCACTTTTTTGCGGAGTCCTGAAGTGCCTGGTTTTTGGTCACTAAAAGGTTGTGTTGCAACTGTCTGTATGTTCATAGTTTATCGTAATTTAACAACTTTCTACATTAGAGGAATTCCTGCCTAAGTCTGATATAGCAGTCGAAGGAAAGGCCGCGGACATATCAAAAATTTAAAACTCAGACAACGCAAGATTCTTCCCTCTTTCCTAAATAACTAATCGCCTTCTTCCTTCTTCCTTCTGCTATAATCTCTGATTTTTTTGTCAATTAATGCTTAAGTTGATATCAACTCTCATTGCATCATGGCCATTAATATTTTCATAATTCATCGTTTGACTGTTTCTGTTTTCACTTTTACACCAAATATGGCGCATTTGAATAATTAATTTTTTGGTGTTGAGCAAATGTGCTTATAGTTAACATCAGGTTAATAAAATAGAGAATTTTTGAGCTAGAAAAATCTAAACTTTTAATAAAGAAAAAGTAGATGGCAATGGACAATCTGTTATTGATTGAATTAATTAATACTCCTTTAAAATCCTCCACAATTATGAATTTAACTAAACTTTTATTCATCGACTCTAAGGTAGAAAATTACCGTCATTTAATTTCAGAGATTGACCTTGATACAAGAGTATTTATCCTACAACCCAATGGAAATGGTATAAACCAAATAGCCGAAAACTTAGGTAAATACCATCAGGTAGAGACAATTCATATTATTTCTCATGGTGCAAAAGGTAGTTTGTACTTGGGAAATAGTCTCCTGAATTTAGACAATATTCATCAATATGCTGAGAGTATTCAACAGTGGGGCAAATGTTTGTCTGGTGGTGGAGAAATATTGATTTATGGTTGTCAGGTAGGAAGTGGTAAAGAAGGTAAAGAATTTATCAGACAACTACATCAACTCACAGGAGCAAATATTGCTGCTTCCGAAACACTGACTGGAAATGTTAACAGAGGTGGTAACTGGAATTTAGAACTAATATTTGGTCAACTCAAGTCAGCATTGGCATTTACCCCAGAAGTGAGGGCGAGTTATGCAGGGGTGTTGGCAAATATTGTGGTAGATACTACTGATGATGTAGTAGATGATAGTGATGGTGTGACTTCTCTGCGGGAAGCAATTATTGAAGCTAATAGTACCCCGGAAGATGACACAATTCAACTGACTGCGGGAGAAAGATATAATCTAACTATCTCAGGAAGTGACGAAGATGCTGCTGCTACAGGAGATTTAGATATTATTGCTGGAGGTGGAGAAATAACAGTTATTTCAGAGGGAGAAGAACAAGCTGTTATTGATGCTGGGGGTATCGAAGGATTAGGTAACCGGGTGTTTCATGTTTTGGAAGATGCTGCCCTAGAGTTGGAAAATGTAGAAATCACTGGTGGGTTTGTAACTGGTAATTCAGGTGGTGGTATTTATAACTCAGGTACAGTTAGTATCAACAACAGCACTATTAGTGGAAATTTAGAAAATTTCTTGATTGATGGTGGTGGAGGTATCCACAACGCAGGTACAGCTAATATCAGCAACAGCACTATTAGTGATAACTCAGCATTTTATGGTGGAGGAATCTACAACACAGGTACAGCTACTATTAGCGACAGCGCTATTAGTGGAAATTTTAGCAATACTTCTGGTGGAGGCATTTTAAACCGCTATGGCATCGTCAGTATCAGTAACAGTAACATTAGTGGTAATTCAGCAGACTTTGACGGTGCAGGAATCTACTCGTTAGGTACAGCTACTATTAGCGACAGCACTATTAGTGGTAATTCAAATGGTGGAATCAATAACTCAGGTACAGCTATTATTAGCGACAGCACTATTAGTGGTAATTTAATGGGTGGAATTAACAACTCAGGCGCAGCTACTATTAGCGACAGCACTATTAGTGGTAATTCAAATGGTGGAATCAATAACTCAGGTACAGCTATTATTAGCGACAGCACTATTAGCAGCAATTCAACAGGAATCAACAACTCAGGTACAGCTAATATCAGCAACAGCACTATCAGTAATAACTCAAATCCTCGTGGTGGTGGTATCAGAAACTCTAATGGTACGATTAATATCACCGACAGCACTATTAGTGGTAATTCAACATTATTTTATGGTGGAGGTATTTACAACTTAGGTGCTACAGCTATTATCAACAACAGCACTATTAGTGGCAATTCAGCATCCTACGGTGGTGGAGGCGGTATCGGCAACCTTGGTGTAGCTAGCATTAGCAACAGTACCATTACTGGTAATGAAGCTCCTTCAGGCTTAGGGAGTGGTATTCTCCAAAAAGCAGCATATCTTTATAATGAGACTAACTACTCCTTCTTCACCTTTGACGCCAATGCCACTGTAACCTCTAGCATTATCTCTGGTAATGTTAACAGTGACGTTGACTCTGTAGAAAATAGCAACACCCTTACCAGTGAAGACCATAATCTAATTGGCACTGGTAACGCCATTGATAACTTCAATGGTGACAACGACCAAACAGGTGTCACAGACCCTCTACTTGCAGACCTAGCAGACAATGGTGGGCCCACATTCACCCATTTACCTCTCCCCAATAGTCCCGCCATTGATGCAGGTAGTAACCCCAATAACCTTGATACTGACCAACGAGGGGAACCACGATTTGTAGGCAGTGCAGTTGATATTGGTGCAGTGGAATTGCAAACCTCACAAATTACTGGTACTCCTCAAAGCGATCGCCTCAATGGTACAAATGAAAACAACACCATTAGAGGTCTGGCAGGTAATGACACTATTAACGGTCGTGGTGGTGATGACCAAATTATTGGTGGTCGAGGTAACGATCGCCTCTTTGGCAAAGACGGTAACGATACCCTCCAAGGTCGTCTAGGTAGCGATCGCCTCTTTGGTGGTAATGGTGACGATTCTCTCGTTGGTGGTCAAGGACGCGATCGCTTTAATGGTGGTACAGGTAACGACACCCTGACTGGTGGAGCAAGTATTGACCGTTTTATTTTCAATACCAATCAAGAATTTACCCCAGAAGATGTGGGAGTAGATACCATCACTGATTTTGTGCCAGAAAAAGATATAATTCTGCTGGACAAAAATACATTTACTGCTATTACCAGTGACTCAGGAACAGGTTTTAGTGTCAATGCTGAATTTGATATAGTTACCAGTGATGCAGAGGCAGAAACTTCAGAAGCATTTATTGTTTATAACAGCAACAACGGCAAATTGTTCTACAATGCTAACGGTACAGAAGCAGAATTTGGCAGTGGGGGTGAATTTGCTAATCTAACTAATATTGCATCTATTAGTGAGAATGATTTCTTCCTGAGAGGATAAAATGGTTGTAGTGCATTGTAATGGTCGTCCATTCTCTGGCAATGTTTGTTAGGAGAACAGTGGGAGTATCTTGCTCCCGTGCCAGGCATTCCTTTTTCCTGTATACCATTACTATGCAAGACTACTGATAAAATTAATCACTATGTGTAATTCTAAAAATATAAAATTTTCACAAAGCAGGAATTTGTTGCGCTCGCATCAGTGTTAGTGTTAGAATATTTATAATTTTTTTCTGGTACTTGAAAAACCCTATAAAATTATGAATCAAACCAAACTATTATTCATCGACTCCAAGGTAGAAAATTACAATCGCCTCATCTCACAGGTTGACCATCAGACAAAAACAGTTATCCTACAACCCAATCAAAATGGTATAGACCAAATATCTAAAGGTCTGGGTGAATGTTGTGATGTGGATACTGTTCATATTATTTCTCATGGCGCAAAAGGTAGTTTGTACTTGGGAAATAGTCTCCTGAATTTAGACAATATTCATCAATATGCTGAGAGTATTCAACAGTGGGGCAAATGTTTGTCTGGTGGTGGAGAAATATTGATTTATGGTTGTCAGGTAGGAAGTGGTAAAGAAGGTAAAGAATTTATCAGACAACTACATCAACTCACAGGAGCAAATATTGCTGCTTCCGAAACACTGACTGGAAATGTTAACAGAGGTGGTAACTGGAATTTAGAACTAATATTTGGTCAACTCAAGTCAGCATTGGCATTTACCCCAGAAGTGAGGGCGAGTTATGCAGGGGTGTTGGCAAATATTGTGGTAGATACTACTGATGATGTAGTAGATGATAGTGATGGTGTGACTTCTCTGCGGGAAGCAATTATTGAAGCTAATAGTACCCCGGAAGATGACACAATTCAACTGACTGCGGGAGAAAGATATAATCTAACTATCTCAGGAAGTGACGAAGATGCTGCTGCCACAGGAGATTTAGATATTGTTGCTGGTGGTGGAGAAATAACAGTTATTTCACAGGGAGATGAAAAAGCTGTTATTGATGCGGGGGGTATAGAAGGATTAGGCGATCGGGTGTTTCATGTTTTGTCAGATGCTGCCCTACAGTTGGAAAATGTAGAAATTACTGGTGGTTTTGCCAATGATTCTCCAGGAGGAGGTGCTCTCAATAACTACTCCGGTACAGTTAATATTAGCAATAGCACTATTAGTGGTAATTCAGCAGATATACTTGGTGGTGGTATCAACAATTTTTTTGGTACGCTCAATATCAGCAACAGTACGATCACTGGTAATTCTGTGGATGGTAATGGTGGTGGTATTGATAACTCTTTTGCTACACTCAATATCAGTAACAGTACGATCACTGGTAATTCGGGAACTAATGGTGGTGGTATCTTTAACCTAGCATCCACAGTTACTATCACTAATAGTACGATTAGTGATAATTCTGTGGATGGTAATGGTGGTGGTATCGACAACTTAGGTACAGCAAATATAACTAATAGCACTATTAGTGGCAACTCAGCAAATAGTGGTGGTGGGTTCCGAAACTCAGGTACAGCAAATATTAGCAATAGCAATATTAGTGGCAACTCAGCATATCTAAATGATGGAGGTGGTATCGACAACTTAGGTACAGCTAGTCTTACCAACAGTAATATTAGTGAAAATTCTGCTTATAACGGTGGTGGAATCAATAACTTAGGTACAGCTACTATCAACAACAGCACTCTTAGTGGCAATGTTACATTTTTAGCAGGTGGTGGCATCAGAAACTCAGGCACAACAAATGTCAGTAATAGCACTTTTAGTACCAATTCAGCTAATAGTGGTGGTGGTATCTATAACACAGGTACAACTAATGTTATCAACAGCACTTTTACCGAAGGCATATCTAACTATGGTGGTGGTATCTACAATGCTGGCACGACTAGCATCAGTAATAGTACAATTACTGCTAATGGGGGTCAACAAAATCAAGGAAGTGGCATTCTCACTAAAGCTCTTGATGAATTAGGATTTAACCCCACTACTATTGTAACTTCTACCATTGTCTCTGGTAATTTCAGCACTGATTTTGATTCTATAGGAACTAATAATACTATTATCAGTGGTGGCAATAATCTTATTGGTATAGGTAATGCTATCAATATCTTCAACGGTGACAATGACCAAACAGGTGTCACTGACCCTCTACTTGGAAACCTAGTTGACAACGGTGGCCAAACCTTAACCTTACCTTTACCCAATAGTCCTGCCATTGATGCAGGTAGTAATCCCAACTCACTTACCACCGATCAACGAGGTGAACCACGTTTTGTAGGCGAGGGGGTTGATATTGGTGCAGTAGAATTGCAAAACTCACCACAAATTACTGGTACTCCTAAAAGTGATATTCTCAATGGTACAAATGAAAACGATACTATTACAGGTCTAGCAGGTAATGACACCATAAATGGTCGTGGTGGTGATGACCAAATTATTGGTAGTCGAGGTAATGACTTCCTCTATGGAAAAGAGGGCAACGATACCCTACAAGGTCGTCTCGGTAGCGATCACCTCTTTGGTGGTAATGGTGACGACTCTCTCGTTGGTGGTCAAGGACGCGATCGCTTTAATGGTGGTGCGGGTAATGACACTCTCATTGGTGGAGCAAGTATTGACCATTTTATTTTCAATACAAATGATGAATTTGACTCAGACGATATTGGAATAGATGACATTACTGACTTTGTTCCAGGACAAGATATTATTCTCCTAGACAAAAGTACATTTACAGCTATTACCAGTGACTCAGGAACAGGTTTTAGTGTCAATGCTGAATTTGATATAGTTACCAGTGATGCAGAGGCAGAAACTTCAGAAGCATTTATTGTTTATAACAGCAACAACGGCAAATTGTTCTACAATGCTAACGGTACAGAAGCAGAATTTGGCAGTGGGGGTGAATTTGCTAATCTAACTAATATTGCATCTATTAGTAAAGATGATTTCTTGCTCAGAGGGTAATATCATGTTTGGTTGAATACTTACACTTTGGAGGAAGGAAGGCAGAAGGCAACCCACCCCTCGCCCCTCCCCCTCCCAGGAGGGGAAGGCAGAAGGGAAAGAAAGCTTCAAGGCCAGAAGTTTTTTTATAACTGATTATCCGCAATTCGTAGCTCCCCCGGAGGGGGAACATGATATATAGCAATGAGCGCTGGTATATTTACAAATTGCAGGAGTGGCCAAATAGCTAAAAATCTTATATTATTCCTTCGGAATGCTGCGCAAACGGCAATTTATTCCCCCAGATGAGCTGTTGCCAGATGAGCTGTTGCCTGCGCACAGGGCTATAAGCTAGTATAGACAAATTGATATCATATGGTATCGTTTGTGTAAAAACTTAGGAAATATCTACTTTCAAGTAAAAATTACGTCCATTGTGTTTAACTAGACCTTTGGTTTATGATGATGATGAAGCAGAATAATCAAGCAATATTATAGCGGTTTTCACAAAGGTAGACTACAGACAAAATATAAGTATGTTTTAATTTTAATAAGTTACAGACCTGACAGCTGTATTCTATATTAATGAAAACCGCTATAATTACCTCCTCTAGGTAGGTGATTAGCAAAAATAGCTGGTAGTCCTGCATGGTAATGGTGAGGATATATATTTTTTAATTTCTCCAAC
The DNA here is from genome assembly GCF_003838195.1 of Okeania hirsuta. Taxonomy (GTDB): domain Bacteria; phylum Cyanobacteriota; class Cyanobacteriia; order Cyanobacteriales; family Microcoleaceae; genus Okeania; species Okeania hirsuta. The sequence continues at coordinate 26,403 of NZ_RCBY01000009.1, forward strand.
ACTCCCGGTGCTTCCTTTACCATTACTATGCATCACCACCAAATAACTAATATCATGTCCGGATAATTAGTGATCAGAAAACTCTCTCCTTCAACTCCAGTTCTTCTTCTTCCTTCTTCTTTCTTCCCTCCTGACTCCTGAGGACTGACTCCTGAGGACTCCGTAGTTATTTATTTATCACTGTTCAACCGGACATGATATAACTATAAACTATCATAGATATTGTTTCATTAACTAATTTCACTCAGTTAATTATTTAGGAGTAGATGACAAGATGCAGTACAAATTATTAGGAAAAAGTGGACTCAGAGTATCCGAACTATGCTTGGGCACAATGACCTTTGGCGAAGACTGGGGTTGGGGTTCTTCTAAAGAAGAAAGCCAAAGAATTTATCAAGTCTTCCGTGAAGCAGGCGGTAATTTTATTGATACTGCCAACATTTACACCAACGGTACAAGTGAGAAATTTCTCGGTGAGTTTATTGCCTCGGAAAGAAATGCTGTTGTTTTAGCCACTAAATATACCAATGGTTTTGGCGATAATAATCCAAATGGTGGCGGAAACCAACGCAAAAATATGGTGCAGTCGGTAGAAGCTAGTCTCAAACGTCTTAATACTGACTATATCGATGTTTTATGGTTGCACGCTTGGGATTTTATGACTCCACCGGAAGAAGTAATGCGGGCATTTGACGATTTGGTTAGAGCAGGAAAAGTATTATATATTGGTATTTCCGATGCTCCTGCTTGGGTTGTTTCTCAATGCAATACCTTGGCTGAATTACGGGGTTGGACACAATTTATCGGTTTACAAATTGAGTATAGTCTGATTCAACGCACTCCAGAAAGGGAAATTTTGCCGATGGCGAAGACTTTGGATATTGGAGTAACTGCGTGGTCGCCTCTAGCTAGTGGTTGGTTGACTGGCAAATATACCAAAGCTAATACAGTAGAAGAAGAGCGCAGACTAGACAATGAAATGATGAAAGATTTTGTGAATCAGAGCGATCGTAATTTGAGTATTGCAAAAGAAGTAGATAAAGTTGCAGAAGAAATAGGAAAGAGTTCGTCACAAGTTGCTTTAAATTGGTTATTAAATAAGGGTGTAATTCCTATTATTGGAGCTAGAAAAGTTTCTCACATTGAAGATAATATTCAATGTGTGGATGTGAAATTATCAGCAGATCAAATTCAGCAACTTGAGAAAGTAAGTCAAATTGAACTTGGTTTTCCTCACGACTTCTTTAACGCAGATATGCCCAGAAACTTTGTTTACAATGGTACATTTGACAAAATTGACAATCATCGTTATTCACAATTAATGGATATCTCCAGAAAATAGGGAACAGCGAACAGGGAACAGGGAACATAGAACCCATTTGGGATTTATTTAAAAATATAGGGGGAGTGTGGGGAGTGTGGAGAGTGCGGGTAGAGTGGAGAGCATTGACTTAATCAAAGAATAACGATATAATACGTTACATTCGCCTACTATTAGACAGAATGTGTTCACACAGACATGAAATCCATGATATGCCATTAAATCTAAGGACTTATGATTGCCCTGACTGTGGGTTGTCAATAGATAGAGATTTAAACGCAAGTATAAATTTAAGAAATGCGGTCAGCTCGACCGTGAATGCCTGTGGATGAGTAACCGCCGACGGCCTCACAAGAAGCAGGAAGTAAACATCAAGTTGTCACTTTATGTGACGCTTTGTGTCAGTTTTATAGAGCAGTACAGGATATGCTCTGACCCTACGCTACATTAGACTTGTCGCTTAATAGAGGAAAAAATCGCTCCAACCTAGACAGAGCAATCATTGCAAGGCTTTTTGCTTCCCAATAGCTATAATCCTTATAGAACAAGGTTTTTGGTTTTTTTTAAGTTATAAAGCGACAAGTCTATTAATCACGCACTAACGCATCCTCCTTTCGGATTACACTTACTCCCCATGCTGAAAACTTAGGCAACGCCAGATTTTTCCTTGATATTTCTTAGGAGTCAACCTACCCGCGCGCCCAACCCACCCCCGCCCCTCCCAGGAGGGGAACCAGGAGAGGAACTCAGGAAGACAGAGTCACACGGGAATAGCTTTAATACCATTTTTCAGATCGCAAATCATTCTTTTCTCTTGGTGCGCTACCAGGTGCGACTGGCGTCGTCGCGGGGTCGCACCGCTCTCTTGGTCGATGGTGGGATGGCGTTAGCGACTGCTTTGTCAAAGGACATATCCTGCACGTGTCTTTTTATTCTTCTTACTATTCGTAACATTCTTTTTTCACACTTGGTATAACAGTAAAAAGATTCAGGAATTACGCAGAAACCCGGTTTATGAACGAATTTTGTAGTTTTAACAATAATCAAGGCAATAAACCTGGTTTCTTGGTTGGTTTCCGTAAGTATTGTAACTGATAACTGATAAATGACTACAGAGAGTGCATGCTGGCAACATTCAAACCACTTACCAACCCGCCAATATCAAAGAACATCATTGCCATCAATGCTAAAAAGTTCCGGTAAGAACAGGACGATTTTTTTGCTCTAAAATTGAGTCGCCATATTTCCACAAAACCCAGGTACAGGCAGCACCTAAAGGATAGGGTAAACAGAACACTGAATTCGTGATCTTCCATAAATAGGTAATGCACTAAAAGCGTATTTTCCAGCAACCAAGCTCTTGCACCGTTGGCAGGATAACGATAGCGCATATATACCCAATTTCCGGAAGTAATGGCGAAAAATGACAAGCAGGTTGACCAAAAGGTAAGGGTACGCATTTGAGGGAGAATTTTCCGAACTCCTCGTAATAGGGGAAATGCTAGATGTCCTGCATAAGAGATCAGAACTGTTGCTAATAGGGTGGCAAAACCATGTATTGCTCCCATATAACAAGGAAAGAGTTGGTTAGGACAGAGATTGATGATGAACCTGAGACAGAGAAAAGCTTTTACCACTGTTCCCTGTTCCCTGTTCCCTGTTCCCTGCTATATAACGTTGCCACGGACTCGGACTCAACTTGAGAAATACCGATGTCTTGTATTATTGCGATATACGCAATAGTACAGAACGAACGCCCAAACTACCCAATAGAAATAGACCAAAAATTGAACCTGGTTCGGGAACTTTTTCTGTTTCCTGCCCCAAAGTGTCACCATCAGCTTCGGAGTCAGTGACAATAGTAACCGCATAACCAGGACGAGAACCAGCATCATTAATAGATAAGTAACCAGGAATATTTTTGTCAAAGGCAGCGTGGGCAGATTGACGCCAGTTACTCAAACCTGCGGTTGTTAAACCTTCATTTACTGGAAAGTCCGAGGTCTCTGTGGGAATAACCACATTTTCTTCCCAGAAATATGAAACATAACCTTCCAATTCATCTTTCAAAAAAGAGCGATCGTTTAGCCACCACTTTCGACTTCTAGGGTCTCGAGAGTCCCCACCATCTGGCAAAACAACAATACCCATGCCTTCTCCACTACCTGCCCAGTTAACGGCATTGACTAAGAAACCGAGAGGACCGTTAGGACGAGGACCAGGAGTGCCACTATAGTGATTGTCAGCGTCCTGACCGCTCAGGAAAGTACGGTTTCCCCTGGCTGTAGATATTGCGCTTTTGTTATTCAAAATCCCAGTGGGGTCAAAATTTAATATTGATTCACTCCAAGCAGTTCCGATCGCTAAAACATCATAATTAGAAAAGTTGGGTGTGGAGTCTTGGGGATTCCAGAAAGTGAGATTCCAATCTAAACTGCCATCTCCTTCTGGGTCAAATGTTGGTGCTAGAGCAGCTAACTCCGAGATTTTGGCATTGTAAGCATCGGTCTGACCATACCACAGAACATTGAGAGATGCAGCATTAGCGACGGAGGCCGAAAACAGACCGAAAGTAGTAGCAATACCTAAGATTGCTTGATTGATTAAACGATGTTTTTGATTACTCATAATTATCTCCATTGGTAGATTAGATGTAGGTGCGAACGGCTGTTTGCCGTAGATTAAATGTAGAAACACTTCTGTAAAAATGCGGTTACTCTTGTTATTCACAACCGATACAATTCTAGAACGGGGTAAATATAGCGAAGTTGTCATAGAGGGCAATTTAGATATTATTGCAGCTTTCAGCCGTTGGGAGAGTGATGGTACACTTGACACGCAAAAGCTAGTAAAACAACCACCATATATGCTTTTTAGCGATTCACAGGATCACTAGAATGTCTAATATTGTGTAATATTTCATTGGATGTAATCGTGAAAAGAGCAGTTCCTGAGATGCTTACAGAGTAAGGCTTTCATTCCTAGATTGCCCCTCATAGCAGCTTCGCTATATTTGACCCTTTTAAGATAAGATCTCCATCTTGAATTTCAACGTCTTCAAAAAATTCAGCCATTTTAGTTAGAACTCCGATTATTTTCTAGAAACTTGTATTTCTGATGTCTTGGCAGTTATGCAGTTTAGGAAAGATTTTACGCCATTTGAGGCTTGCTATTTACCGATTTACCCCGGATTATTGAGCGGTTATATTATTTCTCGGCGTAGATCAAAGGTTCGTGCGACCAGGGCTAATTAAAGCTTGAAAGCATTGATTTGTATAGCTTTTAGCTATCTTGCTTTTTTATTGTCTGAAAGTTATTTCAGACAATAACGGAACGGAATCACAAGAGCTTCAGAGTTTTTCTGACTCGCTGCACTAAATAACGCCCACCTTCTATTTACGCCTAAACGATGGATTGTTGAACGCAATGCATGGGTGGCTAAATAGATTTAGGCGCGCTATGTAAGGATTATGAAGTCTATTCAGATGTAAGTGAAGCAATGATTTATGGCTCATTAATCCAACTCATGGTCAAGCGACTAGCTAATTTAAGATTTACTTTATGAATCAGCTCTGAGACTTTAAGTAAAAAACTGCAACAGAACTTAAGTCTGTAACGAAATTTGTCTCCCTGCACTGCTGAACCCAACTAATGGTACTATAGCTAATGATCTGAACTTAATAGACATCTCCTAAAATTAAAAATAAAATCAATTCTTATCCATAAATTGTCAATTATCAAAATAATTGGGTCGCGCAACGCCGCCTTAAGAGGCGAAATATTTTTGGATAGTTGCTCAAATCCCCGTTACAAAAATAACTTCTAACTTCTGACTTCTGACTTCGTTAATTCTCCCTGTTCCCTGCTCCCTGTTCCCTGTTACCTCTTTTCTGGAGATGTATAATATAAATATGTTGTATCTTATAAGGAGAAAAGCATGATGATAAGTAAGGATATTATGGAGCAAGTTACTCAAAGCTACAAGGTAATGCTGGCTTATCACCAGCAGGTTGGAAGCTTGTTTAAGGTTCTAGATAACCGATTCGCATCTGAGCATAACGCCAAAAAATTCTTACCTATATCCCTAAATAAGCTGTTCTCAGTTTGTGATGACGAGTATATGTTCTTAGATAACTATACTTTATTAAATCGCAAAGAACCTTACGATTCAGGACTACCATTTTGGTTGGGTCGCTTTTATGTTAATGCAGATTATTTAGTAGACGATACTCCTATCGATGATTATCCAGCAAAGCAAGTGCAGTATATAGCCTTTGTTTGGGTTTGGGTAGGATGTGACGATCCTAATGTAGTTGATGTGGACGAACCCGAATGTTGGATTGCTATTATTGAGCCAAAACCTACTCATCCTGAAACTCGGATTTATGATGTTGCGGAAATGATTTGGAAATGGATACGTATTGAAACAACAGCGGAAGAAGAATCAGACGGATGGATTGTAGGTCGTTTTTCTCCTAATGATTTCGGGTCTGAACTAAATGGTTTTTGGCACGTCAAGCGTTTCCCTCTAAAGGATATTTCGAGTATATATCACATCTACAAGCTCATCATTAATCCATTAACTGAAAAGCTAGCTCAGTTAGAAGGAGGCAAGAGCATCAGATGATATCCGGCAAATAGTTTGTAATATGTCAGATCAAGTCTGGTAGCATTTGTGTAATTTAGATAAGGAGTCAGGAGTCAACCCACCCCTAACCCCTCCCAGGAGGGGAAGGACCGAGTCAGGAGGGAAGAAAAATTTAGAAAGATTTGCCCTATGGCGCTCAGATTTTTATACCGAATTAAGCAGAGTTGAGATCATTGGGAGTGGAAAGAATTGAAACAATGCAGTCACTAAACTTGGGAATTGCTTTCGGTTTGTCATGCTTCGCCAACGATTTATCAACGCAATAACGGTTATTTACAAGCACATGATATCAATTTAAAAATGTTAGGACTTACGCAGCACAAAGTATTTCCGTCATTGCCAACGATAGGGAATCAATCTGAAATCCCAGTTTTTCCTACTTTATGCGTAAGTCCTGAATGTATCAAGTAATGCTCAATCAGGAGAATTAGTAATGAAAAAGCGTCAGTTAGGAAAGACCAATATTGAAATTAGTGAAGTTGGTCTAGGTACTTGGCAACTTTCAGGGGATGTGTGGGGAAAAAAAACGGAAGCAGAATATATCCAGGCAATTGAGGCAGCAATAGATGCAGATATTAATTACTTAGATACGGCTTTAGACTACGGAAATGGTTATTGTGAACAGGTAATCGGTAAAGCTTTACAGGGAAATTCTTCGGTAGTAATTTCTAGTAAAATTCCGCCTCAATGCGATGACTGGTCTCCAAAACCTCAAAGTAAGATTCAGGATTATTTTTCCTCTGATTGGATCGTAAAATGTTGCGACACTACCCTCAAAAATTTACGGCGGGAGTGCATTGATATTTTATTTTTGCATACTTGGAATCTGGCCTGGGGTCATTGTACGGAATGGTATGAAGCGATGCTAAAGCTAAAAGAACTGGGTAAAATTAGAGCCATTGGTATATCGGTTGGCGATCGCCGTGCTGGTGAAGCTAATAGTCATATTGAAGCAGGGCGGATTGATGTTGTTCAGGTGGTTTATAATATTTTGGAGCAAGAACCTGAATATACATTGTTTCCGATGGCTCAAAAACATCAGGTCGGGATTATAGCACGCTGTCCATTTAGTTCTGGTGCATTAGTTAGTGGCTGGACACACTCTCAAAAGTTTCCACAAGGGGATTGGCGTGGATTATGGACTCCTGATGATTGGGTAGCAAGACAGGTAGAAATGGTTGATTTGATTAAACCAATTGTCAAAGATATTAATTTATCTATGTCAGAGATAGGGTTAAAATATATCCTGAACAATCAAACTGTTACTTCTGTGATTCCGGGTTCCTCAAGTACCGAGCATATTCGTAGGAATGCTTCTGTAGCTAGATTACCTAATCTTTCGGAAGATATATTGCATAAATTGCAGCAACTTTGGTTGGATGGGAAAATACAAGGAACTTATAATGGCGGAGCTTAATAATCTACATTAAAATTTAGTATAAAAGAAACAGTCAGAAGTCAGGAGGGAAGAAAGGAGGAAAGAAGAAAAGTCAAAGATAATTTCAGTATTTCTTCGGTACTGTCAGTTCTTGAATTTTATTTATAACTGACCCGTCCGAACATAGTATAATGCCTAATATCAATTCTATAAATGTTTGCTACAAATAGCTAGGGTATTTCTTAGGAGTCAACCCACCCCTCGCCCCTCCCCCTCCTGGGAGGGGAAGTCAGTCGGACTGAGTCACACGGGAATGGCTTCAATACCAGTTTTGAGCTAGTAAATTCTCTTTTTCTCTTGATGCGCTACCAGGTGCGACTGTCGTAGTCGCGGGGTCGCACCGCTTTATCAAAGGGACATTTCCTGTAAAGTATGCACGACCGCGTCAGCGGAACGGAGTTCTATCGCACTTATTATTCGTAACATTCTTTTTTCAAATTAGTATAAGACCTTGGTTATTCAAGGTAGCAATATTTTTTGAAAATAGTATTACTTCTTTACCACTACCGGAATTTTTACCCAAAAACAACTCCCTACACCAACTTTACTGGTTACTTCAATTTTGCCTCCGTGAACCTGAATCAAGGTTTGAGCGATCGCCATGTCTAACTCTGTTCCTTGTTAGAAAGAGGTTTGTTATGGAATACATTTATTACCATTAACACAAACCTGCTTTCTATACAATTTTATACAATAACACTGGATTTGATATTACCGAAAAATTGTGGGTATGCGCCTCCCCTTTTAAGGGGTTAACGAAGTCATAAGTTATTTTTTTAACGGGGATTTAAGCCTCGCTCCAAAAATATTTCGCTTTAAAAGGCGGGGTTGCGCGACCCAATTATTTTGAGAAAAAAAGAGAATATTTCTGATGTCAAGCCTCCTGATTGCAGAGGTACTGATAACTAATAACTGATAACTATTGAAGAAGGAGACAGGAGACAGGAGACAGGAGACAGGAGGAAAATTACATGGGGATAGTCAACGAAGGGCCGCTCCGCGTCTACGCTCCCCCAAGTAATTTTGAACACCCCCGTTGACGGTGGGGTATTAAACCCACAAAGAAAATGATAACTAATAACTGAAATGACCTACCACTATTTTTTTAGTTTAATTTTTCTGGTCAAATACTTCAGAAATTAACTGAATAAATTTGCCATCTTTATCGTATTTAATAATCATTCGTTTATACTTATTTTCAATTACCATCTTACCTACTACCAGTTCAAATTCTTCTCCTATTTTTACCTTTTCAGGAACATTTATAACTATACCATCAGGCAGAAAAAATGTTTGATTTTTACCTGCAGTTGGATCTAACTCAAGTTTTGTCATTTCTGCTTCTTGAGAAATTTGTAAATCGGGAGTCATAGACTGTTTTTGCCCCACCCAATTTCCCGATATATTTTTTAATTCTGCTCCTGGTTTTTGTTCAGGATAACTATTAAGATGTTCGCGAATTTGTGTAAACCCTGTTAACTCACCATTCTCTCCATAAATAGGAACAACGCTAGTCCGAAAATTTTGATGTTCAAAAAATAATTCACAACCAAAACGATGTCCTATTTTTAATTGTGGACACATCCAAGTTTTGGCTTCTTTACTGAAAGATAATGTCCTCATTGATTCAAATGCCGGATGAATCATTCCATCTGGTTGATTAGCAATTTCTTTCTCAATTTGCCATTGTTTTTCTTCCGTACTACCATCAGCATAAGTGTAATTATTTTGCTGATTAATTACTGTTTTATCCTGATTTGCTGAGAATTTTCTGATACTTTGAAAAGAGTTTATAACTTCTAATTCTGGAGAATATCTAGTCCAAATACCATGCCAAGCTATTCCTTCTGGGGTATGATTTCCGAATAGGTTAGTCCAATTTTGTTCTTGTAGATTCATAGTTAATTAGTTTTTTTGTTTGGCTAGATAAATTATATCAAATAGCAAATTATTTCCTACAGAAAAACCAATTTTCAAATATGGCAGTAAAAAAAGGGGAGGCTTGAGACCACGATTTTTCGGTAAAGTTTTTTAACCAGCTAAATTATTTGTAGAATTCTTTTTTATATTTCATATTAGGCGTTGCATAAATGCCCTTGGGATTTTAATAATTTTGTGCAATGAGCATCTTGCCCATTCCCACGGGTAATTTAAAAGTAAAAATTTAAAAGTCAACAGTATTGATTGGTAAAGCTTTTAGGATTTTTTAACTGGTTAATTATTTCTGCCATCCTGCTCTAGAGAAATATAATAGGGGAAAAAGGTGGAAATTTCCCTCCAGATTTACCATTTCCCCACACTCCCCGTTCTTAAATAATAACCCCAAATAACCAATTTCCCAGGGTGGAATGAATCAAAAAATTATAAATTTCTCCAGTTTTCCACAACTGTTGTAATCGTGTTCCATGATAGCCAAATAAAACTAGAAAACAAAAAATTTGAAAATGATTATTTTGAATTAAAGGTACATAAAATATTCGGATTTTTCGATTATTTATTAATTCCAAAACAATATGTAAAATCGCAATTATAAACGCAGCAAAAAATACAGGCCCAAATAAATGATAAGCGATCGCCTGACTAAAATCTCCTCGTGCAACTGCCGTTAGGGAGCGGGTTAACCCCCATCCAGGGCAAGGAATACCTATAAAACGTAACAGTGGACATCCTATAAATGGTATCTTCAGCCCAAAATTCAAAAAGTAGCTGCCAATAATAGGAAAAAGAGCGATCGCTAGATAAACATATCGCTGATATCGCTCTTTATCAGATAAAAATTCAGAAAACTTTTGCATTTCAACTTATTTATCAAAATAATTGGGTTGCGCAACCCTACCTTTTAAGGCCAAATATTTTTGGAGAGTTCCTCACATCCTCTATTTCCCGTCCTGAGAGGGTTTAGGGGTAGGGTAACTTCTGACTTCGTTAACGACTACGCAATATATCCCAACCAAAACAACTGAGATAAATTACAATTGTCGCTACTTGTTGAAACATAACTAACTCTACTGTTTTGAGCAAAAAATTAGTTTCTGATTGAGAATAAGCAGCCATCGATCCCCCTGCAAGAATAGCAATAAGAATCAAAAAAATTACTTTTCTGTATTTAAGTTTTAGCATTGTTCAAATTACTCCTGTAGTTAATTAATATGTAAGCATTCAGCATTCAGCATTCAGCTATTTATGAGAGTAGACAGTCAAAGCAATTGAAAAATTGAGAGAGAATTAAAAGTTACTGCCAATGTATGCTCCTTCAACCTGAGAAGTAATTATTCATTATTTGCTATTTGCGTAGTATCCCGCAGGGAAGTGCTGACTACTAAGAGCTGAATACTTACATTAGTATTACCGAATAATTAATAATTAATTATTAATTGTTGAATACTTCCTTTGTTGAAAAAACTTTAGGTAAATGCTACATATCCAAAGACAAAGAAAGCTGCAAAAGGAATGATACATATCAACAGTAACCAGGGAGATTTATCCAACTTCTTAAAGATTCTTACCCAAGCCATAATTGATTTAATTGCAGCAATGATATTAAGACATGGAATATAAGATAAAATTGTCCATAGTACAGGTTTTTCCTCATCAGCAGCTTTGAAAGTAATGTATGTACCTAAAATAGGAACCCAAGCAAACCAAGCATCTTCAACATTTAATTTTTGATAAATCTTATAACAGAAAAACGCCGTTATTAAGTATCCTACAATAGAAGCTAAGTTTATCGCAGTCATAATACCATCAACCACAGCTGGGTCTATTTCTGGTGGTGGAGTTATTGTTTCCTGTGCAAAAAAAATTGGTAATATCATACCAACTGCTGAATTAACTACTGGAAATTCACTCAGATATAACATTTGTTTTGATTGATTAAGGTTAACAACACTGCCTCAGTTTTTTCTGGTTTTTCCAGCCATTTTGGCAGTTAATTAGGTGGTGGTCAAAATTAATAGTAAAGAAATATTAATTGGGAATTGGGAATTGCTATACCGTTTCACGGAAGTCAGAAGTTAGAAGTAAAAGAAGTCAGAAGTTAGAAGTAAAAGTTGATAGACTTATAGCGTTTTTCATGAACAATAGAATACAGAGATTTTGGCTTAAAGGCAGAAGGTAGAAGCTTTGTACTACCTTTGTGAAAACCGCTATAAAGTATTGACTCTACAATAATTTCAACCTATTATTCCATATCATCAGTTGCTGACTATTTGTAACATCCTAAAAGTGAATTTGTATAAAAACCCTTAATTTGGCCCCTACCATGACTATTTACGACCACCTAATTCTTAATCACCTAATAAATCATTTTTTATGAAAAAATTCTCAATATGTTTATAAACTTTCATATTTTGACTATAACTAAATCCTCCATGTCCACCCCCTGAAATAGTTAATAACTGATTCGGTACATTAGCTTGATTAAGTGCTTCGTGGAATTTCACAGCATGATTATATGGGACACTTAAGTCGGCATCACCGTGAACAGTAAAAATTGGTGGAAGTTCAGAATGTACATAATTAATAGGGGAAATACTCTCAGCAATTTCTAAGCGATCGCTCTGGTTGCCCATCCACTCCAGAGCATAATCTCGAATATTCGGCCCCTCAAGTAAATCTTTGACATTCGTAATGCCATACCAATTAACTACCGCAGCTACCTTCAATTCTTCATCAGCAGAAGTAGGTAACATAGCAGTTGTCATGGCTAAATGACCTCCGGCAGAAAAACCACTGACAATGATTTTTTCCGGATCGAAATTGTACTTCTGGGAATTTTTTATCGTCCAACCTAAAGCAGACTGACAGTCTGTTACTGCTGCGGGTGCTAATGACTGTGCTGCCAAACGATACCCCACATTCACAATGGAAAAACCCATTTTCAGATATGGCAATAAAAAAAATAATTCCACTTCTTTTGGGCGGTCTACCCAACCACCACCGTGAATAAAAATAACTACTGGGTGGGGTTTGGTGGTGAGGGACTGATAAATGTCTAATTTTAAATCGTAGTTATTGACAGTCAAATATGTAATCTGTTTATGAATACGATAGTTGTTGAAAAATGCCACAATTTCAGCAGCGGGATTTGATAATATTTTCCAAGTAATTATTGGTAAAAAGTTATAGCCAAGAAATACTGCTTGATATGATGCTTTAGATAGATAATTATTTAACATTTCTGAAAAAGAGGGAGTAGGGAGTAGGGAGTAGGGGGGAAATAATTGATAATTTATGTAAGCATTTCCTAGGTGATGCTGCGCAAACAGCCGTCAGCTATCAGCTATTGTTTTTGCTCTTGCTTTAAACCCTATATTAAGGGATATTATTAAGCCAGAATCTAGTCATAACTAAATTTTACAAAAGCAGGTTACTTTGACCTTAAAGTCTATATTTATTTAAACATTTTCGTAAGCATTCAGCTATCAGCTTCATTCCCTATTTATTCTTGCTTTTTAACCTGCTATAATAGTCAATTTTAAAAAAATTAAAATTATCTATCATTTGCGATACCAATCATCAAAAATAATACTGCAAAAAGGAAACTAGAAAATTTTGCCGAGAGTTGACTTATCTCTAATCTCTTAATTTATCCTTCCTTCTTTATTCTTGCTTTTTAACCAGGGATAATAGTAAGATAGGTATTTTTTCAAATTATCTTTCATTTGTGATACCAATTATCAAAAATCATAGGGCAAAAAGGAAACTAGAAAACTTTGCCGAGAATTAATTTCTCTCTCATCCTAGAAACTATTTATTTACATCATTGTTGACTTTCTCTTAATTTATTCTTCCTTCTTCCTTTTTTAGCTAGTACAATAATAAATTAGATATTTTTTCAAATTATCTTTCATTTGTGATACCAATCATCAAAAATCATAGGGCAAAAAGGAAACTAGAAAATTTTGCTGAGAATTGATTTCTCTCTCATCCTAGAAACTATTTATTTATCAGGACTTACGCAAATACACTACACAAGGGTTATTGGTGCCTTACGCTAGCGCTAACACACCCTACCAATAGCGTTCATGTGTAAGTCCTATTTATATCATTGTTGACTTTCTCTTAATTTATTCTTCCTTCTTCCTTTTTTAGCTGGTACAATAGTAAAATAGGTATTTTTTCAAATTATCTTTCATTTGTGATACCAATTATCAAAAATCATAGGGCAAAAAGGAAACTAGAAAATTTTGATTTATATCCTTCTTATTTCTTCCTTCTTCCTTCTTTCTTATGATTTATTCTTCCTTCTTCCTTTTTAAGCTGCTACAATAACAAATGATAGATATTTTTTCAAATTATCTATCATTTGTGATACCAATCATCAAAAATAATACTGCAAAAAGGAAATTAGAAACTATTTATTTATATCATTGCTTCCTTCTTTCTTCTTCCTTATTCCTGACTTTATATAAATAACTCTCATGCATATTCCTAACTTACATACTTCTCTAGCAACAACACTTCGTAACCGACGACAAAAATTAGCAAAATTAATCAATTTTCCCGTCATACTTTGGTCAGGAAGTCGTAGTCCCCGCAACTTTCCAGCTAATACTTTTCCCTTCCGTCCTAGCAGTCATTTTCTCTATTTTGCTGGACTACCTATTGAAGATGCTGCTATACATTTAGATGGAGAAAAATTAGAACTATTTATGGATAATGCACCACCGAGTAGTCTACTTTGGCATGGAGAAATGCCTAGACGCGATCACCTAGCTGAAATTATTGGTGCTGATGCTGCTTTTCCTATGCAAGAATTGAAATCTCGCGCCACAAATGCTGCGACTATTTATGTGCAAAATTATCCTACTCAAACCACACAATTTAAAACTCTGAATAGAGATATTTCTGCACCTAATAACCCCAAAGAAATTGACTTAGAGTTAACAAAAGCGATTATCTCTTTAAGACTTAGCCATGATGCCACAGCTTTAACAGAAATAAAACAAGCAGTAGCAGTAACTGTAGAAGCTCATAAAGCTGGAATGGCAGCCACCAAAAATTCTAAATTCGAGTCTAATATCCGAGCCGCAATGGAGAGTATTATTATCTCCCATAATATGACTTGTGCTTACTCCAGTATTGTGACTGTACATGGAGAAGTTTTGCACAATGAACAATATCATCACCCCCTACAAACAGGAGATTTACTATTAGCAGATGTGGGAGCAGAAACAAATTTAGGTTGGGCGAGTGATGTGACTCGAACTTGGCCTGTTTCTGGTAAATTTTCTCCCACCCAACGAGATATTTATGATGTAGTTTTAGCTGCTCATGATACTTGCATTGCTCAAATAAAACCTGGTATTGAATATTTAGATATTCATCTATTAGCAGCTCAAGTTATTGCGGAAGGATTAGTAAATTTAGGAATTTTAAAAGGTGAAGCAGAAGACTTAGTAGAAATGGATGCTCATGCCTTATTTTTTCCTCATGGAATCGGTCATTTATTAGGTTTAGATGTTCACGATATGGAAGATTTAGGAGATTTAGCTGGATATGAAATAGGTCGGGAGCGTAGTAGTCGTTTTGGTTTAGGTTTTCTACGATTAAATCGTCCATTAATTCCCGGAATGTTAGTCACAATTGAACCTGGTTTTTATCAAGTACCAGGCATTTTAAATGACAAAGAAATGCGTCAAAAATATCAAGATATTGTGAATTGGGAAAAGCTAGAAAAATTTGATGATGTTCGAGGTATTAGAATTGAGGATGATGTTTTAGTAACTCCAAATGGTGCTGAAGTTTTGACTCAAGAATTGCCTAGTGATATTGATTCAATTGAAAACTTAGTCGAATAATTTTTTAGGTCAATAAATCAATTCAATATCAGCATTTTTAATTTTGGATAAAAATTGTCACAGAAAAAGTTCACTATTTATTCTGTTAGTGGGATTGGTAGAGAATATAACTTACATCTAAAATATTAAAAATCAATATCAATACTAAGAGAAATTAATACATAGACGCACAAACTTTTTTTGAATTTTGTATAACTGACAACTAAAATGACCAATAACCCAAATGCCAAAACCATCCTTATCCTAGCAGCTAATCCTAAAAATACTGCCCCCCTAAGATTAGACCAAGAAATACGAGAAATAGACGAAGGGTTACGCCGAGCTAATAAACGAGACCAATTTCAATTACAACAAAAATTGGCTGTCCGTGCCCGTGACTTTTATCGAGCTATTTTAGATTATCGACCTCATATAATCCACTTTTGCGGACATGGTACGGGACAAGATGGTATTGTTTTGGAAGATGAAATGGGAAAAATGGTGCTGGTTCAGACAAATGCTCTGGCTAGTATGTTTAAATTGTTTGCGAAAAAAAATGTCGAATGTGTACTTTTAAATGCCTGTTATTCGGAAGTACAAGCGGAGGCAATTAGTCAATATGTTAATTATGTTATTGGCATGAATAAGGCTGTAGGAGATAATGCTGCGGTGGCTTTTGCTGTGGCTTTTTATGATGCTCTTGCTGCTGATTATGAGGTGGAGGAAGCTTATGAATTAGGTTGCTCACAAATGATGAGTTACCTAGAACATCAAACTCCAATTTTAAAGAAAAAAGATTTAACTGATACTTCTATAAATGATGAGAATTTAATTACTGATGATCATATAATTCCCCCTAATCCTTATCAAGGTTTATCGGCATTTAAAGAGGAAGATGCCGACTTCTTTTTTGGGCAAGAAAAGTTTGTGAATAAGTTAGTTGAAGTAACTCATAAACAACCTTTAATTGCTGTAGTTGGACCTAGTGGTAGTGGTAAATCTTCTTTGGTATATGCGGGATTAGTTCCTCAATTGAGAACAGAAAAAAAATGGTTGATTGAATCATTTCTTCCGGGAAAAGAACCGTTTTTATCTTTGGCTTTTGTGTTGGTTGGACAATTGGAACCGGAAGCGGGTGAAACGCAAAAATTGCGGGAGGCGACGGGATTAGCAAGTGATATGCAGGAAGGTAAAATCACTTTTTCACAGGTAGTTAATCGCATTTTAGAACGTAATCCAGGTCAACAATTATTGTTAATTGTTGACCAATTTGAAGAATTATATACCCTTTGTCGGGAGAAAGAAAAACAGGAACGTTTTGCTGAAGCATTGTTAACAGCTATTAGAGAAGAAAATGTTAAACTGGTTTTAACATTACGGGCGGATTTTTATGGATATGTGCTTTCTTATCGTCCGTTTCGAGATGCTTTGCAGGAATATACGCCACAGTTACTTAGTTCGATGAAACGGGAATAATTACAACAAGCAATTGAATTACCTTCTCAAAAATCAGAGGTACAATTAGAGGCAAAATTAACAGAAATAATTTTGGATGATGTGGGAGAAGAACCCGGAAATTTACCATTATTAGAATTTGCTTTGACTCGGTTGTGGTCAAAACAGGAAAACCGAGTATTAACTCATCATGCTTATGAGGAAATAGGAGGGGTAAAAAAAGCGATCGCTAATCATGCAGAACAAATTTTTCAACAATTAAAAGAGACAGAGAAAAAACAGGCAGAGCGAATATTTGTACAATTAGTACGTCCGGGGGAAGGTACAGAAGATACGAGGCGTGTTGCTACCCGTGGGGAAGTGGGAGAAGATAATTGGAATTTAGTCAGTTATTTGGCGGGGTATCAAGCGAGGTTGGTGGTAACGGGGAGGAATGAACAGGAAAATACGGTGGAGGTAGTGCATGAAGCCTTAATTCGAGAGTGGGGAACTTTGCGGGATTGGATAAATGCTAGCAGGGAGTTTAGAACATGGCAGGAACGTCTGCGGGCGACAATGAGTTATTGGCAAGAGAATAACCGAGACCAAGGAGCTTTATTGCGGGGAGTGGCACTCGCTCAAGCACAGGAACAACTGACACAACGTCAGGAGGAACTTTCCCCAGACGAAGTAGAATTTATTCAGTTAAGTCAGCAACTGCAAGAGCAGGAACAAAAAAGAAAACAACGGCAACGTCAACGGATATTTGCAGGGTTGGTTACATTTTCTGTGATAATTTCTCTACTTGCTGTGTGGTCAGAAATGCAACGACGGCAAGCTGTCCGCAGCGAACGCAAAGCTGAGATGAGAGAGTTAAAAACTCGCATAATTTCAGGAGAGAGAACTTTAGATCTCCAGTTAGCAGCGCTGAAACTAGAGCAACAAGCAAATGGCAGCACAGAAAACATACAAACCACCGATATTCTGCAACAAACTGTTAACTGGGAAGGATATAAAGAAATCAATAGCTTAGAAGGACATGAAAATTATGTCATAGGTGTAGCATTTAGCCCCAAGGGAGATTTAATTGCTTCTACAAGTTGGGATAACACGGTAAAACTGTGGAAACCAGATGGCACTTTGATACATACTCTCACCGGACATGAAAATTATGTCATAGGTGTAGCATTTAGCCCCAAGGGAGATTTAATTGCTTCTACAAGTTGGGATAACACGGTAAAACTGTGGAAACCAGATGGCACTTTGATACATACTCTCACCGGACATGAAAATTATGTCATAGGTGTAGCATTTAGCCCCAAGGGAGATTTAATTGCTTCTACAAGTAATGACAACACAGTGAAACTGTGGCGCTTTAACCAAGATGACTTGACAGCTCATGCTTGCCAGTGGATGAGTGACTACCTGAAAAACAATCCCAATGTCACGGAAGAAGAGCGTCGTCTCTGTGGAGTAGAAGCTTCGGTAACGGCTTTGTTTTTCCAGGGTGAAAAGTTAGCAGCAGAGGGAAAAGTTGACTCAGCTATTTCTGCTTTCCAAAAGGCTGTTAAACTTGGCTCTAATTTTCCCTTTAATGCAGCAATAGCAAAGGAGTTAGCACAGGAGAATAAAGTAAAAGAAGCGGAGAAGTTATTGAGGGCGTTTATCAAACTGGATGACAATATTGATTTGTTGCCAAAAACGGAAGTTAAAGACCAAAACCCAGTATTAGTAGTGCGTCAGTTTCAAGCAGAAGGGAAAGTAAAAAAGGCAGTGCAATTGATCAAAGACCGGAAAATTGAGGAAGCAATAAATAAGTTTAAGGAAGCTCAAAAGTTGCAGTCTGATATTGACCTGAATTCAGACACGGAGGAAATAGAAATAGATGCAGAAGCAGTGGCGAAAAAATTAGCTGCTCCGGGTAAAGTAGAAGAGGGAAAATATTTAGCCAAAGATGGAAAAATTGAACAGGCAATTTCTTTGTTTAAGGAAGCTCAAAAGTTGCAGTCTGATATTGACCTGAATTCAGACACAGAGGAAATAGAGAAAAATCCAGAAACAGTGGCGAAAAATTTCGCTGCTCTTAGTAAATTAGAAGTGGGAAAAACATTAGCAAAACATGGAGAAATAGACGAAGCAATTAATCTTTACAAAGAAGCAAAAAAATTAGATTCAGAGTTAGAAATAACTGCTGATGATTGGAGTTACATTTGTCATCGTGGTAGCTTATATAATCGAGCCAAAGATGTAATGTTTGCTTGTGAAAAAGCAGTTAAAATCGCGCCGGAAAATGGAGGTTTTATAGGTAGTCGTGGTTTGGCACGGGCATTAACAGGAGATTTTCCTGGAGCTATTAAAGACTTTGAGGCGTATATTAAATGGACGGAAGATGATGAGTTCAAAGCACGACTACAAGGCTGGGTTGATGCTTTAAAAAAAGGGGAAAATCCTTTTACAGAAGAGGTGTTGGAGGAGTTGAAGTAGAAGTCAGAAGTTTTGATGAAGTTGTAAGTTTTTTTAATAATCAACAAATTTCAATGCTTGTACTTTCCATCTATGTAAACCGGATTTGGTATCAGGAGGAATTACAGAGGATGTAGTCCGAACATGGGGTAGGGGCGGGTTCATCTGATAATCTGTAATATCATGTCCGGATAATTAGGGTTTGCTGAAAAAGTCTTATGGGTAAGGGTAGGAGACAGGAGACAGGAGACAGGAGACAGGAGAAATGGGAATGAGCGAGGAGGTAAGAGGAAGAATAATCCCTTGATTATTCTGCGCAACTATGAGCCTAAAATGCGCTCTTTTTTGAACCATTACGACCATTAAGCTTGGACTTTTTTTTACTAAAAAATGCGCTCAACCTTAAGCATTGACATATAAAGACTTTAGCCTGTTTGGGGTAAAAAAAAGTGCAAGCTTTTCAGTCTAAAACGCTCAAAAAGTTAGTATTTTAGGCGCATAGTTGGGCAGAACAATCTTGGGAAAATTCTTACTCCTACCTCCTCGCTCATTCCCATTTCTCCTGTCTCCTGTCTCCTGTCTCCTGACTCCTACCTCAACAAAAAGACTTTTTCAGCAAACCCTAATTATACTTTAATATTTATCCTGAAAAATAGCTCCACGTTTAACTAACTCTTGCTTCATTTCTTCATTAATTCCTAAATTTTCACCAAATATAGCACCTTCTAATTCTGCACCTTCTAGGTTAATTTCTCTTAAATCAGCTTTCAATAATTTAGTATTTTTCAAGTTAGCATCCATCAGATTTGCCATTTTCAATTTTGCATTTGATAATTCTGCATCACACAGTTGTGCTTTTAGCAATTTAGCTTCATTTAATGAAGCACCTTTTAAGATAGCATTAAATAATAAAGTGTTGCTTAAGTTAGCACCTTGCAGATTAGAATTAGACAAATTGGCTTTGATCAAATTAACATCTGTCAGATTAGCATTAGTTAATTTACTATTGGAGAGATTAGTATTGCTGAGGTTAGCATATCTGAAGTTAGCATATCTGAGGTTAGCATCTGCTAAATTAGCATTTCCCATATTAGCGCCTTTCAGGTTTGCATATTCAAGGTCAACACTATTTAAAGTTCTACCATAAGCGCCATGATTCACAATATCCCAAACAAGATACCACTTATCATCTAATTCCGTTGCATAATTAATTTTTACTCCCCTGAAATTAACATGATTTAAGTTAGCATTTATCAACTTTGCATAATTAAGATTAGTATCACTTAAATTAGCACCTTCTAGATTAGCACCTTCTAGATTAGCACCTTCTAGATTAGCTCGATTCAATTGAACTCTAAGAAGGTTAATTTTAGATAAATTAGCACCTTTTAAATTAGAATCTTTAAGGTTAACATCTGTTAAATTAGCATAACTAAAATTAGCACCTTCTAGATTAGCTTCGCTGATGTTTGCTTCATCAAGTTGAGCATAACTAAAATTAGCATCTGTGAGATTAGTATTTCTGAGATTAGTACGAATTAAATTAGCATTAGTAAAATTGGCTTTAATTAATTGTGCATCTGTAATCTCACTACGCCAAAGATTAGCATTCTCTAGGTTAGCATTCCCTAGGTTAGCATCTCTCAAACTTATCCCTCTAAGGTCTGCGCTCTTTAAATTAACATTATTAAGGTTGGCAAACCACATTATTGCCCCACTCAGATTAGCATGACTTAGATCGCTATTACTAAAATTAGTTCTTTTGAGGTTGGCACAAATTAGATAAGCGTCCCTGAGAATAGCTTCAGTGAAATTAATATCATTTAGATCGCAAAGACTCAGGTCAGCACACTCAAGACTTATACCAGTAAAATTGTTAGTCAATTTTTGATTGCTAGTTTGAGCACTATCATTAATTAGTTTCTGCAGTTGATCAAGTGATTTTTGATTTGCCATATAGAGTTACTCTTTCACACTAATAGGATGTTATTTAAAAGCCATCGCTAGAGTTAATTTAGTCAAGTATAATTCTGAATAATTACACTTTGACTAATAGAATTATAATCTAGTAAACTTTCTCATGGTTAGTTTTTACCATTTCATCTGAACTCTCAAAAATTACTAAAAAATCATCAGCTAGGATAAACAGAAGAATCTCAGAAAGAATACAAAATCAATCAGATTAATAATTATTAATTAAATGATTTGGCGTTGGTGATTTGAGGTATGATATCTTTTCCTAATAAGAGCCATATAGAACTCCGTTCCGCGCTCCATGATTATGCTGATGCAACACTTCCCATTAACATTTCCGGTAGCATTTTGACAGGAAAGTTGTGCGCCAGCAAACAAAAAACTTTCTTCTTCTACTCCTGTTTCTTCTTCTTTCTTCCTTCCTGACTCCTGACTCCTAAATAATTAAGATTAATATCATACACGCGCTTCAGCAACGCCGATGATTTTTTCTCTGATTCTAATTATCCTCAAAAAACGCTCCACGACTAATTAAATCTTGCTTCATTTCATCAGATAAACCAGAATCATGCCATAACCTAGCATTCTCTACTTTTGTATTCTGAAAATTAGCTCCTTTTAAATTTGTTAATGCTAATCCAGCTTGACTTAGATCGGCATCAGTTAAATTAGTATTACTCAAATCTGCATCACTTAAATTGGCATTACTCAAATTAGCTTCACTCAAATTTGCCCCACTCAAATTTGCCCCACTCAAATTAGCTAAAGCTAGACTAACACGGCGCAAATTTGCCTCAGTTAAATCGGCATTACTTAACAATGCTCCACTCAAATCTGCTCCACCTAAATTCACTTTTCCAAGATTAGCTTCACTCAAATCTGCATCACTTAAATCTGCACCCCGTAGATAAGCTCCATACAAATTTGCACCACTCAAATCAACGCCACATAAATTAACTCCTAATAACTTAGCTCCTGCAAAATCTAAAGCAGGATTTATATCAGCGATACTTGCTAACTCCAGTAAATTTTCTGTATTAGCTTCAACCACTTTCTTTATTATTATTCTAAACTCTGAAAAATCACAACCTGCAGTCGTTGCAGACAATATCAAAGTTTGTAATTCCTCTGAAGATTTGTATTGCAATGACTCAGAAGTTAAGTTAGAGTCAAATTTTTGCGATCGCAACCAAAGCACCAATTTTCTTTCTAGCACAGCGAGTTGATTGGGGCTAATATTATGAGGCCATAATCCTTCAATTGCAGTCATAGAATCAACAATTTTCTCAGCTATATTTTTAATTGTTATAGCAGTTTTCACTACCGGAAAATCAGTTTAGAGTCAGGAGTCATAACTCAGGAGTCAGGAGTCATAACTCAGGAGTCAGGAGTAGGGAAGTAGGGGGGACTTGGAGTGGAAAAAACTGTGAGCAGGAAAGAAACCGAAGTACATCCTCTTTCTTTTAATTGGAGCTGAGGCGATCATAGCTGACATTATTACAGTGCTTTTGCTGATTGATAAACCACATCGTCATAACTAAAACCCTATAGGGGCGTTTTGCTCCGCAACATATAAAGCGGAAACTCTACGTCAGCGAATGGCCATTTGCTAGCGCACAACTACGTTAACGCCCCTACTTGTGGTATACCGAAATGAAAACCGCTACAGGTAATTTGTTCCCAGTTCAATAGACTTGTCGCTTTATAACTTAAAAAATACCTAAAAACCTTGTTCTGTAAGGATTGTAGCTATTGGAAGGCAATAATGCTTGGAATTATTGCTCTGTCTAGCTTAGAGTGATTTTTTCCCTTTATTTAGCGACAACTCTAATCAATACAATTACGGTTGAAGGACTGCCGATAAATAATAATAATTAATAATTAACAATTACCTCTCCTTCAAAGAAGGACATTGACTAATATCATTTCTCATCCATAAAAAATGCGATATTTAGTAACTATTCCATCACCCCATCTCCATCAATACTTCTGCTCAATTACTTAGCTTTGAACCATCTTACTTATACCTAAAATCAGCAACGCTTATTTTTCTATTCTGAAATCTCAAATAATGCCCCTTGTTTCAACCATTCCTGCCTTTGATGTTCAGAAATACCTATATTTTGAGCAAATATTGTCTTCTCTAAAATTGCATCTTTTAAATCTGTCCGTTTTAAATTAGCTCCATATAAATTGGCCCCACTTAAATTAACTCCACTGAGGTCAGCATTTTGTAAAGAAGCATTACTTAAATCTACATTGACTAATTTAGCACTGGGCAGATAAGCACTACTCAAGTCAGCACCACTGAGGTTAGCATTGCTTAAATCGGCACGAGGTAATTTTGTCCGCAAATCTGCATCTTTGAGATAAGCTTCTACAAGTTTAGCATCTCGTAAATTAGCATTACAGAGATTAGCTTTACTTAAATTGGCACCATTAAGATTAGCTCCACTTAAGTCCGCAAGGGTTAAGTTAGCGCCACTGAGATTGGTCTTTTGTAAATTTGCCCCAACAAAATTAGCATATTGGAGGTCTATCCTACTTAGATCGCTACCTGCAAAATCTGCCGTAAAATTTAGAGCTACAGTTTGAGCAATTTCTGTAAAGTTATTGCCCAGTTGCTTTGATAATAATTCTTTGGCGATCGCTATCTGTTGTTGCCTACATTCTTCTGCCTTTCCATCATCCTTCATTGATTGGTATACTAACCGGAGATTAAACAAAGCATCCCCTTGGCTAATATAATTATCTATTTTTTTCGCAAAAGCTAACTGCTGTTGATAACATTCTTTGGCCTGGGCAAATTCTCCCAAACCATGATAAGCTATCCCTAAACTGGAGTAGGCTTGTTCGCAACCAAATTCGTCTTGCATTTCTTGAGCGATCGTCAAACGTTTTTGTTGATATGCAACTGCTTGTGAATAATTTTCTAGAGCATAATAAGCATTTCCTAAATTACCTAAGGCTTTTCCTTCTCCTTCTCGGTCTTGAATTTCTCTGGCAATATTTAAGTGTTGTTGATAATATTCTATGGCTAAGTGATAATCTAATAATGTGTTATAAGCAACACCTATATTTCCTAAAGCTGCAGCTTGTTTACGGCGAATATTCTATGGCTAAGTGATAATCTAATAATGTGTTATAAGCAACACCTATATTTCCTAAAGCTGCAGCTTGTTTACGGCGAATATTCTATGGCTAAGTGATAATCTAATAATGTGTTATAAGCAACACCTATATTTCCTAAAGCTGCAGCTTGTTTACGGCGGTCGGAAATTTCTTGGTAGATAGCTAATGCCTCTTGCCAAGATTCCAAAGCTGCTTCAAATTTATGATTTTGATATTGATATATCCCTTGTTTGAGCAGTTTGTCTCCTATTTCAGTCATATTTTTACAGTTTTTTTTACAGTTCCTTAAAAATACTATATTACCCTAGTTTAATGTCTTTTTTAATTCTACAATATAGCACGCTAAATAGTTGACTATACTAAGTGTCTAAACAAAATTAATTACATACTTTGTACCAAAATAATCAAGCAGTTTTTTGAGATAATTAAGTAAATTTTGCCTGCTCTGAGGCACATCAAATTCAATCCATTGATATTTAATAAATTTCCAGATAATCTCAGTTAAGTTTGGCTGAGGCGAGTCAGTAGGTAACCCAAAAATCTGGAAATTTATTGACCGAAAAATTATGGTCAATAGCCTCCCTTTTTAAGGAAAAAACAGTCCTTAGTGGAGCTTCCCGTAGGGCGGGATGGCTCCAAAACCTGTGACATATAAAATCGACCAAGATAAAGAGAGTATTCCAGATTTTAAGCCTCCTTATTGCAAGAGGTACTGTTAACTTATAACTGTTAACTGATAACTGAAATTACTCCCATTTCTCTTGCTTTTTCATGAAATTATTACTTTTTTTGAATTGAGGTTTTATCCATAATGATTACTGTAGGTTTAGACAAATTGTAACTATAGTCATTTCAGTTTAGATTGAGACAAGGGTTTATTGCAGCAGAAGGGTTTCAGCCGAAAAAGTGTTTCATTATTATTTGAAATGACTATAAATTTATCT
This sequence comes from Okeania hirsuta, assembly GCF_003838195.1. Lineage (GTDB taxonomy): Bacteria > Cyanobacteriota > Cyanobacteriia > Cyanobacteriales > Microcoleaceae > Okeania > Okeania hirsuta. The sequence goes on from NZ_RCBY01000009.1 coordinate 51,538, forward strand.
CCAAACTCTATGACTATTTGACTGTCGAACGTGCCTCGATTAATTTCATAATATAATTCATTTTTACTATTCATTAACTCTAAAACATTAATTCTTTTACTTTGACAACTTTTAGCAGTTATTGTTATATGAAATACTCAAATTTTTGCTACAAATACCCACGGCTGTTTCAAGGATTCATAAGTCAGGAGTCAGGAGTCAGTAGGAATAGCGTATATATCATTTATTAGAGTTATTAGAGTCCAACTCTGTTTTTAGTCAAATCGACATTTCTGGGTAAAGTTTTTTAACCAAATAAATTATTAGTAGCATTCTTTTTTATATTTCATATTATTCCTTTTTCCTGTCAAGTATCAGGAATATATGGCATCACAGAGAACCCACTTTTATCTCAATATCTCAAGTCAATTTCTCCTTTTTCATCTTGGTCTTTCAGTTCTAATAGTTAGGCATATTTACTTCTAATTCTCAACTATCAGGGGTTTTGCTCCCTCCTATTTATCACTCTTTTTCAGAACATATTCAATTGGCAGAATAATTATTTTGATCGCTTATTTGATCACATCTATTCCTCATTGTTGATAAATTTTGATCGCCACTTTTCTGAGTTTTTTTGCCTTGATTTGACTCACTGTTTTACTTGGTATTTTTGTGCCTCACTTAATTTCGGTTTCCGACCTCTTCCTATTTGATTATATAACCCTAAAAAACCAGGATTTGCCATATTTTCAACTAATTATAAATAGTTATGCTGCTAACTACAAAGATTTTTATTAATTCTGGGATAGAAAATACCCAATCGCTCAATACTATAAATTAACTTCTCTTTCTCAATTGTGGGAATTGGCTGGAGGAACTTACTGTGAGAACATAGATTGATGATCGACCTTATAAAGGTAAATGTTTTTTCTACTACTGCCTTCTGGAGCTGCTATAATTACTCAACTTAATTAACCATAATTTATGTTGTATATTATAGTCATTTCCGCTTAATTAACGACCGTAAATTTCTGAGGTGCTAGGTAGTAGGTGGAAATGTTCAAGAATTGGTAGTCCTGTATATGTAGTGATATGTTAATATCAGCCATCAATTTCTGACATTAATCTCTGAAATATTGAACTTCGGCCTAGTTGAAAATCAAAATTTTATTTGGTAGGCGATTGCTAACACAAAGCTCCGCTAACGCTGAATATAACCAACCACTAAATTATGAATAAATCCACCCTAAATATCATACCAAAAATCATCCTAATATACAGTTCAACAATTTTTCATTCACATCTAATCCCATGCAAAATAATCATTTAATTTGTCCAAGCTGTGGTAGTAGCCATATTATTAAAAACGGGACAATTAATCATAAAAAACAGAAAGATCAATGTCAAACCTGTAAAAGGCAATTTGTCCCCAATAACTCCAAAGTATACATCAACAATCACTCCCATTGAATTGATTGATAAATTATTACTAGAAAAAATCAGTTTGGCTGGCATTATTCCGATAACAGGTGTATCTGAAAAATGGATGCAAAACTATGTCAATCGTAAGTATGCTGAAGTTTCACAGTCTGTTCAATGTACTAAAAAAAAACCGGGAGACTGACCATTGAGTGTGATGAAATGTGGTGATTTGTTGGGAATAAAAACAACAAACAGTGGTGATGGCTAGCAATTGATATAGGAACTAAAGAAATTGTGGGTTTCTTTTAAGGAGAAAGACCAGAAAAAGGTGCAAGTAGATTGTGGAATTCATTGCCTGGTATCTATGGGCAATGTGCAGTTTATTATACAGATTTTTGGTCAGCTTATGATCTGATTTTTTCTGATTGTAGGCATAAATCAGTAGGAAAGGAAACTGGTTTAACTGCTCATATAGAAATATTAAATAATACTTGACTTCAAAGAATTTCTCGTTGAGTCAGGAAAACTTTATCTTTCTCTAAAAAATTAGAAAATCATTTGGGAGCTACGCGCGTATTTCATTCATGATGATCATCAAGCGATCGCTTCACCATAATTTGATCACTATATATACAGGACTACCCAAGAATTAATTATTAATAATTAATTCTTGAAAAGAAGAGGATTGACTAATCATGAAAATTTTTATTTATTATCCCCTTAAAAGGGGAGGCTTTAAACCACAATTTTTCGATAAAATTGATAATTTATGGATAATAATTGATTTTATTTTAAATTTTTGAAGAGGTCTATTATATCAAGCCTGATTAATTAGCCAAGGGTAAAAATGTGATCTCTGATAAATTTCTTCCTGTGCCCTGTTCCCTGTTCCCTAAAATTTTTATTGTGGAAATTCAAAGATACATAATATTATTGGCATTGTTTCTGTTTATTCCAGTGAGTACAATTGCCTTTTTTGACTCCACTAATTGCCTGTTTACGACTCTCAAACAATTCTAAAATTCCATCAATAATTATTTTTACTAAATCTTGGTTACAGCCATCAATAAAATCTTCAGGAGAAATACTTTTTTGAAATAATTCTTTAGTTCTTTCCCTTTGTTTTTTTACTTCTTCAAATCCTATATATATAACTATAAATGTACTCAATGGTGAGTTTCTCATATCATAAGCGGCATTTTGACATCGCCCGTCTGCCAACAAAGTTAATACTTCACGTTCCAGACTATTTTTAGGCTGATAAGGATTATTAATATCTGGTAAAAAACTCTCCAAATGAGCCGGATTAAATCCTTGAGTTGGCAATTCTCCAATCATTGTAGAAAGAGGTATATTCAAGCCCAATCGCATAGATAATGCTTCAATAAAACCTAGAGTAAAAATTTTACTTCCTAGATAAATTTTAGCAATTTCAAGATTTTTCTTTGCCTGATTAACCCAAATTATGTAAGTTTTTTCATTGGGTTCTCCATCAAATCTGCGAAAAATTAAATCGGGATTTAAAGATTTAATAAAACCTTCAGTTTTTTCTAAAGCAATTCGGTACTCAGAAATAGTGTATGAATTACCATTGATGAGATTGTGGTTAGTTTCTGGTAATAAATTCCAGGTATTATCTAGAAAAATTGAACTAGGTGAACCAAAGCCAATAACATCTCGATTAGATAGTCTAACTGATTTTTTAATTGTTTGATATAGTTCAGCATCAGTTAAATTAATATTCCACTTAATATTAGTTTCTTTAAGTCTTTGATAAAGACGTTCAGTAGCAGTTAAGCCATTTTCTGAAATAGGTTGAAATGGAATACTAGCTTCAATACAAGCAGCGATTTTAAATAGATGTTTAGTTGTCAAAAATTTTTCCATTGCTTTGGTCGCAACAACAGCGCTCATAAATTCATTTTGCCCACCAAAAGGTAATAAAATCTGACCAGCAAAAAAACCAAAAATAGATGCTATTATTTCAAAAATTTTATCTTTCGGCAATTCATTTGTTTCCCGAATTTTTAATTTTCCTTGTACCTCTTTAATATAAGGAGTAATGTAATAGCTGAGATTAAAATTAACACTATGATCTATTTGTAGATAGACTACATCATGGAATAAAGCAGCTAATACTTCTATTGCATCCTGTGAACCTCCCACTTCAAAGATATGATTTGGAGTATGAAAATAACGCCAAGGACTCATCATTGGTTGCACAACTAACTCGGCAATTTCAGCAAGTTTTTCTGATTGAACTTCTACCTGTAATTTCCCAGTTGCCCATTTCAATTTTTCTAAGCATCGTTGATATTCATATTCAAAATTCATAATTTTTTGATTCCTTATTTATGAATAAAATGTTGTACTTTACTAAGTTTTCCTTTCTCAGATATATCGCTAGATTTTTTTGATGTGGCTGTTCTATAACAATTTTTTTTAGCTCTCGGAAATAGCGTTATTGATACTAATTCGTCAAAACTATATGACATAAGTTGTACAGTTTATTTGATTTTTTTGCCTACCTTTCCCTATCTCAATTTTTTATAGTGCTTTGCAGATAACTTTACCAATTTTATATGAGACTGCATAGAATTAGGTTTAGGTGTTAGGTGTTAGGTTTGATACCAATTTTATGTGAGGCTGCACAGAATTATGAAATTTATTAACAAGTCTTTCTCGATCTACACTCAATTCTGATTAAAATATTATTCTATGCAACTTCTTATGAATTGGGTATTAATTCTTAAAAACTTGACCAATAAAAATATTTAAAGCTTCAGAATAGGCAAAAATAACAACTAATTTTAATACCAAATACTCTCATCTCTATTTAGCTATTCCCTATTCCTCACTTTCTAAAATTGAGAAATATGTACTTCATAAAAGTGATAAATTCCACAAAATTTAAATCAAACTTTCTTGCTCCCGATCAAAATTATTCCTAGAAGTCAAAATTAATAGTTGACTTTTCACTACAAATTAGGTTAAATTATCAACTATAAACATTACAATTGGCTTAATCCTTACTAAAATTTCACCTCCATTAAAGTCTTCCAAGCAAAATGTGGTAAAGCCAACATTCGTCGCCAGCGCCAAGGTTCTTGATAAAGTCTATACAACCACTCCAAAGAATTGTTACAAAACCAATCAGGCGCTCTTTCCTTCACCCCAGCCCATATATCCAAACTACCACCAATACCAATCCAGACTGCGTGAGGACAAATATGTTTATGTTCTGCAATCCACAACTCCTGGCGAGGTACTCCCAAACCTACAAATATTAGTTTTGGCTGTAACTGCTCTAAAGTACTTAGCAATTCTGTTTCTTCTGCCGGAGATAAATAACCATGCTGACAAGCAAACGCTAACTCTGACACTTTTTGTTGCCAAATGTCTGCCGCTTTCATAGCTACCCCTGGTTTTCCTCCATAGAAAAATACCAAGTTGTCTGGATTCTGTCTTGGTACTTGCCACAAAATACTCTCTGCTAATTCAATACCAGGACAACGCTGTACAGATTTACCCTTAAGCCTTAAGTATAGAACAACACCTGCCCCATCAGGAACTACCAATTCAGCTCGACGGATTATCTCAGCCAAGACGTGATTTTTCTCTCCCTGCATAACCATTTCAGCATTTAGTGTCACTACATGAGTTCCCAGTCCCTTCTCTAATCGAGAAAGTAAATAACCAGAGTAGTCATCAATACAATGTATTGGTAAACCTAGGACAAAATTTTTTGCAGGTAGACCAAGTGCGGACTCAGAATTTTTTTCACTCATATTTATTTTGATTTTATTGATTTATTTTTTTGTTTTACTATCCTCAATACCTACTGATTTAGATTAGTTGATTCCGCTCTTTCAGGCTAGTGCTTAACGACTTTCTTTCACCCTGATGCCATATCAAGATTTTCCAATTTTAGAAACTTAATCTATAATCAATCGAACAGAATCAACTACAAAAATATTGTTGTATTCTGACAAGTAACGCTTTTGTGAAAATTAGTGTTTATGAATCTTAAACCAGGAGTTGTCCTTCAAAAAGGAAAATATACTATTGATAGTATCTTAGGCCAAGGAGGCTTTAGTATAACCTACCGAGCTATTCATCATCAACACAATCAAATTGTTGTCCTGAAAACCCTGAATGAAAGTCTACGCCATCATCAAGATTTTGCTAAATTTAAACATCAATTTATAGATGAGGTTCATCTTCTGACAAACTCTAGACATCCTAACATCGTTAGAGTGTGGGACTTTTTTGAGGAAGAGCAGTTCTTCTTCATGGTAATGGACTATATTCCTGGTCAAAATTTGGCTGATTTAATACAGTCTGGCCATAAACTTCATCCCAACGAAGCTATTGATTATGTACATCAAATTGCTTCAGCTTTATCAGTAGTTCACAAAAATGGTTTTTTACATCGGGATATACAGCCTAAAAATATTATTAGGCAACAGGGAACTAATACAGTAATACTCACTGATTTTGGTATTACCTGTGACTTAACTGCTGGAATTAGGCAAACTTATACTAATTTATTTTCTGTGGGATATGCAGCACCTGAACAGTGCGATCTAGAACAAAAGTTAACTCCCGCAGCAGATATTTATGCTTTGACTGCTACATTATACTATTTACTTACTGGTAAAGCTCCTACTCCTGCAGCTTTAAGGCTCAGTGATGAAGCTATTCCTCAAACACTTATAGTGTCTACAACTGAGCTAAGATTACTGGAAACGAATCTTTCTCCAAATATTGAGAATGCGATTATCAAAGGATTGGAAATAGACCCTCAAAAACGACCTCAAACTTTGGATAATTGGTTTGCACTACTGTTGGATAAGTCAGAGATTTCACAGGTAAGTAAACAAAAATACCAAGTAAAAGAAAGTTGTTGTGAAGTTAATAGTAATTATGGCTTGATGGATACTAACTTTAAGTCAAATATGAATAATAAAGTTAAAAATGATTTTAGCAATCAATCAAAAATCAAGAATTATCACGAAAATAAAGCACCAATTAATATTTTAAAAAATTGTTCTTTGGAAAAGAATTTTAATTGGATTAATCAACTTTCTTTGCAATTAACAATTTTTTTAGTGTTTCTATTTACAGCAGCAACTTTTGGGTGGATAGGTTTTGATATTACCCTTCGTTATAGTTATGCAAAAGCTAACAAAAAAACAGTATCTTTAACGGCAGGTAATTTACTAGAAACTCTGAAGAATGAGTCTGAATATGCTTTCAGAGAGCACGATCCATCTAGCCCTCTTTTTGATTCTCCTTCGGTAAAAACTTACTCTACAACTCCACCAAAATTGAACAAATTGCCTAAACCTTATGTTGACACAGATGAAGTTTTTCCTAATAGTGGGTCTAACTCTTCTGGGGAGAATTACTAGTCATATCAACCATATTATTCTTCTGATTTAAAAATTCAAATACCTAGCCACAATTATTCTGTCAATGAAGAAATTTATTTGTCAGAAAAATTAGACTATCCTTCTGACCATCAATCTAAACCTCTTGAGTATAACTATCAAAAATATCAACAACAAAATCAGTATCCTAATGACTACTATTAATTTGATTTTTTACAGATAAATTATAAATTCAATTTTTGAAGCAATGTTTGTAGCAGTATTTTTCACATTTTAGTTAATGCTAAAAATTACATACTTTATACCACATCTGAATACTTGCTATCGTGAGCGATCGCTACTCTAAAAAAATATACAATAATTCAGCTAACAGCTATTTATATCAATTATCAAAAATCATACTATAAAAATCAAATTAAAAAAATCTGCATAGTAAAGAGTCGATCAAATCCTAGTTGCCATCTATCTCTATCATTATTTCTTATTTTTTTTCTTTCTTTATTTCTTATTCATCCCTCCCTTTTCCATAATTTTACTATTGTGGTATTAGATAGATAGAAATAGAATTAGTATTTAGAGTAGATAAATATACTTGTATTCTATAACACTTTAATACTGGGAAGATTTTCATTAATTATTGGACATGGCCTGTAGGATAATTATACTCCTACAGCACTTTTTAGGATAGTAAGGTACGCTTTTAAGGCTAATCTTTTTTCCCTACTCCCTACTCCCTAAAGTCCTAAAATTTTGTACCTTATCAACTCCAAAACTGCTGTAATATCATGTCCGTTTAATTAGTAATAGTAATAAAAAACTTTCTTCTTCTCTTCCTTCTTCTTCCCTCCTGACTCCTGTACGTCGCTAATCCGACGGCTGGATCCCCTACCTGACTCCTCCGTAGTTATTTCTAAGTATTTAACCGGACATGATATAACACATCTGCAAGTTCAGATTGGAAAAATAAAACAAAGGTAGACATCTTGCTACCTGCAAGATACGGATATTTATAAGATGATGTGATACAATACTTTACAATCAGCATAGTTTTAATAGACAACTGAGATAATTAGGTCTCAAAAACTGGAAAAGATTAACAAATCAAGTAAATAAATTAGAAGTATTTTAACAGGGTGGTGATTAAGGTATTTTTATAGTAAATATATAGTAAATAAATCAAACATCAAGCATTAAAATTTGCTTAACAACCATTAGCATAATTGAAAAATCAAGAGAAACCTTGTTAAGTAAGTAAAAATAAAGATAAGCCTTGCTTTTCCAGAAAATATCAATCAAAATTAATTAGTAAATTTTCAACATAGACAACTTTGAATTATGAGTAAATCACCACTTCATGCCTTTTTCGTTGGTAGAGCTATTGCAGAAGGAGTTTACGAACAACTAGAAAATGTTGTTACCAACTCTCTTAGTACACTAGGAAAATTTGATGCAGAGCAAAGAGAGAATTTGCGAAGTTTCATTGAACAAGCATTAGAAAGAGCAGACCGGGAAGCTCAAGCAGAAAATAATGTCAGTAGCTCCAGCAACTTAAACTATCAACCCAAAGACCTACAAGCTATAATCGACGACTTAAGAGCTGAAGTCGCTCAAGTTAGATCGGAACTACAAAAATATCGTAGTGGTTCTGTCTAAAGACAACCCAACCGCTAATTTTGTCCATTGCTATCAGCAAATCTTTAAATCATATCACAAATTATTATATACTGCTACTGTGTCTGTTCTCCTTGATGACAACATCATTAACCGCAAGGGACAAGCTAACTATACAACTGGAGGCTCAATGACCAAAGCCTCCACAAAATCCTATAGTGATAAAGCTTATCGCTGGAATAGAGAAAATTATTCTCGCCAGCGTCGTTACATTGATATTTGGGCTTTTTTTCTCACCTGGCTAACCTGGCTATGGGTAGACAAAAAAAATTGGAGCTACCGAGGGGGAGTAACAGAAGAAAAGAAAAATCTCAGACGTCGCAAACAAGCAATTTGGGTACGAGAGACAATGCTAGAATTAGGTCCCACCTTCATCAAGTTGGGACAACTATTCTCTACCCGTGCAGACTTATTTCCTGTTGAGTACGTCGAAGAGCTTTCAAAACTCCAAGATAAAGTCCCCGCTTTCAAATACGAACAGGTAGAAACAATAATCTTAGAAGACCTCGGAAAAAATACAGACGAACTATACCATAGCTTTGAACCAGTACCCCTAGCTGCGGCGAGTTTAGGTCAAGTTCATAGAGCACAACTTCATTCTGGCGAAGATGTAGTAGTCAAAATACAAAGACCAGGGCTGAAAAAACTATTCCAAATCGATCTAACTATTCTTAAAGGGGTAGCTCGTTATTTTCAAAGACATCCAGAATGGGGTCGCGGTCGAGATTGGTTGGGTATCTATGAAGAATGTTGCCGAATTCTGTGGCTAGAAATAGATTATCTCAACGAAGGTCGCAATGCTGATACCTTTCGCCGTAACTTCCGAAATTGTAATTGGGTAAAAGTACCAAGAGTTTATTGGCGGTATTCAGCACCACGGGTACTGACCTTAGAATATGTCCCGGGTATCAAAATTAGTAATTATGAAGCTCTGGAAGCGTCAGGTCAAGACCGCAAGGCTTTGGCTAGAATGGGGGCTGAAGCTTACTTAAGACAACTTTTGAATGACGGGTTTTTCCATGCCGATCCTCATCCGGGCAATATTGCTGTTAGTCCAGAGGGGGGATTGATTTTCTACGATTTTGGCATGATGGGACAAATCAAGTCCAATATCCGGGAAAAACTCATGGCAACTCTCTATGGCATTGCTTCAAAGGATGCTGAAAGAGTGGTTGTCTCTCTAATAGATTTAGGAGCGTTAACTCCTACTGGAGATATGGGTCCGGTGAGACGGTCGATCCAATATATGTTGGATAATTTTATGGATAAGCCGTTTGAAGCTCAGTCAATCACAGCTATTAGTGATGATTTGTATGAGGTTGCTTATGACCAACCTTTCCGTTTTCCGGCAACTTTTACTTTTGTGATGCGAGCTTTCTCTACTTTGGAGGGGGTTGGTAAGGGTTTAGACCCAGAGTTTAATTTTATGGAGGTGGCACAACCGTTTGCCATGGAGCTGATGTCTGATGGAAATTCTCAAAATACTATTTTTAATGAACTAGGTCGTCAAGCGGCTCAGGTTAGTTCTACTGCTTTGGGTTTGCCTCGTCGTATTGAGGATGCGATTGATAAGTTGGAGCAGGGGGATATTAGGGTTCGGGTTCGGGCTACGGAAACAGATAGGTTGGTTCGGCGGGTTAGCAATGTGCAAATGGGTACTAATTATGCCCTGCTTATCAGTGGTTTTACTTTGTCGGCGACTATTCTCTATGTTAATAATCAGCCTGGTCTAGCATTAGCTTTGGTTTTAGTGGTTGTTGTGATGGGGTTTGCTTTTATACGATTGTTGAAGCGTATTAATAGGTTAGACAAGATGATGTAATAAATTTTTTCTATCTTTAACTATTTTTACCCACCCTAGTAAATTACATTTGGTGGGTTTTTAAGTTTTAGTTATAGGTTTTAATTTTTTGTTTGAAAATTTTAAAGTTTGTCATCGATCTCTGACAAAAAAATTTTGAAGTTTTCTCTATTGGCTAACGAAGTTTCAATATTTTCACTTCTGTTCTTCAATTTTGTGGTAAGCTATGAACAGTGGTAAATTCCAACGGCTAGTTATCACTTGACTAGATCTTAAAGCTGCAAATACTGATTATTTGGTTGTTTTGCTTGGCGATCGCTCCTATCTTCCTCTACTATGAATAACTAATTTTTCTCTTCTCTTTTTTATGGGAGTTGACCTATCTACTTTTTTGTGATACTTAGGTTGTGATTTTGGTAGATATTAGCCTTTATTTCACTTAGTTCTTTAGCTTTTTGGTGTTCTTTAGTTGAATAAAAAGTCATGTGCATAGGCGAACAGCCCCTAAAAATAAAATTTTATCAAAATTTTTGAGCCAAGGCAACAATCCCTCCCATTACCGATTTTTTTTATCAGCTTTAGAGAATGAATGTTTTTGTTTTGGGTTTATAGATAGCGATCGCTTCTAGAATTTTAGATATGATTGATACTTAGAGGATACGAACATGGAAAAATTCATCTGATTTTTCCTGAGCTTCACAAAATGATTTTCGGCGGTCTAGGTTTGGCTAGCTATTTCTATGACAAAAGAGATTATTAGTCTGAAAAAATACTTTTACCGGGTTGAATAAAAAGTCATGCGTATAGGCGAGCAAACCCCAATAATAAAATAGTATCATGGTTATTTAGGGAGTGCAAGGCAAAATCCATCGCCGTTTTTTTTGGAGCTTAATAAAATGATTGTAGGATAACAATAGAAGTAGCGATTGCCACAAGAGAGAAGAAAAAGTGGCAGTAAGATTTTCCCTTGCCAGAGGTTGTTCATTCCCATATACATATTCCATTGAGAGGCTGCACAAAATGATTTTCGTGTAGATTTCTATGACAACATAGACTATACTATATTAGTTACTCTCAAAAAAATTCATTTTTTGCGTTGAATAAAAAGTCATGCGTATAGGCGAGCAATCCCTAATAATAAAATAGTATCACGGTTATTTAGGGAGTGCAAGACAAAATCCATCGCCGATTTTTTTGGAGCTTCATAAAATGATTGTGGGATGAGAGTAGGTAATGTTATAGAAGTAGCGATCGCCACCAGGAGAACAGCAGTGGGAGGAAGATTCTCCCTTGCCAGAGGTTGTTATGTATATCTTTCTGAGCTTCACAAAATGATTTTCGCTATTTTTGGGGAGATGTAAGATAAATCTCTATTTATTTTTTTTGAAGCTTGAGAGAATGATGAGGTAAATAGAGAAAAGCGCATACAAGGATTCTGCCACGGATGTACGGATGGATTAACGAGTTTATTTCTACTTCTGTTGAAATTCCTTTAATAACCAAGGATAAACTTGACCTTGGTTTGTTTGGCAACTGCGCTGAAGTGCTTCTTCTAACAAAGAAATAGCTAAACCAGGCAAAACTTGAGACTGATTAATTTTTCTACTTCCTCCATTGGCAACTGCAAAAGCAATAATTTCTAGATTCTGTACGTCAACTATCCAATATTCAGAGACATTCATTGCTTCATACAACAAACGTTTTTCACCTTTATCATCTAATAGGGAGGTATTAGCAACTTCAATGACTAGGGTTGGTGGAGGATAAATATCTAGATCGATAATAGAAGTTCCCCTTGGAATAACATTTGCATTTTCACCAATGTAACAAGAGACATCGGGTTGAGCTTCTCGAAATCCAGTTTTGATGAATTACTTGTTGAGAATGAATAAATTCCAATACAGGCAATAAACTTTTTAACAACTCTACAACTTGACTTTGATCAAAAGCTCCCGACTCTTCTAATTCCTGTTGTAAATTTTGCCCGTCGATAAATTCTTGTACTAAATACTGTCGATTATCCTGAGTAAAATATGCTAAAAGTTCGGGAATTTGTGGATGTCTACCTAAACCATCTAAACGTTGAGCTTCTTGAGCAAATAATTCCGCAGCTTTTGATAAATATTTAGTTCCTTGTGCTTGAGGAAAAAATTGTTTAATTACACAAAAAGGCTTTGAAGGTTTATATTCATCTACTGCTTGAAAAGTTCTGCCAAAACCTCCTTGCCCGATAATTTTTAGAGGGCGATAACGTTCGTTTAAAACCAATTTTTCACCACAGCTTTGACAGAATATTGTTTCTGGTGGGTTAGGTTTTAAACAGTCAGGATTTAAACATTGAGTCATTTCAGTTATCGGTTATCAGTTTTCCAGTGCGACCATCTTGCTCGCCTATTTAATAATAATACCAAACCTGTTAGGAATTGAAATTATTTTCTGGGAATTGAAATTATTTTCTGACAATTTTAATAATATTCTGGCGAGCTAGAAGCTCGCACTGGATAGCTCGCACTGGATAGCTCCCATTGGATGGCTCGCACCGTTTGCTGTTATTCTAATTATGAAGAGTTCCCGGTTGATTTATGTATGTACCTCTTTGGCCTGGAAAACCATTTCCCCTGGGAGCATCCTGGGATGGTAAAGGCACCAACTTCGCCATCTTCTCTGAAAATGCTACCAGTATAGAACTTTGCTTATTTGACAAGCAAAACCAAGAAACACGACTCACTCTGACAGAAGTAAGTAACTTTGTCTGGCATGGATATCTACCAGGTATTAGTCCTGGTCAAAAATATGGATTTCGAGTACATGGCCCCTACGAACCATCCCAAGGTCATCGTTTTAACCCCAATAAATTACTAATTGACCCTTACGCTAAAGCAATTGATGGGGATATCCTCTATGGTCAAGAAATATTTGCCTATTCTTGGGATAATCCAGAAAAAGATTTAGCTTGTACTTTAGATGATGATGCTCATCTGATGCCAAAATCTGTGGTAATTGATGAAAGTTTTGATTGGGAAAACGACAAATTATTAAACATTCCCAACCACGAAACCATAATTTATGAAATTCATCCCAGAGGATTTACTAAACTCCATCCTGATATTCCCGAAAATCTCAGGGGCACTTATGCAGGGTTAGCACATCCAACAGCGATCGCTTATTTCCAATCTTTAGGCATTACAACGGTGGAGTTAATGCCAGTACATCATTTTCTCCGATATCCAGGACATTTGGTTGATAAGGAATTATCTAATTATTGGGGTTATGACTCGATTAATTATTTTGCTCCCTACTGTGGTTATAGTTCTAGCGGTAAAGCAGGGGAGCAAGTTCGAGAATTTAAACAAATGGTCAAAGCATTGCACAATGCTGGTATTGAGGTGATATTGGATGTAGTCTACAACCATACTGGAGAAGGTAATCATCTGGGTCCGACTTTATCTTTCAAAGGTATTGATAATGCTGCCTATTATCGCTTAGTAGAAGATGAACTCCGCTACTATATGGATTTTACTGGTTGTGGTAATTCTCTCAACGTTCGTCACCCCCAGGTATTGAAGTTAATTATGGATAGTCTGCGCTACTGGGTGACGGAAATGCACGTGGATGGTTTTCGATTTGATTTAGCTTCAGCTTTGGCGCGAGAATTATATGACGTAGATACTTTGGCAGCTTTCTTTGATATTGTGCATCAAGACCCGGTTATTTCCAATGTGAAATTAATTGCGGAACCTTGGGATGTGGGAGAAGGTGGTTATCAAGTTGGGAATTTCCCCCTCTTGTGGTCAGAATGGAATGGTAAATATCGAGATGCAGTTAGAGATTTTTGGCGAGGGGAAGAGGAAACATTATCTGAATTTGCCTATCGTTTTACAGGTAGTTCTGACTTATATGCTGCTAATGGTAGATTACCTCATGCGAGTATTAATTTTGTAACTGCCCACGATGGTTTTACTCTCAACGATCTAGTTAGTTATGACGAAAAACATAACGAAGCAAATGGGGAAGATAATAATGATGGAGAAGAATATAATCGTTCTTGGAATTCTGGAGAAGAAGGAGAAACAGACGACCCCGATGTACTAAATATAAGAAACCGTCAAAGGCGTAATTTTTTAGTGACTTTAATGTTATCTCAAGGCGTACCAATGTTATTAGGTGGAGATGAATTTGGGCGGACACAAAATGGTAATAATAATGCTTATTGTCAGGATAATCAAATTTCTTGGTTGGATTGGAATTTACAAGTAGAAAATTCAGATTTATTAGATTTTACTCGACAGTTAATTTATTTCCGTTGTCAACATCCAGTATTTCATAGACGTAAGTGGTTTCAAGGTCGTGCTATTCATGGTTCGGATGTAAATGATATAGGTTGGTATAATCCTGATGGTGGAGAAATGACTGAGGAACAATGGAATATTGATTTTGCTAAAGCTGTTGGTATATTTTTAAACGGAGAGGAAATTCCTGCTAGTGGCGAACGTGGGGAAAGGATTATTGATGATAGTTTTATGATATTTTTTAATGCTCATTATGAGTTGATAGAGTTTACAATTCCTCCTAAGTTTAAAGATATAAATTGGGTGGTTATTGTTGATACGAGTAAGTCTCGTTTTGTGGAGAATGGTAAGCAATATAAAGCTGAGGTTCCTATTCCTGTTATGGAACGTTCAATTGTTGTTTTACGGCGTTTATAAACATTCAGCTATTAGCAGTCAGCTCTCATATTTTTAAGGAATGAAAAATTATTTGTAAGCATTTAGGTATTAGCTATCAGCTCTCAGCTTTTTAATTAATAGGATGCATCTTAGATATTTGTAAAAATACTTTTTTTCTATTGCCTGTTGCCTATTGCTTTTTCCTTAAAAGCAATAAATTTTTGGCTTTGTTCAAAATTTAGATGCACCCAATGAATGAAAAAATCATTCGTTTAATTTTCTGTTCAAATTTGATTCATTATAGGTTATCTGGAATTGGTAATTTATCAAATGATATAAATGATATATAAGTATTGCCACTAACAAATCAATACAGTATGGGAGAAGCAAGAATTCAAGCTTAGGTATTGTATATCTATAGTCTTTTAGGACTAAAGGATAAAGAGTAGATTTTTCTATTCATGTTCAATAAAAAAAAATAATCTGGTACTTCAATAAAATGGCAAAAAACTATCTGAAAGCTTCAGCTAAAGCAGGTCGTGTATTTGCTGGTCCTCTAGCACCTCTTTTTGAAGGTGTTCTTAGTCTCTATGAAGATGAACAAATAGAAAACCGTGAAGCTAAACTAGACGAAATGATTAGCAAAGTAGAAAACGTGAGCCGTGAAACTCTTGAGGAAATATTTGAAGCTAGAACCGATATAAAGGAATTAAGAGAACAATTTATCTTGGGAATGGAAATTTGTTTTTCTGTTCTGGCTAAAAATACGGCGTTATTATCTAGCCCAGATTTAGAAGAAAATCTTCCTTTTTTGATGGAACCATATAGGGAAAAGTTAGAAGCAAGTGGGTTGATTACAGATGAAGTTTTAGCTGATGAACTTTATAAATTTTACGAGAAAGATACCCGACTTTTTTTAGCACATATTTCTGCTGATTTTCCTGTGGGATAACTTCGTACTAATGAAGCTTTACCAGTTGTTATTTCCAACTTTTTAAGCAGATGTTCTGGTCAGGGATTAAATCAACAAGCTAAAATATTTAATGCTTTAAGTAAAAAAAATCCAGGTAGTGAACCTTTAAAGGTAAAAAGCTTGATGCTTCAGGAACAAGTGATTAAGAAAATAGGGGAATGAGAAAATATTTATGGCTAGTTTATTTCAAGAGTTTCTAGAGAAGATTAGACAACGAAGTGGTAAATATGAAGATATTAAAGAGGAAATTCTTAAGGATATTTTACAAGTTTATAAAAGGTATGAATTATTTATAAATACTCTAGAATAAGGGGGCTTTGATATTAGTAACTTGAGGCTAAATGAATCTCTGCGAGTAATTTTATCTGATTTTTTAAGCCTATGTAATGGTCTAAATATAGACGAATTGCATAAAATTTTTAGTAAATTACATCATAAAAATAAAGGTCTTACCTTATTAAAAGAAATTAGAGATATACTGGAACAAGATAAAAATCAAAAAATTAATATTTCTCCTACATATCCACTACCAGAACTATCAATACTACCAATATCAATTCCTCCTATAGAATTACCTATAGATCGGCAGGTTCCACAAAAACCAGAAGAAACTACTATTTTAGAACCAAATTTCGACCCAGAAATTTATGGTAAATTAGAAGATTTTCTGCAAAAAAAAAAGTGGAAAGAAGCTGATTTAGAAACTATGAGATTAATGATAGAAATTGCTGACAGTATTGAAAGTTCTAATCACGTTCCAAAAAATAGAGATTTGATAACACGGCTAGACAGTGAAGACATACAAAAAATACCTGATGAAGCATTAAAAATCATGGATAAACTTTGGTTTGAATACAGCAACGGTAATTTTGGTTTCAGTGTTAAAGCAAAAATTTGGTGTAAATGTAAAGGCAGGCCAGGAGAATTTAATTTTTCAATTTACAAGAACAAATTTGCAAAATATATCGGTTGGTATGATGGTAGAAAATGGATAGAAAGGTATGATGATTTTAATTTTTCTAGTGAAGCAAAACCAGGACATCTTCCTTCTTTAAGTTTTCCCGATCAAAAAAATTACCAAATCAACCGCATTCGCTGGAAAGAAACTTTTGAAGTTCTCTTACCACGTTTTTTTAATTGTGGATTAATCTAATAAATTAGGGTTCATACCAAAGTTGCTACTCTTAACCCTGAACTTTATGCTCAAATAGAAATACAAGGAAAATGGTCGGATGCACTGGCTCAAACCCAAATTAATTATCCTCAAATTATGATGACTGGTGGTAATAGTGGTTCAGGAGACTCTGCGTCAAATTTATTTAATTTATTGCAAATAGAACATTTAACTGGACTTGCAGGCAACCTTCAACTTAACCAAGGAACATCCACGCCATTACTTTCCAGATCGCCAACAACACATTCTCTTCCCCCAAACTTAGAAAAGAAAAGTTGACCAGCACACTCCGCTGAACTTAAGATTCCAATTGTTCTAGTAGTAGATACATCTAGTTCGATGTCTGGTGAACGTATTGATTCCTTAAATGCTGGAATTGCTGCTTTTAAAAAAGAATTTGAACCAAGTAGCAAAATATCCCAATCTGTGGAATTAGCTATCATAAATTCTAATAGTAATGGGCAAGGAATTCAAAATTTTGTGAATATGGATAAATTTGCCCCATCTCCTTTCAAAGCTGAAGGAGAAACGATGATGGGTGAGGGAATTAATTTAGCATTGCGAAAAATAGACAATTATCAGAATAATTACTAAAGCAATAATATTCAGGACTCTCAAAAACCTTGGTTATTTTATATTATAGGTATACCTCCAACTGACAGCAATTGGCAAACAATGGATAAGGAATGGCAAAAATCAGCGCAGCGTGCGAAAGAAGCGGCAAAGGCAAATAAACTCAATTTTTTTCTAGTCGGTGTTCAGGGAGTAGATATGATTAACCTCAGAGAAATTGCTTCTCCACAAACACAACCTAAGTCGCTCAATGGTTTGAAATTCCCTGAATTCTTCCACTGGCTTGCAGAGAATCTCAACACAGTTTCCAATAGTAAGCCAGGTGCTACTATTTCAATTCTCCCTATTACAGAATCCGCAAAAGATAAAGATTGATTATTAGACACTATTCTCTAGGGGCGAATAGCCATTCGTCCTTACACTGGTCTACCAAAATGAAAACCGTTGTAATATTCTTATCTTCCCTGAAGAAGATTTAGAGTTAAGGATGAGCGATCGCCACACATCCTTAACTCTAAATCTACCCAAAACCACTATATATAGTAGTTAAAAACTATAACGTTGCATATATACAGTGTTTAGCCTTTCGACTTTTTTGTTTTACCCGCTGCTGAACTACTTCCGGAGGCGGACCATAATCTCCATTACTGAAATATACTCGCTCTACTATATTTCCCGGTTCTACTTCAATCCACAGACGGGCACCTCCAGCTTGACTTCTATTAGGTTGATGGGGTTGATACACTATCTGGCAAGGCCCATGAATTTTTACAGCGTGGCAATAATCTTTTTTACTTCCTACTTTTACGGCGACTGCTCTATGAGAGGTTCCATGGTCTCGGTTATAATCTATAGTCTTTCGCAGAACATGAATAAAAGTATTAGCTGTGCGTTGATTTTTATTCCAAGTGGGTTCAGGGCCACGACGACCAGGTGTAATTTCTGGCATTCCTCTATGATTTAAAGGAATTCGCCAAAATCTTTTGACTTTACGCGCACCTATAACTCGGCCAGTATTTAGTAGAAAACGCAATCTACCTGTCGAGATATTTAGAAGAAAAGCCGCTTCGGTGGTACTAACTAATGAGACACTCATAACTATAACGTTGTAGTTTTAAATTATTTAAATGAAAAGGAAGGAGAATTGATAATTTTTTTTTAAAAAAGTAATTTAGTTTTAAGAGGTGAGTAAATTAACAGATGAAATTGTAGTCTAAAATTAGACAACATTATTATAAAAAATTCAACGCCCTCAGAGTATATAAATTTATGAAAATCGGTAGCCATTATTCAGCAGAAACAAATAAATGCCAATTTAATGTTTGGGCACCTCTACGAGAAAAGTTAGCTGTACATATTGTACATCCCCAAGAAAAATTTATTGAACTTCAAAAAGATGAATGGGGATATTGGCAAGGAGAAGCAAAAGACATTGACCCGGAAACTCTATATTTTTATCAATTAGACCGAGAAACTGACCGACCAGACCCAGCCTCTAACTGGCAACCTCAAGGAGTACATAGTCCTTCTAAAGTAGTAGACCATCAAAAATTTACCTGGAATGATACTTCTTGGCAAGGTATCCCTTTGGCAGAAATGATTATCTATGAACTTCATGTCGGTACTTTTACTCCCGAAGGAACTTTTGCAGCAATTATTCCGAGGTTGCCAGAATTAAAAGATTTAGGGATAAACACTATAGAAATTATGCCCGTAGCTCAATTTCCAGGCGATCGCAACTGGGGCTATGATGGAGTTTATCTTTATGGGGTCCAACATTCTTATGGTGGGCCGGATGGTCTAAAGCAGCTTGTTAATGCTTGTCATCAAGTAGGCATCTCTGTAATTTTGGACGTTGTTTATAATCATTTTGGTCCAGAGGGAAATTATCTCTGGGATTATGGTCCCTATTTTACGGATAAGTATCATACTCCTTGGGGAAATGCTGTTAATTTTGACGACGCATATAGTAATGAAGTCCGTAATTTTTTTATTGAAAATACTTTGTATTGGTTAGATAAATATCATATTGATGGTTTACGTTTAGATGCTGTTCATGCCATTTATGATATGAGTGCCGAACCTTTTTTACAACAGTTAGCTGCTAGGGTAGAAGAGTTTAGTAAAAATGATGGAAGGAAGCATTATTTAATTGCGGAAAGTGACTTAAATGATGTGCGAGTTTTACGTTCAAAAGAACAAGGAGGGTTTGGTCACGATGCTCAATGGTGCGATGATTTTCACCACTCTCTGCACAGTCTTTTAACAGGAGAAAGTTCTGGATATTATTCTGATTTTAAGAGTATAGAATCTCTGAAAAAATCTTATAAAGAAGGATATGTTTATACAGGAGAATTTTCACCTCACCGCCAGAGAAATCATGGTAATTCAACGGTTGGTTTTGCCGGAGAAAAGTTTGTAATTTGTATTCAAAACCACGACCAAATAGGTAATCGATTAATAGGAGAAAGATTATCAGCTTTAGTAGATTTTGAAGGATTAAAATTAGCAGCAGGAGCAGTTTTAATTTCTCCATTTGTACCAATGTTATATATGGGAGAAGAATATGGAGAAGAAGCTCCTTTTATGTATTTTGTTAGTCATGGAGATCCTAACTTAGTAGAAGCAGTGAGAAAAGGAAGGGCAGAAGAATTTAAGTCTTTCAATTGGTCTGGAGAAGTGCCCGATCCTCAAGGTGAAAAAGTATTTATGGACTCTAAATTAAATTGGGAAAAATCCAGGGAAGGTAAATATGGAGTTTTACGTTCTTTTTATAAACGCTTAATTGAGCTACGGAAAAAAATTCCAGTATTAGCTAAGCTTGACATCTCTCAAATAGAAGTAAAAAGTTTAGCAGATAAAAATGTCTTATTGCTTCACAGGTGGGGAGAGAAAAGTAGTGTATTGAGTCTGATGAATTTTGAAAAGCATTCTGTGACATTTGAACCTCAACTACCCACAGGA
Source organism: Okeania hirsuta (assembly GCF_003838195.1). GTDB lineage: Bacteria > Cyanobacteriota > Cyanobacteriia > Cyanobacteriales > Microcoleaceae > Okeania > Okeania hirsuta. Next base: position 72,155 of record NZ_RCBY01000009.1, read on the forward strand.
AATTGGCAAAAGCTGATTAATTCCTCAGACCGAGAATGGATGGGAGAAGGTGCTGCTTTACCTAAAAAATTATTATCTGGACAAACCGTGACGATTAATCCTTTAAGCTTTGCTCTTTATGAGACTTGATCGGAGCATTCCCCAGAGAACATACATTAGACCTCTCCTGAAAAGAGGGAGTAGGGAGAAAGAATTGATGATTTTTGCGGGATAATTGATTTTATTTTTGATTATCGTAGATATCTATTTTTAGGTTTAAAAGTTATGATGGCCAACATCACCTATAATTGATCGTAACGACTCAAAATATATTTTATTGACATTAGTCGAGTGTCAGTGAAATTGATTTCTCAATTTTAGTGTATATTGTTGAGTCTTGATTTAATACAATACTTAAAAATTCATGATAAATTTCCCAAAAAACGTTTTTTCTGAGTCTTTTCCAATTTTTCAAAAATTACCTCCTTCCATGACTTCCATAAGGGAAATAAAAGTTTTTAAGTATTTCTCTCGTTGCCTTTACTCTGGTGCTGGAGAAATAGTCGATCTTAGTTCAGGAGTAGCAGGAACAGTATATCCCTTTGCCTTGGAATTATCAAAAAATCAACAAGTATTAGAGAAAAAATCTAGAATTTATGCCTATGATGCTTTTACAACTCCAAAACAAAAAATTGCAGCTAGAGGAGGCAAAATTTATTTCTCAAATACTAGAGAAGTTCAAAAACAAGACTCCTACTTACACATATTTCAAAAAAAACTGTAAGACTTTGATTGACTATGTTAATGTTTGTAATGGAGATATTACTACATTGTCATGGCAACATAAACCCATTGAGATTATTCACATTGATATAGCCAAAAAATTAAAAGTATGGCAACACATTGTCAAAGAAATTTTTCCTCATTTTTGTGTCAATAAAACTATTGTTGTTAATCAATATTTTTATCGATCAAGACTTCCTTGGTTAATTTATTCTACTGGCATAATCCTGCCCTATATTGAATTTTTATACCATGTGATTGATGGTGTTATATATTTTAAAATAGTTCAAGAAAGACCATCATTTATTCTTGGTAAACTCGCAGAAGATAATTTTAGTATTGCTGAGAAGATATATGCAATCAATAAAATTACGGAGGTACTTGATGATTGTATTTTTGTAGGTAATATTAACAAGGATTTAATGAAAGGACTTATGGAGCTAGCAATTGCTTATATTTATTATTATTTTGGCAGCAAACAAACATCTTCTACCTTGGCAGAATCACTCAAGAATAATCATGCTATTGTCAAGCATTACTCGGGGTTCTTTCGGAAATTAGGCGTTTCTCTTCATTGAAGCTTAACTACTATCAAATTTTAATTATATTTGGGCTACATGAAGAATAAATATAAAGTTTAATATCTCAAAAAAATTTATCTGTTAAACGTGAAATTTTGAACTTTTAACGTAAGCATTCAGCAGTCAGCCATCAGCTATTTGTTATTAACTCATGATCATACTAGAGGGGAATTATCCACCAAGGAGAATTAAAATTAATTAATGAAATTGGCTATAACCTAACCTCAATTCTTGCTTGAATATGTTCAAAAGTTGATTGTTGTTTGCGAAGCATAACCTAGGAAATGCTAATAGCTGTTTGCGGAGCATGACCTAGGAAAAGCTTACCTTTTAAGAACTAATTAATCAACACTTATAGCAGTTTTCATGTTTCATAGAATACAGAGATTTTAGCTGAAAGGCAGCGGGAGCTGAAGTTTTGTAGTCAACATGAATGAAAACTGCTATATTTATATCTATATTAACTATGCGAATTCTCATAACGACATTATATAATTTAATCTACTTATAGTTTTGACTTTGGAAGTAGATCAAGTCGTAGTTTTATATTTAGCCAAACTAGGAATTTTTCAGATTTATCCTTTTCCTAAATGTTTGAAAAACAGATATTTATCTGTTAAACGTAAAATTATGAACTTTTAACAGTCAATTAATCACACTTAATTATCTCTATATTAACTATGCGAATTCCCATGACGACCTATAGAATTCAATTTACTCCTAATTTTGGCTTTGATTCAGCTAAAGCTATAGTTACATATTTAGCGGAACTAGGAATTTCTGATATTTATGCTTCTCCTATATTTAAAGCAAAAACAGGAAGCAACCATGGATATGATGTAGTCAATTCTAATATACTTAATCCTGAATTAGGTGGCAAAGAAAAATTTGCTGAACTAGTCACAGAAATTAACAGTAATCAAATGGGATGGCTACAAGATATTGTGCCTAATCATATGGCATTTAGCAGCCAAAATCATATTCTGGTTGATGTCTTAGAAAATGGTCCTGAATCTCAATATCGTGACTATTTTGATATTGACTGGAATCATCCTTATGAAGGTATCAAAGGTAGAGTTTTAGCACCTTTTTTAGGTAAATTTTATGGAGATTGTTTGGAAAGTGGAGAGTTAAAACTTAATTACGGCCAAAATGGATTAACTGTTAACTATTATGATCATCAATTTCCGATTAGAATTGATTCTTATACTCAAGTTTTAACCTACAATATCGGCAAATTAAGAAATAAATTAGGCAGAAAAAACCAAGATTTTGTTAAATTACAAGGAGTTCTCTATAGCTTAAAATATATTCCTTCTGGAGCTGAGGGGAGAGAAAGGTATGACCAAATTAGCTTCATCAAAGGGATGTTGTGGGAATTATGGAATGAAAATCTACATATTCAAGAATTCGTTGAAGAAAATATAGAGACTTTTAACGGGGTTCCGGGAAAGCCAGAAAGTTTTGACTTATTAGATAAATTATTATCCGAGCAATATTTTCGTCTATCTTTCTGGAAAGTGGGTAATGAAGAATTAAACTACCGACGATTTTTTACAGTAAATGATTTAATTTCAGTCAGAGTAGAAGATGAACAAGTATTTAATACTACCCATGCTCTAATTTTAGAAATGTTAAAAGAGGAAAAATTTACAGGTCTGAGAATCGATCATATTGATGGACTGTACGATCCTGCTCAGTATTTAAACAGACTGAGAGAAAAAGCAAATGCTCCTTATATAGTTGTCGAAAAAATTCTTGAACCTAGCGAAGATTTACCTGTTAATTGGCCGGTTCAAGGAACTACAGGTTATGATTTTTTAAACTATGTTAATGGTATTTTTTGTGACCATTTTAAGGAAGAAGAATTCGACCAAATTTATTCTCGGTTTATTCAAGGTACTTCTAACTATGGGCAGCTAGCTGATCAAAACCAAAGGCTGATTATTAACAAACATTTAGCCGGAGATATTGATAATTTAGCTCACTTACTTAAAGATATTTCTAGTAAATATCGATATGCCAGTGATTTTACTATTTTTGGTTTGAAAGCTGCTTTAGTAGAAGTTATGTCGGTGTTTCCGGTGTATCGGACCTATGTTAGTAAAGAAGGGGTTAGTAAGGCAGATCGAGAATGTATTCAGAGAGTAATTGCTAAAACGAAAGAGAAAATTCCTTTCTTTATCAATGAACTTTTGAATGAATTGAGTTTTATTGAGAAGTTTTTGTTGTTTGAATTTGATGAACATTTAAACCAGGAAGATAAAGATAAATGGCTACATTTTGTGATGCGGTTACAACAATTTACCGGACCTTTAATGGCAAAGGGTGTAGAAGATACTGTTTTATATGTTTATAATCGACTTATTTGTCTCAATGAAGTTGGTTCAACTCCTAGTAAATTTGGAGTTTCAGTTGAAGATTTTCATGGATTTAATCAACATCGTATTGCGTATTGGCCTCATACTATGAGTGGAACTTCTACTCACGATACAAAACGTGGGGAAGATGTCAGAACGCGAATTAATGTACTATCAGAAATTCCTGGAGAATGGGAAAGTTATCTACAGAAATGGCAGGAAATTAATGCTCCTCAAAAAGATTGTGTAGCAGGTTTAGATGTTCCTGCATCTAATGATGAATACTTTTTATATCAGACTTTGTTAGGTGCTTTTCCTGTTGATGAAAGTGAATATCCAACTTTTGTCGAAAGGATTAAAGAGTATATTATTAAAGCAATTCGAGAAGCAAAAGTTAATACAGGTTGGTTAAGACCGGATGATGATTACGAAAGTTCACTTATTAAGTTTGTAGAACATCTACTTAATAAATCAGAAGATAATGAATTTTTACCAGCTTTCCGACCTCTGCAACGTAAGGTTCAATATTACGGTGTTTTTAATTCTTTATCTCAGGCTTTTTTGAAACTTACTTCTCCTGGAGTTCCTGATATTTATCAAGGTACAGAATTGTGGGATTTGAGTCTTGTTGACCCTGATAACCGTCGTCCCGTTGATTTTGAAAAAAGAGCAGAGTTTCTGAAGGAAATTAAGACAAAAATAGAGTCCGATATTTTAGGATTGATTGAAGAACTTTTGCAAACTCCAGAGACTGGTAAGATTAAAATGTTTTTAATTTACCAAGCTTTACAGGCACGCCGAGAGTATTTGGATTTATTTCAAAGAGGAGATTACCAAAAGTTAATTGTTATGGGTAGTTTGAAAGATCATATAGTTGCTTTCTCGAGAAAATGGGGAGATAGTACAGCGATTATTATAGCTCCCAGATTATTAACTAAGTTGATTCAAGAAGGAGAAAATCCTTTAGGAGAACAAGTATGGCGTGAGACTCGAATATGTTTACCTTCTGGTTCTTCTTTGGTGTGGAAAAATGCAATTACTCAACAAAAACTTAAAGAAGAGAAAGAGGATACTTTATGGATTAGAAATGTACTGAATCATTTTCCTGTAGCATTATTAATTAATGAGCAAGGTGAAACAAATAATGATTCTGAACCAACAGTAGATTCTCAAAATTAAGTATACTTTGATTTTGAATTTTGAATTTTGAGATTTGATCAACATCAAATTTAGCCCGCCAGAAAACTTTTAGAAGGCGGGATTATCGCTGCGCTTGAAGTCAGAAATAGGAACTCAGAAGTCAGAACTTTTTTCTCTGAGAATTTTCGGTAATCATATCTCTATTTCTAGACGGAGAAATAGGGTGATGCGACCCCCGCTATAAATTTCATTTTAGCGGTTGAAAATTATAGCACTAAGTAAGTTGGTATAAATAAACCAAACTATGTAAAGATAAGTAAATATGGATAATATCTCTATTGAGTGAGGAAATTTATACATGGGGGCTCGTTTAAGGGTTTTTCTCACAAGTGAGCAAGACCGAAGTCTACAGAAGTTGAGAACTGCGGACGTACCACAGAAAGTCAAAGACCGAGCAGAAGTGATTAGATTAAATGCACATGGGTGGTATGTAGAAAAAATAGCTGCTCATTTTAATTGGGCTAGACAAACAGTAAGAGAAGTGTTACATAAATGGCAAAAATTTGGCTTACAAGGACTGTGGGAGTCACAAGGTCGGGGTTTAAAACCTAAGTGGACTGAAGGTGATATGAAATTTTTGGAAGAATGCCTCACCAAGGAACCACGGACATACAACAGTCATCAGCTAGCAGAGAAATTATAAAGCGATCGCGCAATTAAATTGAGTCCTGATAGATTAAGTCGGATACTCAAAAAAAGGGGGTCATTTGGAAGCAGGCCAGAAAAAGTCATAAACAGAAACAAGATCCAAGAGTCAAAGAAATAAAGCAAGCCGACTTAGATCTGTTGCAATTGGCTGCAGCTACAGGAGAAATAGACCTCAAGTACCTAGATGAGTCTGGATTTTGTATGTGGAGCGAGCCGAGTTATACCTACTACTTTAAAGGGGAGCAAAAACGCCTAGAACAGACAAAGCGTCGTGGTCGTAGATTAAGCATTATTGGCTTTCTTCAACCTTTAATCAGTTTCGTTTACGGTTTAGTAATTGGCGGTGTAGACCGCAAGTGTTACATCCGAATGATGGAGCGTGAAGCCCAAGAAACTGCCAAAACTGGGCGTATGAGGATAATTGTTCAGGATAACGGACTAATACATAGATGTCGAGAGGTACAACAATTATGGTCAAAATGGGAAAGCCAGGGCTTGTATATATTCTTTTTACCTAAGTATTGCTCAGAAATGAACCCAATTGAGCTGGAGTGGAAACATCTCAAAAAAGATGAATTATCAGGTCAAATGTTTGATGACGAGTTATATCAAATCCGGTAGCATCGGAGTAATTAAACCTGAATTTTCGGCCACCAATGGCTATGGTTATACGGCTTTGTGAATCCAAATAATGGTGAAACTTACTACTGGATTTTACCAAAAGTTAATGTAGAGCTTTTTAACCGTAAGCGATGTTCATCCATTGCCCAGACTTCAACTGTGGCCTCTGGGTGTTTTTGCCCTACTTCTTGGACTTTCTGGTTGATAGCTAAAGGCCACAAAGTAGAAGAAGTGGCTGAGGTTACTGGATATCGGCGTGGTTCAATTTACAGAATTGTAGGGCGCTATAACCGATTAGGTATTGATGGATTAAAAGATCGTCGCCATCAACATCAGGGGCCGGAGACCTTACTCTCAGAAATAGACCAAGCTCTTGTAGTGCTTGCCATAGGAAAGCTTGGTCTATTTCTGAGAGTAAGGTCTCCGGCCCCTGATGTTGATGGCGACGATCTTTTAATCCATCAATACCTAATCGGTTATAGCGCCCTACAATTCTGTAAATTGAACCACGCCGATATCCAGTAACCTCAGCCACTTCTTCTACTTTGTGGCCTTTAGCTATCAACCAGAGGATTTGCCATCTAGTTCGTTCTATTGGGTCTTGAGTTTGTCGGTAGAGTTTTTCCAACTCTTCGATACTTTTGTGTGGTTCTAGCTTTAACAATCTCGGCATGGCGATCGCCAATGTTAACTGGAAATACCAATGGCTATGGTTATACGGCTTTGTGAATCCAAATAATGGTGAAACTTACTACTGGATTTTACCAAAAGTTAATGTAGAGCTTTTTAACCGTAAGCGATGTTCATCCATTGCCCAGACTTCAACTGTGGCCTCTGGGTGTTTTTGCCCTACTTCTTGGACTTTCTGGTTGA